>NZ_JBFAKM010000004.1:5126-289538 GCF_040655695.1 Polymorphospora sp. NPDC050346 | reverse complement strand
CGCAGGCTGGTCTCCAGGCCGGGGTCGATGCCGTGTTCGGCGTACGCGTCGGGGCAGGACGCGGCGGGCGGGTCCCAGCGTGCCCCGTCGCCTCCGACGGCGCGCAGCACCCGGTCGAACAGGTCACTGTCGCAGCGCAGCTCGGCGGCGTCGAGGCCGCTGCCGGGGGCGCCGACCTGGAAGGTGTGCCCGCCGCCGGCGTCGAGTACCGGCCAGGTCCGGGCGTCGCGCAGCAGCAGGACCGGGGTGGCCGGGGCGAGCCGGTCGCGCAGGAAGCCGCGGTAGGCGTCCGGCAGCCGCGACCACCGTACGAAGAGGGTGAGGGTGGCGCCGGCGAGCACGCCACGGCCGGCGGGGTCGTGCACCTGCCGTACGGCGATGGCCGCGGGGTTGGCGGCGAGCAGGCCGGGGGCGACCCGGGAGCCGTGGGCCAGCGCGCGGGCGGGGTCGTCGACGGCGCCGCCGGGCCACTGTACGGAGATCTCGAACCCGGCGGGCAGCCACGGCACGCCGAGCGCGGTCGCGAGGTGTACGGCCGCCCCGTGGGGTGAGCCGATGACGACGCCGGGGTAGTCGCGGCGCGGGTAGTGGTCGACGATCCAGCGGGCGACCGCCTCGACGTCGACCTCGGCGACCTGTGGCGGGGCCAGGGCGGCGCGGGTGCCGGCGCGGGCGACCGCGGCCCGGCGCACCGGTTCGGGGGCGCCCCGGAAGCGGGTCAGCAGCGGCAGGTACGCCAGGTCGGCGCAGTCCCGGCCGCGTAGTGCCCGGGACGTGGCGGCCAGCAGCACCCGGCTGGTGCTGTCGGGCGCCATCACCCGTTCCGGTTCCGGTGGGCCGCCGGTGACCAGCCAGTCCTGCATCTCCCGCACCGGGTGCCCGCCTCTCCTCGCGCTCCTGTCGCGGCGCGGCTTCCCGCCGGACCGGACTTCAAACGTTCCGGGTCCGGTTCGGCACGTTCCGGCATTCGCGGGGCGACGCGGGTGGTGGGCGGGCCCGACCGACCGGGTGGGTGGGCCGGCCGGGGCGGGTCGTCACGGCCGTTGGTGGACCGTGGAGGTGCTGGCGTCGACGTAGCGCAGGACGGCGCCGAGGCCGTCGTCGAGGGGTGCCTCGTCGGGGTCGACGAGCACCAGGTCGGCGTCGGTGCCGGCGAGGGCACGGACCAGGGCGGCGTCGGCGCGTACCTGGACGGGGTCGGCGACGGCCATCTGCCGCAGCCGGTCGGCGTCGGTGGCGATCTGGGTCGGTTCGGGGCCGATCCAGAGCCGGGCGGTCGAGGACGGGTCGTCGACCAGCAGGAGCGTGTCGACCTGGGCCCGCTGGAGGGCGTCGACGACGGCGGACAGGCCGGTGGCGGCCTCCTGCTGTACGCCGTACCGGTCGAGGGCGTCGGTGGTGTGCCGTTCGGCGATGTCGGCGACGGCCTGGATGGTGATGTCGTCGAGGTGGCCGCGATCGCCGCCGGGGGCCCGGGAGCCGATGTCGGTTTCCACGACCCGGCTGCGCCAGTAGGCCGGGAGCTGGTCGACCAGCATCCGGCGGGCCTGCGGGTCGCCGCCGACGACGACGACCTCGGCGCCGACGGTTCCGGCGAGTTCGGCGGTCGCGGCGGCGCTGTCGCCGGCGTTGCGCTTCCAGACGGTGGCCGCCTCGCGCTGGAAGCGGGACTGGGCCCAGCCGCCCGGTTTGACCCGCCGGATCGGGTAGCTCTCGCTGCCCCGGATCTGGGCGCGCCGGGCGAGGGAGCCGCTGTGTACGCCGTCGACGCTGGCGCCGGTGCGGTCGGCGACGACGCGCAGCCAGGCGACCTCCTCGCCGCGGCCGGCGACGGCGGGCATGGCGTGCGGCAGCGGGGCGTACGCGGCCACGTCGACGCGGGGTGGGGCGGGCAGGTACTGCAGGAGGGTGACCTCGCCGTCGGCGGCGAACGCGGCGATGCCGTACGTGCCGGTCCGGGGCGAGTGTCCGAGTACGGCGCGTTCGAGGGCGCGGACGGTGTGGGCCGGCGCCCCGGCGGCCTCGAGCTGCTCACGCTGGCCCCGCCAGCGCAGTTCGAAGCTGATCGCGCCGTCCTCGGTGTTACGGGAGGCGTCCAGGTAGACCGAGGCCCACGGCCCGGGGCGGGCGTAGATCGGCTGCAGGAACGACAGGTCCATGGTCAACCCCTCTCCGTCTGGGAGCGGCATACCCGCGCCGGACCGCCTGTCACCGGAACATGAGCGGAATTCATTCATTCCATTCACCCACGCCGATCGATACAATCCGTAAGGGATCGCGGACGCTGGGTGCTAGCGATAGCTGGTGACGGCGGCGGTCCGACGGGTGGTCGCCGACCGGCGAAGCGGCCGACCGATGCTTGGGGGGCGGGATGGACAGGGAACTCTTTCCCGAACGTGTGGTGCATCCCCGCGCCCGGATCGTCACCGGCCGGGTCAGCCGGCTCAACCCCGGCTACGCCCGCGAGATCAAGGTCGGCCAGCCCGTACTGATGGCGGTCCTCGCCGCCGCCGGCGTCGCCCAGATGGCGGCGCTGCTGGTCAAGTCGGTGCTCCAGGCCGGCACCGGCCGCGCCGGCACCCGGCGGCGCTGGAAGCAACTGCGCAAGGGACCGGAGTTCCTGGTCACGCCGCTACGGATGCGCGACGGCGACGGCGTCCTGCACGAGGTCGAGATCCACGGCCACCTGCCGCAGAGCGCCCTGGAACCGGCCGACCACATCCAGGTGACCGTACGCCGGCAGAAGGACGGCGAACTGCCGCCGCGGGTGGAACGGATCGTCAACCTCACCACCGGTCAACTGCTGACCCCGCGGATCCCGACCGTCTGGTCGCACCTGGGACCGGCGCTGGTGCTGCAGGCCATCCTCGGGCTGATGCTGGTCGGCGCGGTGGCCGCCTGCACCCTCACCCGCTGACAGCCGCGCGGCCGGAGCCGGCGGCGGCGGAACCGGCCGCTCAGCCGGCCGGTGCCGGGGCGGGTTCGGCCGCACTCCCGGCGCGCAGCATCCCGCGCCGCTGCGCCCACCGCTCGAACACCAACGTGGCGAACGGCGGCACCGCGCAGGCCAGCGCCACGAGCGTCGCCGGCCAGCTCCACCGGTTCAGCCGCGACACCACCAGCACCAGGGCGACGTAGACCATGAACAGGCCGCCGTGGATCGGGCCGAAGATCTGCACCCCGATCTCGTTCTGCGGCGGGCCGTACTTGGCCGCCATCCCGGCGAGCAGGGCCAGCCAGGAGATCGCCTCCGCGATCGCCGCGACCACGAACAGCGTCATCGCCGTACGGCGCATGGTTCCTCCCGAAGTCGTCGAGCCGGAATCCTAGGCGGCCGGCGCGCGGCGGCCGCCACCGGCCGCACCCCGGCGAGAGCCCGGTCACCCTGAGGTAGGAGACGACGGTACGACGTACGACAGCCGGCGTACGCCGACTGCCACCGGGTGGTGGACGCGGACGGCCCGCAAGGCGAGCATCATGTGTTCATGATCCGCCTCCAGGTCACCCGCCCGTGAACACCGGCGACCTTCCGACACCCGGCGGCCTGCTGGCCGCCGCCCCGCTGCCCGCCGGTGACCTGCCCGAGGGTGCCCTGCTGATCTCGGTCGCGCTGGCGGTGGCGTCGGCTGGCGCGTACGCGCTGGGCGCGGTGCTCCAGCAGCGGCTGGCGGCCGGCCCGGCGCCGCTGCTGCGGCTGATGACCCGGCGCGGCTGGTGGTACTCGGTGGCACTCAACAGCGCGGGTGGCCTGCTGCACGTCGGCGCCCTCGCCTACGGCCCGCTGTCGGTGGTGCAGCCCCTGGGCGTACTCACCCTGGTCCTGGCGCTGCCGATCGGCGCGTTCCTGGTCGGGCGACGGGTCGCGGCCGTGCACTGGCGGGGCGCGCTGGCGACGGTGGCCGGCCTGGTCGTCCTGCTGCTCCTGATCGCGCCGGCGAGCGGCGGCGAGTCGCTCGGCACCGGCGGGGCGTGGACCGTGGTGGCGGTCGCGACGGCGGCGGTCGTCGCGCTGTGCCTGCTGGCCGGCGGCGCCCGGCCGGCGCTGCGCGCGGTGCTGTACGCGACCGCGTCCGGGGTGTCGTTCGCGGTCGCGTCCGCGCTGACCCAGACCGTCACCCGGCGGTTCGCCGAGGACGGGGCGGCCGGTCTGCTGTCGCCGCTGTCGGTGGCGCTGGCCGCCATGGCGACCGCGGGGCTGCTGCTGTCGCAGGTCGCCTACCGCGGGTCGGGGCTCGGCGCTCCCCTGGCCGTGGTCACGCTCTCCAACCCGGTCGCCTCGGCGGTGATCGGCGTGACGATGCTCGGCGAGGGGTCGGTCGCCGGCTTCGCCGGTGCGCTGGTGGCACTGGCCGCGGCGGCGCTGGCCGCGCACGGCGTCGTCCTGCTGTCCCGCCCCGCCCCGGCACCGGCGCCACCCGGTGCGGTCCCGGCCGGCGTCGGCGGGCACGCCGACCCGGGCACTGCCACCGGGCCGGCGATCATCGTCGCCCCGGTCGGGATGGCCCCGGCAGCGGCCGGCCCGGTCGTCGCCGAGGCGGTGGAGGCCACCGGCCCGGCGGGCGGCTGACCGGCGGGACCGGCCCCGGCGGTCAGCCGCCCGCCGGTCAGCCGCCCGGAACGGCGGCGGTTCAGGAGGCGGCGACGACCACCGCCGACTCCGGCGGAAGCTCGACCACGTCCCGCATCACCGTGACCCCGCCACGGCTGGCCAGCAGCACCGACCGCACCAGGCCGGGCAGGGTGATCCGCTGCGCCCGCGGCGCCAGGTTCGCGGCGACCACCGTACGGCCGCGCCGTACGACGACGAACTGGTCGCCGTGACGCACCTCGACCCGGTCCAGCCGGGGATCGGTGAGATCCGGCCGGCTCCTGCGCAACGCGATCAGCCGCCGGTGGAAGTCGTACGTCTCGCGGTGCTCGGGCTTGTCGAGTTCGGCCCAGTCCAGCCGGGACCGGGCGAACGTGCCCGGGTCCTGCGGGTCGGGCACGTCGCCCTCGGGCCAGCCGTGCGCGGCGAACTCGCGACGCCGGCCGTCGGCGACCGCGGCGGCCAGTTCCGGCTCCGGGTGGCTGGTGAAGAACTGCCACGGCGTGGTGGCCCCCCACTCCTCCCCCATGAACAGCATCGGGGTGAACGGGGCGGTCATCAGCAGCGTCGCGCCGACCCGCAGCAGGTGCGGCGACAGGGTGGCCGAGATCCGGTCGCCGGTCGCCCGGTTGCCGATCTGGTCGTGGTTCTGGAGGTAGGCGACGAACCGGTGGCCGGCGGTGCGGGTGCGGTCGACCGGCCGGCCGTGCACCCGGCCCCGGAAGCTGGACCAGGTGCCGGCGTGGAAGAACGCGCCGGTGAGCACGTCGGACAGGCACTGCAGCGAGCCGAAGTCGGCGTAGTAGCCCTGCCGCTCGCCGGTGAGCAGGCTGTGCAGGGCGTGGTGGGCGTCGTCGTTCCACTGGGCGTGCAGGCCGTGGCCGCCGGCCTCGCGCGGGGTGATCAGCTTCGGGTCGTTGAGGTCGGACTCGGCGATCAGCGACAGTGGCCGGCCGACGTGCGTCGACAGGGCCTCGACCTCGACGGCGAGTTCCTCCAGCAGGTGCACGGCGCCGTGGTCGCTCAGCGCGTGCACGGCGTCGAGGCGCAGCCCGTCGACGTGGTAGTCGCGCAGCCACATCAGCACGCTGTCGATGATGTAGCGGCGCACCTCGCCGGAGTGCGGGCCGTCGAGGTTGATCGTGCGTCCCCAGGTGTTGCCGCCGGTCTCGGCCAGGTACGGCCCGAACATCGGCGCGTACGCCCCGGAGGGCCCGAAATGGTTGTAGACGACGTCGAGGACCACCCCCAGGCCCCGCCGGTGGCAGGCGTCGACGAAGCGTTTGAGCCCGTCCGGGCCGCCGTACATCTGGTGCGGGGCGAACCAGCAGACGCCGTCGTAGCCCCAGTTGTGGTCGCCGTTGAAGGCGTTGACCGGCAGCAGCTCGACCAGGTCGACGCCGAGTTCGACGAGGTGGTCGAGGCGCTCGATCGCCGAGTCGAAGGTGCCGTCCGGGGTGAACGTGCCGATGTGCAGTTCGTAGAGGACGCTGCCGGGCAGTTGGCGGCCGGTCCAGTCCTGGTCGCCCCAGCGGTGGGTGGCGTGGTCGTAGACCCGGCTCGGCCCGTGCACGCCGGCCGGCTGCCAGGCAGAGCGGGGGTCGGGCAGGGCCTGCTCGTCGTCGTCGAGCAGGTAGGCGTAGTCGGTGCCGGGTCCGGCGTCGGGCACGTCGAGCGTCCACCAGCCACCGTCACCGGCGGTGAGGTCGCGGTCGGGCTCTCCGATGATCCGCAGGCGCACCCGGGATGCCGCCGGCGCCCACACACAGAATTCAGTCATGGCCTCACCAGTGGACGAGCAGGGGTTTCGGCGGGCGTGAGCAGGGCGACGGGATACCGGTCGAGCAGTTCGGCAACGGCTATCCGGGACTCACTGTAGACCCGTCCTGTGAACGTATCGACAACGGACCGTGATGAGGGAAGGAATGTGTGATCCCATCCGCCGAGCCGGGTCAGGCCGAGCGGCAGCCGGGTGGCGACGGCGACCGCGCCGCCCCGGTCGTACGCGACGACGTGGTCGGCCGCCGGCCCGTCGGCGGCCACCGGCCGGTATCCGGTGAACAGGTCGGGCCGGTCCCGGCGCAGCCGCAGGGTCCGGGCGACGACCAGCAGTTTCGCCGCACCGGTGGCATCGACGTCGGGCTGCCGGCCGGCGTCGACGCGGGCGAGCAGGTCGCGGCGGGCCGCGAAGTCGACCGGACGCCGGTTGTCGGGGTCGACGAGGCTGTTCTGCCACAGCTCGGTGCCCTGGTAGACGTCGGGTACGCCGGGCATCGTGAGCTGCACGAGTTTCTGCCCCAGCGCGTTCGACCAGCCGGCGGGGGTGATCGTGTCGACCAGGTCGGTCACGTCGGCGCGCAGCGCCGGGTCGTCGTAGATCCGGTCGACGACGGCGTGCAGGGTCCGTTCGAAGTCGACGTCGGGGCTGGTCCAGTTCGTCGAGGTGGCCGCCTCGCGGGCCGCCTTCTCGACGTACGCGTGCAGCCGTTCGCGTTCGATCGGCCAGGCGCCGGCGACGGTCTGCCACAGCAGGTGGGCGAAGGCCGGGTCGGGCAGCGGTGCGGCGGCCGTCCACCGGTCGACGGCGGCGGACCAGGTCCCGGGCATCTCGGCGAGTACGGCGAGCCGGGCCCGGACGTCCTCGCCACGTTTGGTGTCGTGGGTGGAGAGCGTCGTCATGCCGAGCGGGAAGCGTTCCTGGCGGCGGGCGGCGGCGGTGTGGAAGTCGGCGACGGGGCGGCCGAAGCGGGCCGGGTCGCCGCCGACCTCGTTGAGGGCGACGAACCGGGTCCACCGGTAGTAGGCGGTGTCCTCGACGCCCTTGGCCATGACGGCGCCGGAGAACTGCGGGAACCGGGCGGCGAGTTCGTCGCCGGGGTCGCGCAGCCGGGCGGTCAGCGTGTCGAGGGTGGCGGCGAGGTCGGGCCGGCGCCGGCCGGCCTCGGCGCGGGCGGTGGCGAGATGTCGCAGCCCGTCCGGCGGGTACGACCGGTAGACCGGGTAGTTGGCGGCGAGTTCGGCGAGTGCCGGCCCGGCGTCGGGCAGGTCGGGGGCGAGCCGGGCGAGCCGGCGCAGTTCGGTGGCGAGCAGTTCGGTGGCGGCGGCGAGCCGGCCGGCGTGGGTCAGTTCGGGCCAGGACGTGGCCCGCCCGGTGAGCCGGGTGTCCAGGGTGGTGAAGGCGGCCTCGCCGGCCGGGTCGACGAAGAGGTCGGTCACCTCGGCGAGCGCGTCGTAGCCGGTGGTGCCGTCGACCGGCCAGGCCGGCAGTTCCTCGCCGGGTTCGAGGATCTTCTCGATCAGCAGCCAGGCGTGCGGGGCGGCGGCGCGCAGCCGGGCGAGGTAGCCGGCCGGGTCGCGCAGCCCGTCGGGGTGGTCGACCCGGATGCCGTCGACGTCGCCGACGGCGACCCAGCGCAGGATCTCGGCGTGGGTGGCGGCGAAGACGGCGGGGTCCTCGACGCGCAGGCCGGCCAGTTCGGAGACGGCGAAGAACCGCCGGTACGTCAGTTCGGCGTCGCCGCGCCGCCAGGAGACCAGCTCGTAGTGCTGCCGGTCGTGGACCCGGTGGGCGGTGCCGGGGGTGTCCGGGGCACCGTCCGGGCCGGTGCCGTCGGCGATCGGGAAGCGGTGTTCGTGGTAGCGCAGCTCACCGTCGACGATCTTGAGGTCGTCGAGGGCGTCGGGCTGGTCGGCCAGCACCGGCAGGAGCAGCCGGCCGCGGGACCAGTCGATGTCGAACCAGGTGGCGTACGGCGATTCGCGGCCGGCGCGCAGCACGTCCCACCAGGCCGGGTTGGCCGCCGGTACGGCGACACCGGCGTGGTTGGGCACGATGTCGACCAGCAGCCGCAGGCCGTGGTCGCGCAGGGCGGCGGCGAGCTGCCGGCGGCCGGCCTCGCCGCCGATCTCCGGGCCGACCCGCCGGTGGTCGACGACGTCGTAGCAGTGCGCGGAGCCGGGGGCGGCGGTCAGCAGCGGCGAGGTGTAGAGGTGGCTGGCGCCGAGGTCGGCGAGGTAGTCGGCGAGGGCGGCGGTCGCGCCGAGGTCGAAGCCGGGCCGCACCTGCACCCGGTAGGTGGCCGTCGGCGGCCCGCCCGGCGCGGTGCGGTCGGCGGGCCGGGGACCGGCGGCAGGCGGAGCGCCGGCGGCGGGCCGGGGACCGGCGGCGGGCGGAGCGCCGACGGCAGGCCCGGGGTCGGCGGTGGGCATCTCAGATGGTCCGGTCGAGCACGACGAGGCAGCGGTCGGGTACGACGACCATCCCGCCGGCCTCGACCACCTTCGGTTCGTCCGGTCCGGGCTCCGCGGTGGTGATCACCCGTTCCCACTTCTGGCCGTAGTCGTGGCCGGGTACGACGAAGTCCAGCGCCTGGTCGTGGGCGTTGAACAGCAGCAGGAACGAGCTGTCGACGTGGCGCTGGCCGTACGGGCCGCGTTCCTTGATCCCCTCGCCGTTGACGAAGAGCATGACGGCGCGGCCGAAGTCGTTGCCCCAGTCCTCGCCGGTCATCTCCCGCCCGCCGGGGGTGAACCAGGTCAGGTCGGGCAGTGGTGCCCCGGCGGTGCGGGTCTTGACCGGCAGCCCGGTGAAGAAGCGGCGGCGGCGGAAGACCTGGTGCCGGGCCCGGAAGGCGGTCAGCTCGCGGGTGAAGGCCATCAGCTGCTCGTCGACGTTGTCCCAGTCGATCCAGGCCAGTTCGCTGTCCTGGCAGTAGGCGTTGTTGTTGCCGTGCTGGGTGCGGCCGAGTTCGTCGCCGTGCCCGATCATCGGCACGCCCTGCGACAGCATGAGGGTGGCCAGGAAGTTGCGCCGCTGCCGGGCCCGTAGCGCCAGCACGTCGGGGTCGTCGGTGGGTCCCTCGACCCCGCAGTTCCAGGACCGGTTGTGGCTCTCGCCGTCGCGGTTGTCCTCGCCGTTGGCCTGGTTGTGCTTTTCGTTGTAGGACACCAGGTCGGCCAGGGTGAACCCGTCGTGGCAGGTGACGAAGTTGATGCTGGCGACCGGCCGGCGGCCGTCGTCCTGGTAGAGGTCGGCGGAGCCGGAGATCCGGGAGGCGAACTCCGCGAGGGTGTTCGGTTCGCCGCGCCAGAAGTCGCGTACGGTGTCGCGGTACTTGCCGTTCCACTCGGTCCACACCGGCGGGAAGTTGCCGACCTGGTAGCCGCCGGGGCCGATGTCCCACGGTTCGGCGATCAGCTTGACCTGGCTGATCACCGGGTCCTGCTGGATGACCTCGAAGAACGTCGAGAGCCGGTCGACGTCGTAGAACTCGCGGGCGAGGGTGGCGGCCAGGTCGAACCGGAACCCGTCGACGTGCATCTCCTGCACCCAGTACCGCAGCGAATCCATGATCAGTTGCAGCGAGTGCGGGCTGCGTACGTTGAGGCTGTTGCCGGTGCCGGTGTAGTCGACGTAGTGCTCCGGGGACTCCTCGGACAGCCGGTAGTAGCTGTGGTTGTCGACGCCCTTGAAACCGAGCGTCGGGCCGAGGTGGTTGCCCTCGGCGGTGTGGTTGTAGACCACGTCGAGGATGACCTCGATGCCGGCGGCGTGCAGGGCCCGGACCATGCCGCGGAACTCCTGGACCTGCTGGCCGAGGTTCCCCAGGGCGGAATAGCCGTGGTACGGGGCGAAGAAGCTGAGCGTGTTGTAGCCCCAGTAGTTGCGCATCCCCATGTCGACCAGCCGGTGGTCGTGGACGAACTGGTGCACCGGCATCAGCTCGATCGCGGTGACGCCGAGCCGGGTGAGGTGCTTGATCATGTCGGGGTGCGCGATGCCGGCGTACGTGCCGCGCAGCTCCGGCGGGATGGCGGGGTGGCGCATGGTCAGCCCGCGCACGTGCGCCTCGTAGATCACCGAACGGTGGTACGGGATCCTCGGCAGCCGGTCGTTGGCCCAGTCGAAGTACGGGTTCACCACGACCGACTTCGGCACGTACGGTGCCGAGTCGGCCTGCGACATCCGGCCGGGGTCGTCCAGCTCGTAGCCGTAGACCGCCGGGTGCCAGTGGACGTCGCCGTCGACCGCCTTGGCGTACGGGTCGACCAGCAGCTTGTTCGGGTTGCACCGCAGTCCCCGCGCCGGGTCGTACGGGCCGTGGACGCGGTAGCCGTAGCGTTGTCCGGGCTGGACGCCGGGCAGGTAGCCGTGCCAGACGTAGGCGTCGACCTCGTGCAGCTTCACCCGGCGCTCGTTGCCCAGCCCCCACTCGTCGAACAGGCACAGCTCGACCGAGTCGGCGACCTCGGAGAAGATCGCGAAGTTGGTTCCGGTGCCGTCGTACGTGGCGCCCAACGGATACCGCTGACCCGGCCAGACCTGCATGGTGCTCCTCGTTTACGCGGGGTCGCCGAGCACGCCGGTGACGCGGGCCACCGGCGTGCGGCAGGACTAATGCCCAGTCGACGGTAGCCTCAATCCAGCCGTTCGACCGATTGCGACAGGCCCACGCTTGCACCACGACAATCGATCGGGTGTCATCGGTCACCATCCGGGCGTTTCGGGATGCGATTCGCGGTGGCGTGCCGTTTCCTTGTAGCGGGAACGAGCGACGCACCGCGGCGGCGCCGGACCCACCCGGCCTTTCGGCCACCCTTTTCCAACCCACCAGGCCGTTCGGCCACACCTCAACCTGCTCGCGCCGTCAGTGGTGCCGGCGAAACACGCGCCAATTCATGGATGGAGATCGATGTGACGACCCTGCGGGTCGGCGCCGACAACGCCCCGGTCACGACGGACGGCCCCTGCCGTCCGAACCTCACCTCCCGCACGCACCACGCCGCCCCCGCCACCGGTCTGCCGACCGCCGGCGGGATGGCCCCCGACAGCCGCCGCCGCATCCTGATGCTGTCCTGGGAGTACCCGCCGGTACTCGTCGGCGGGCTGGGTCGTCACGTACACGCGCTCTCCGTCGCCCTGGCCGCCGCCGGCCACGAGGTCACCGTCGTCACCCGGCACGCCGAGGGCGCGCCGCTGGAGGAGTACGCCGAAGGGGTCCGCATCGTCCGCGCCCCCGAGGACCCGGTGACGTTCCCGCTGGCCACCTCCCACCTGCTGGCCTGGACCATGGCGTTCAACCACACCCTGACCCGGGCCGCGCTGCGGGCCGCGCAGTCCGGCGAGTACGACGTCATCCACGCCCACGACTGGCTGGTCGCGCACACCGCCGTCTCGCTGTCCGAGCACCTCGACCTGCCGCTGGTCACCACCATCCACGCCACCGAGGCCGGCCGGCACCAGGGCTGGCTGCCCGAGGAGATGAACCGGTCGATCCACTCCATGGAGTGGTGGCTGTCGCAGGAGTCCGACCGGGTCATCGTCTGCTCCGGCTACATGCGCGACGAGGTCACCGGCCTGTTCGACGTACCGGCCGGCCGGGTCGACGTCGTACCCAACGGGGTCGAGACGCACCGCTGGCAGGTACCGGCCAGCGCCGTCGCCGCCGCCCGGCAGCGCTTCGCCGGCGACGGCCCGCTGGTCACCTTCGCCGGCCGGCTGGTCTACGAGAAGGGCGTCCAGCACCTGATCGCCGGCCTGCCCAAGCTGAAGGAACAGCACCCCGGCCTGCGCGTCGTCATCGCCGGCGACGGGCCGTACCGGCAGGAACTGGAGAACGACATCGACCGCCTCGGACTGCGCGAGACGGTCAGCTTCCCCGGCTTCCTCGGCGGGGTCGAACTGCCGGCGATGATGGCCGCCTCGGACTGCTTCGCGGTGCCCAGCATCTACGAGCCGTTCGGCATGGTCGCGCTGGAGGGCGCCGCCGCCGGCGTACCGCTGGCCGTCGCCGCCACCGGCGGGCTCGCCGAGATCATCGAGCCCGGCGTCAACGGCATGACCTTCGCCCCGAAGGACCCGCACGGCCTCGCCGACGCGGTCAGCTCCCTGCTCTCCGACGGCGACCGGGCCCGCCGGCTCGCCCGGGAGGCCCGCACCATGGTCCACGACCGGTACGGCTGGTCGTCGATCGCACACCGCACCGCCGCCACGTACTCCGCCGCCATCGCGCACGCCCCGGCGTTCGCCGCCGAGCAGGCCGAGGCCCGGATGGCCCAGGGCCGCCCCCAGCTCAAGATCCGCGAGGGCAACCTGCTCGCGGCGGTCGGCGGCCGATGACCGACCCGCTGCACCCGACCCGGCCCGCGAATACCGCGTCGGGGACCGACGTGCCGCACGCGGCATCGGCCCCGGTGCCCAATACTGTTTCGATGATCGGCGAACTCGACCTCTACCTGTTCGCGCAGGGCCGCCACGAACGACTCTGGCAGATGCTCGGCGCCCACCCCGGCGACGGCGGCACCCGGTTCTCGGTGTGGGCACCCAACGCCCGCGAGGTACGGGTCGTCGGCGACGCCACCGGCTGGGGCCCGTACGACGGCGCGGTGATGGACCGCGTCGGCGACAGCGGCGTCTGGTCGGTGTTCGTCCCCGGCGCCGAACCCGGCCAGCGCTACAAGCTGCGGATACACGGCGCCGACGGGCAGTGGGTCGATCGCGCCGACCCGATGGCCCGCGGCACCGAGAGCCCCCCGTTCAACTCGTCGGTCATCACCACCTCGCGGTACCGCTGGGACGACGGCGACTGGCTCGCCGAACGCCGCGTCGCCACCAACCACCACGCCCGCCCGATGTCGGTCTACGAGGTGCACCTCGGCTCCTGGCGCCCCGGCCTGAACTACCGTGAACTCGCCGACCAGCTCACCGCGTACGTCACCGACCTCGGCTTCACCCACGTCGAACTGATGCCGGTCATGGAGCACCCGTACGGCGGCTCCTGGGGCTACCAGGTCACCGGCTACTACGCCCCGACCGCGCGGTTCGGCTCCCCCGACGAGTTCCGGCACCTCGTCGACCGGCTGCACCAGGCCGGCATCGGCGTACTGCTCGACTGGGTGCCGGCCCACTTCCCGCGCGACGCCTGGGCGCTGGCCCGCTTCGACGGCACCCCGCTGTACGAGCACCCCGACCCGCGCCGCGGCGAACACCCCGACTGGGGCAGCCTCGTCTTCGACTACGGCCGGCCCGAGGTCCGCAACTTCCTGATCGCCAACGCGCTGTACTGGCTGGAGGAGTTCCACATCGACGGCCTACGGGTCGACGCCGTCGCCTCCATGCTCTACCTCGACTACTCCCGCGGCTACGGGCAGTGGCTGCCCAACGCCGAGGGCGGCAACTCGCACACCGAGGCGATCGCCCTGCTGCGCGACCTCAACTCCGCCGTCTACCGGCTGCACCCCGGCGTCGTCATGATCGCCGAGGAGTCCACCGCCTGGCCCAAGGTCTCCCGCCCCGTCGACTGGGACGGCCTCGGCTTCGGCCTGAAGTGGAACATGGGCTGGATGCACGACACCCTGCACTACCTGTCGCGCGACCCGCTCTACCGCTCCTACCACCACGGCGAACTGACCTTCCCCGGCATCTACGCCTTCGACGAGCAGTTCCTGCTCCCGATCAGCCACGACGAGGTCGTACACGGCAAGGGTTCGCTGACCGCTAAGTTCCCCGGCGACCGCTGGCAGCGCCTCGCCGGCCTGCGCGGCTTCCTCGCCTACATGTGGTCGTTCCCCGGCAAGCAGCTGCTCTTCATGGGCAGCGAACTCGCCGACGAGCGCGAGTGGAGCGAGCACCGCGGCCTCGACTGGGGCCTGCTCGCCGACCCCGGCGCCCGCGGCGTCACCGACCTGCTGCGCGACCTCAACCGGATCTACCGCGACGGCCCCGAACTGTGGTCGCAGGACACCGTCCCGGCCGGCTTCCGGATGATCGCCGGCGACGACGCCGCCAACAGCGTGCTCAGCTTCCTGCGGCACGGCGCCGACGGCTCGGTGCTCGCCTGCGTGGTCAACTTCTCCGGGGTGCCGCGCAACGACCACCGGATCGGGCTGCCCGTCGAGGGGCGCTGGGACGAGGTGCTCAACACCGACGCGGCCACGTACGGCGGCTCCGGGGTCGGCAACTTCGGCGCCGTCGACGCCGACGGGCCGGCGACGCACGGCCTGCGGACGTCGGCGACGGTGCAGATCGGCCCGTACGCCGCGGTCTGGTTCCGCCCGTCAAAGCCCACCCAGGAGTGACCGGCGCGCCCCTCTGCGCGCGGGCGGCCCCCTGCGCGCGTTGATCAAGGAGAAGTCGTGGGTCACTCCGGGCGTTTTGCCCGGTACATCCCCTTGATCGTGCCGGACGTGCGGGCGGCCCGCCCCGCTCGCGTTGATCGAGGACTAATCGTGGGTCACGGCGGCCGTTTTGCCTGACACATCCCCTTGATCGCGCCAGAGTTGCGGTGCGCCCCCACGCACGGAGCCTGCCGACCCCACACGCGCCCGCCGCGCACGCGACCGCCGCCCGCCGCACACGCCACCGCCATCCGCCGCGCACACGCGACCGCCGCCCGGGTGCGCTGATCAAGGAGCAATCGTGGGTCGCGCGGGGCGACCCGTCCGATACATTGCCTTGATCGGCGCGCGGGCGGCGGCGGAGGTGGCGCGGTGGCCGGCGTGCCTACACGGGCGGCACGGCGGCCGGGTCGAGCGTCGGGTCAGCGCTTCTCGATCGGGACGAACTCGCGTTCCGGCGAACCGATGTAGAGCTGGCGCGGGCGACCGATCTTGGTCTCCGGGTCGTTGATCATCTCCCGCCACTGCGCGATCCAGCCGGGCAGCCGGCCGAGCGCGAACAGCACGGTGAACATCTTCGTCGGGAAACCCATCGCCTTGTAGATCAGGCCGGTGTAGAAGTCGACGTTCGGGTAGAGCTTGCGCGAGACGAAGAAGTCGTCGGCGAGCGCGATCTCCTCGAGCTTCATCGCGATGTCGAGCAGCGGGTCCGGCTTGGCCATCCGGGACAGCACGTCCTGCGCGGCCTGCTTGACGATCGCGGCCCGCGGGTCGTAGTTCTTGTAGACCCGGTGCCCGAAGCCCATGAGCTTGACGCCCTGCTCCTTGGCCTTGACCCGGCGTACGAAGTTCGCCGCGTCACCGCCGTCGGCCTGGATGGCGCCGAGCATCTGCAGGACCGCCTCGTTGGCGCCGCCGTGCAGCGGGCCGAAGAGGGCGTTCACACCGGCCGACACCGACGCGAACAGGTTGGCCTGGCCGGAGCCGACCAGCCGTACGGTCGAGGTCGAGCAGTTCTGCTCGTGGTCGGCGTGCAGGACCAGCAGCATGTCCAGCACCTGGGCGACGACCGGGTCGACCTCGTACCGCGCGGCCGGCACCCCGAACGTCATGCGCAGGAAGTTGTCGACGTAGCCGAGCGCGTTGTCCGGGTAGAGCAGCGGCTGGCCGATCGAGGTCTTGTAGGCGTACGACGCGATCGTCGGCACCTTCGCCATCAGCCGTACCGTGGAGATCTCGACCTGGTCGGCGTCGAACGGGTCGAGGCTGTCCTGGTAGAAGGTCGACAGCGCGGAGACCGCCGACGACAGCACCGGCATCGGGTGGGCGTCGCGGGGGAAGCCGTCGAAGAACCGCTTGAAGTCCTCGTGCAGCATCGTGTGTAACTGGACCTTCTCGGTGAAGGCCGCGAGCTGGTCGGCGGTCGGCAGCTCGCCGTAGATCAGCAGGTACGACGTCTCCAGGAACGACGCCTTACCGGCCAGCTCGTTGATCGGGTAGCCGCGGTAACGCAGGATACCGGCGTCACCGTCGATGTATGTGATCTTCGACGAACAGGCCGCCGTGTTGACGAAGCCCGGGTCGTATGTGACGTGACCTGTCTCCGCCAGGAGTTTACCGACGCCGATTCCCGCGGGACCCTCGACGGCCGGGTTCACCGGCATCGAAAGCTGTCCGCCAGGGTGTTCGAGCTTGACATCTGTCATGTGGTCCCTCGCTTCGCCGGCAGATCTTCGTTGAAAGCCCATGTTTACGGTAAACGTGCGTGACGGAAACCCGACAGCGATGGTTTTGGGTGAGGTCTGCGTCACGCATGTTGCGAACCGGTTCCGAACCGGGTACCCGGAGGGGTTGCGCGGCACACCGGTCCGATTCGTTCAAGACCCCGCCCCCCGACCGCCGCTAGCGTGAGCCACATGGCAGTCAAATTCGACTTTATCGGACTTCTCGTCGCCGACATGGGCCGCTCGCTCGCCTTCTACCGGCGCCTCGGCCTGGACATCCCCGCCGCCGACACCGAGCAACACGTCGAGGTCACCCTCGACGGCGGCTTCCGGCTCGCCTGGGACACCGAAGAGGTGGCCCGCCAGATCGATCCCGACTTCACCCCGCCGCCGGCCAGGGCGGGCCGGATCAGCCTCGCCTTCCGCTGCGACAGCCCGGCCGACGTCGACCGGGTCCACGCCGAACTGACCGCCAGCGGCCACGAGAGCCACCGCGAGCCGTGGGACGCCTTCTGGGGCCAGCGGTACGCCATCGTCTACGACCCGGACGGCAACAGCGTCGACCTCTACGCCGCGCTCGGCTGACCCGCACCGCCGCGACCGCGCCCCGGACCGCGGTCGGCCGGTCAGCCCACCGCGCCCGGTCCGCCCGCCGCGGTGGGCTGGTCAGGCTGCCGCGATCGGCCGGTCAGGTCGCCGCGGGCGCAGCACCCCGAGCGGCACCCCGGCCAGCGCCTTGATCTCCCGGGCCAGGTGCGCCTGGTCGGCGTACCCGGCGGTCACGGCCACCTCGGCCGCCGCCCGGCCGGCGTCGACCAGCGCCAGCGCCCGACGCATCCGCAGGATCCGGGCCAGCGTCTTCGGACCGTACCCGAAAAGGGCGTGGCTGCGGCGGTGCAGCAGCCGCTCCCCCAGGCCGACCGCGGCGGCGGTCGCGGCCACCGACCGCCCGGCGCGCAGCCGGGCGACGACCTCACCGGCGAGCGGGTCCGGGCCCGGTCCGGCCCGCAGCCGGTCCAGCGCCGCCGCCTCCAGGACCCGACCCGGGTACGGCGAGCGGGCCACCAGCCCGGCCAGCCGGCGTACGTCCGCGGCCGGCCACAGGTCGGCCAGCGGCACCCGTTGATCACGCAACTCGTGGGCGGACAGCCCGAACACGGCCGGGCCGGTGCCGGGCGGGAACCGTAACCCGATCGTGGTCTCGCCGTCGCGTCGGGTCGCGAGGTGCGCGACGGTGTCGGGGCCGGCGACCAGTAGCCCGCCGCGGTCGGACCACATCAGGTCCATGCAGCCGTCCGGCAGTACCCGCACCTCGTGGTCGTCACCGGCGCCAGCGCCGCGCCACCGGACCGTGCCGGGGACGGCGGAGGGCTGTTCGCCGTACACGGTGTGTCAGGGCCGGTCGGGATCGGTGCCCTGGTCGGCGCCGCTGCCACGGCCGCCGCCGGCGCCGACCGCGACCCCGAACGCCACGCCGAGGGCGACACCTATCCCCAGCCCGATCGCCAGGTTGTCCATGGCGAAGCCGATCATGGCGCCCATCACGATGCCGAACACCATTCCGGTGGCGAGCGAACCGCCCTTGCCTTCCACGAGAGCCCTCCCTGGTCCTGTTGAGGACATCATTCCCTGCCGCGCCCGCCGCCGAACCGCAGGTCGGCGCCGTTCAACCACGCCTGCCGCTACGCCACCCACCTCGTCGCCGTGCGCGACGGTCGCATCGTCGCCCAGGGCGCCGCAGCCTGAACACCGTCCACACCGCCACCCCCGTCACGCCTCGCCACCGCCTGCTCTTCGAGCCTGATCCGACGCGCGGTCAAACACGGTCGGGCAGAGCCGACAGCCCTTGGCGTAGACACTCGGCCAGCCGTACGGCGATTCGTCCGTCGGGGTCGAGGCGGGGGTTGAAGATTGTCACGTCGAGGCCGACCGCTTGACCGCTCGACATCGCCGTCCGCAGTACGGTCTCCAGCTCGGCCCAGGTCAGCCCGTCAGGCAGACGGTAGTCAACGGCGGGCATGACGGCGTCGTCGAGGACGTCGACGTCGAGATGGACCCAGTAGCCGGAGCCGGGACCGGCAGAAAGCCAGTCGACGGCCTGCCGCGCCGCCATCGCCGCGCCGGCTGCGCGTACACCCTCGAGATCGATCGTGCGCAGCGACGGCGGCAGCGGCTGCATCCCGGCCCGCGCCGACTCCGCGCTGTCACGGAAGCCGAAGGCCACTACGTCCTCGTCGCGCACCAGTGGCCCGCGACCCTCGATGTCACTGAGCACCTGCGGCCCTCGGCCCGTCGCCAGCGCGAGATCCATCGACGCCGCCTCGCCGCTCGGCTCGACGGCCGGCTGGTAGAAGTCGGTGTGCCCATCGACGAAGAGCAGGCTGTGATGCCCACGGCGGCGCAGGGCGAGCAGGTTGCCGAGCAGGATGGTGCAGTCACCGCCGAGGACCACGGGAAAGCGACCGCGGGCGAGGACCGCGCCGACCACGTCAGCCAGCGCGACGCTGTATCGCGCGATCCCGCCGCCGTTGAGAATCCCCGTTTCGGGGTCCCGCTCCGGGTCGTACGCCGGCGCCTCGACCCGGCCGCCCGGCACCGCTCCAGGAAGGTCTCGCAGACCGGCGTCGAGCAGCGCCGCCGGCAGGTCCTCCACGCCACCGGGCCGCAGCCCCAGCACCGACGGCGCCTCGATCATCGCCAGTTCCGGCACCGTCGACTCCCTCGCCAGCAAGGCGCGCGGACCACTCCCGCACGCCGTCACGCGCCGCACCACCACGCCGGCCGGGTCGCGCCAGCCGCGCCTGCCGCCCTGCCCGCACACCTGGCCTGCACGCTAACGGCAGGTTCCGTGCCCAGTCCGGTCTTTCACCGATCCCGACCGCGCCCCTGAGCGGCACCCAGGTTCGGATCCGGGCCGGTCCCGTACCTGCTGAGCACGGCGGATACGACATCCGATGGCCCGCACAGGTGCTACACAGAGAACATCCAGTGCCGGCACAGCGGGCGCGGCCAGGATGAGGGACATGGTGACCATGGATGCCCGATCGGCCGGTGCCGCCCGATCCACCAAGCATGTCGAGTTGCGGCGCCCGGACGGTGATCCCGTACGGGTGCTGGTCGTCGACGACGAGCCGACGCTGGCCGACCTGCTGTCGATGGCGCTGCGCTACGAGGGCTGGGAGGTACGCAGCGCCCCGGACGGCATGGCGGCGCTGCGTACGGCGAAGCAGTTCCAGCCGGACGCGGTCGTACTCGACGTGATGTTGCCGGACCTGGACGGGTTCGAGGTGTTGCGGCGGCTGCGGGGGCAGGCGCCGTCGGTGCCGGTGCTGTTCCTGACGGCGAAGGACGCGGTCGAGGACCGGGTGGCGGGGCTGACGGTCGGCGGTGACGACTATGTCACCAAGCCGTTCAGCCTGGAGGAGGTCGTGGCGCGGCTGCGGGCGTTGATGCGGCGGTCGGGGGTCGGTGTGACGGCCCGGGACGAGGCGGTGCTGGCCGTCGGCGACCTGAGTCTCGACGAGGACAGCCACGAGGTGCGCCGGGGCGGTGACCTGATCACGCTGACGGCGACCGAGTTCGAGCTGCTGCGCTATCTGATGCGTAACCCGCGCCGGGTGTTGAGCAAGGCGCAGATCCTGGACCGGGTGTGGAGCTACGACTTCGGGGGGCAGGCCAACGTCGTCGAGCTGTACATCTCGTACCTCCGGAAGAAGATCGACGTGGGCCGGCAGCCGATGATCCACACGCTGCGCGGCGCCGGGTATGTCCTCAAGCCCGCGGTCTGACGGCGGGCCGGAGGCCGGCCGGCGGTGGCGGCCGCTGGCCGGGTGGTCGTTGCGGGCGAAGCTGCTCGCCGCCGTCATCGGGCTGCTCGCCGCCGTCTGTCTGGGCGTGGGTGTGGTCACCACGGTCGCGTTGCGGCACACGCTGGTCGGCCAGGTCGACCAGCAGTTGACGGCCACCGAGCGGCGTGGCGGGCCGCCGCGTGACCTGCGCCCGGACTTCGAGCTGCGCCGGCAGCTCGTCGGCCAGCCGCCGGGCACGCTGGCCGCGGTCGCCGGGGACGGGCGGGTGGCGGCGGCCGTACGCGACGTCGACAGCACCAGTGGTGTGTCGGACGTGCCGGGCGACGCCCGGGTGACGCTGGCGGCGCTGCCCCCGGACGGCGAGCCGCGCAGCCGCGACCTGGGTACGCTCGGCCGCTACCGGCTGCTGGCGAGGGAGCTGCCGAACGGTGCCGTGACGGTGACCGGGTTGCCGCTGTCGAGCGTCGAGGACACCCTGCTCGGCATGGTGGCGGCGGAGGCCACGATCGCCGGGGCCGGGCTGCTGCTGGCCGGGGGCGCCGGCGTGTTGATCATCGGCCGGGCGTTGCGGCCGTTGCGCCGGGTCGCGGCGACGGCGGGCCGGGTCGCCGAGTTGCCGCTCGACCGGGGCGAGGTGGCGCTGTCCGTACGGGTGCCGGCGGCGGACACCGATCCGCGGACCGAGGTCGGTCAGGTGGGCGCGGCGCTGAACCGGATGCTGGGGCACGTCGGCGCGGCGCTCGCCGCCCGGCAGGCCAGCGAGACCCGGGTACGTCAGTTCGTCGCCGACGCCAGCCACGAGTTGCGTACGCCGCTGGCGGCGATCCGCGGCTACGCGGAGGTGACGCGACGGGGGCGGGACGCGGTGCCGCCGGACGTGGCGCACGCGCTGCGCCGGGTGGAGTCGGAGAGCCTGCGGATGACGGTGCTCGTCGACGACCTGCTGCTGCTCGCCCGGCTCGACACCGGCCGGCCGCTGGCCAGCGAGCCGGTGGACCTGTCGGCGCTGGTCGTCGACGCGGTCAGTGACGCGCACGTGGCCGGTCCGGAGCACCGGTGGAACCTGGTGCTGCCGGAGGAGGCGGTGACGGTCGCCGGGGACCGGGCGCGGCTGCACCAGGTGTTGGCGAACCTGCTGGCGAACGCGCGTACGCACACCCCGGCGGGGACGTCGGTGACGGTGACGTTGGCGGCGGAGCCGGCGGGTGGTGCGGTGTTGACGGTGGCCGACGACGGGCCGGGGATTCCGGCGGAGTTGCAGCCGGAGGTGTTCGAGCGGTTCGCGCGGGGTGACACGTCGCGGTCGCGGGCGGCCGGCAGTACGGGGCTGGGCCTGGCGATCGTGGCGGCGGTGGTGGAGGCGCATGCCGGGCGGGTGGGTGTGGACAGCCGCCCGGGTCGGACGGTCTTCACGGTGCGGCTGCCGGCCTAGGTCCGCGCTGGCCGGACCTGCGCCGGCGCCGAACGGGAGCCCACCGCCGGACAGGAGTCCGCGGCCAGTCAACGCCGGCAACTCCGGTGGCGCGGTAGTCGACACCGCCGGGCGGGTCGTCGGGATCACGGTGGCGATCGCCACCACCGGTGCGGACACCGGGAACATCGGTGTGGGCTTCGCGATCCCGTCGGACACCGCCGGGTCGGTCGTCACCCGGCTGCTCGCGCAGGCCGGTCAGGGCTCGTGATGATCCGCGTGATCAGAGGGTTTCGGGCGCGGCGCGCCGCCGACACGTGCGACGTACTCCCTGATCACGCGGATCAGGGAGGGCCGGTGGCGGCTGCTACGCGCCGTGGGTGGACGGCTCCGGCTCATCCGCGGGCTCGGGGTGCATCGCGATGTTGAAGACGGTAAGCGCGAAGAACATGACCGCGCCGAAGAAGATGGCGATGTCGGCGACGTTGCCGATGAACCAGTCGAAGTACGCGATGAAGTCGACGACGTGTCCCTGCCCGAACGACGGCTCACGCAGCAGCCGGTCGAGCAGGTGGGTGGTCGCCCCGCCGAGCACCAGGCCGAGACAGATCGCCCACACCCGGGACCGCACCCGCCAGGCGTACCAGGCCGCCGCGACCACACCGGCGGCGGTCAGGACCGTGAAGATCCACGTCGCGCCCGAGCCGATCGAGAAGGCCGCGCCCGGGTTGTAGGTGAGCTGGATACCCAGTGCGTCACCGACGAGCGGGGTGCGCTCGCCACGGGTGAGGCTGCCTTCCGCCCACATCTTCGAGAGCTGGTCGGTGGTGATCACCGTGACCGCGATGAGGGCCGCGATCCACGGCGCGTGGCGGGTCCACCGCTGCGCCCGGGGCGTGGTCGTGGTGGTGTCGACGGCCGCGGGGGCGGCGTCGTCGGTCTTCGACTGCTCGTCCGTCACCCGACGATCCTCTCACTGTTCGTCCGCAGGCCGGCCCGGCGCCTTCCGCGCCGCCCCCGCTCTCCGCCCGGCCGGCCCCGCCTGCGTGCCGGCCCCGGCCCGCCCTGCGTGCCGGCCCCGGCGAGCCCACACCCCGCCGATCGAGGACCAACCGTGCCCGGTTCGCACCTTTCGCCGCACAGCAACTCCTTGATCAACGCTCCCGGCCGCGCGCTCCCGGCCGCGCGCCCTCCCGCGGCGCGCGCTCCAGGAGCGCGCGGCCGGCCCGCCGGCGCGGGTGGGGTGCGGTTGTTAGGTGGGGCGTTGGGCGGGTAGGCCGGATGGCGGAGAAGCGGGAGGTCGTGACCATGGCGCACAGGGAGTCGACCGGGGACGGGGCGTTCGAGGCCAGCGCGACGGCCGAGGGCGGCCGGGTCCGTACCGACGACGGGGAGCTGTCCACGGCGCTGGCGTCGCCGCTGGCGGACCACTGCACCGGGCTGACGCCGGAGCAGCTTCTCGCCGCCGCGTTCGCGTCCTGCCTGCACCACGCGGCGGTGGAGGCGGCGGCGGGCATCGGCGACGAGTCGCACACCGTACGGGTGAACGCGCGGGCGAGGCTGGCCCGGGACCCCGACGGGCGCTACCGGGCCGAGGTGCAGGCCACGGTCGGCTCGGCGGGGCTGACCCGGCAGCAGTTGACCGATCTGGCGCGGGGCGCGGACCGGCTGTGGCCGTTCCCGAGCACCGGCGAGCCGCGGCACACGCTGACCGTCGTACCGGCGGTCGTCTCCGGCGGGTGACGGCCGCCGCCGGTTGCGGCGGCGGTCAGAAGCGGAAGCCGGCGGTGACCGCGCGGTGGTCGCTGCCGGGGGTACGCACCACGTCGGCGGACGCGGCGGTCAGGCCGCGGTAGAGCACGTGGTCGGGGCGGGTGACCGGCAGTGCCGAGGGCCAGGTGAAGCCCATTCCCCAGCCGGCGTCGGCCTGTGCGTCGGAGAGCTGGTCGGTCAGTGGGGTGATCACCCGGTCGCTGGCGGCGGTGTTGAGGTCGCCGAGGACGACGAGCCGTTCGGCGTCGTCGCCGCGCAGTTGGCCGGCGAGGGTGGCGATGGTGTGGTCGCGGACGCTGGTGTCGCCGATCCGGGCGGAGCCGAGGTGGACGACGTAGACGACGACGTCGCCCTGCGGGGCGGCGACGACGGCCCGCAGGGCGCGGGTCCAGTCGAGGCCGGTGTCGACGCCGACGTAGCCGCGGATCGGGAAGCGGCTCCACAGTGCGACGGTGGAGACGTACGCCTGGTGCGGGTAGCGGTCGGCGAGGGTGTCGGCGATGGTGCCGCGGATGCCGCCGGACACTTCTTGCAGGCCGATGATGTCGGCGTCGATGTCGACGAGGGCGCGTACGGCGCCGTCCGGCTCGGGGTTGCCGGCCTGGAGGTTCTGGCTGACGACGCGGAGTTGGACCGGCCCGCCGCCGCCGAACGGCAGCCAGGCGGCGCCGAAGAGGCCGGCCCACAGCAGGCCGGGCACGAGGACGACGGCCAGGGCGAGGCGGGCCCGGCGCAGCAGGGCGATCAGGGCCAGGATCGGTACGGCGATGCCGAGGAACGGGGCGACGCTGTCGAGCATGCTGCCCAGGCCGCGCACGTTGGGTACGAAGCGGTAGCCGGCGAGCAGGAGGGCCAGGAGCAGCGCGGCGGTGATGACGAGTCCGCCGCGACGGGACGGGGTGGGTGCCGGTGGCCGACCGGCCGAGTTGTTGATCTTGCTCAAGACCACGGCAGGATCGTACCCGGCAAGAGGGTGAGCAAGACCGCCACCCGCCCGACCGACCCGACTATCAGCCAGTCGGCCGAGTCATAGATCGGCCGGACAGGCGAGGCAGCCGGATCGCACCCACCGAGGGAGACGGCCGACGGAATCACCCCGGCCGACCCGGTAAGCCGGACATGCCAGATTTGATCGGCTGGCCACATTGACCCAGTTTTGAAGCGATTGCTGGCATCCCATTGGTAAAAATTGTGGGAAGAGCCATAACCGGTACGGTTTTCGCTGGCCGGGATCCTGCCTAGTTTCGGCGGGTGCACCCCGACGACGCCCCCCATCAGCAGCCCTCCCCCGCCCCCTGGCATACCCGTTCGGTGGAGCCGGGGTCCGACGGTCGTCGCCGTGGCCGGCACCGCGCCGCACGGCACCGCCGGCGGACCTCCACCCCGGTCCGGATCTGCCTCGCCGCCGGCCTGACCTGCTGCCTCGGCGTCGTGGCGGTGACCCAGCTCCGCGACTTCGACCCGGCCGTCGACGACGTACGCGCCGACCGGGCCGCCGTCGCCGACCGAGCCGCCGCGGCCGACGACGACGCCGCGTCCCGGTCGTACGACCGTTCACCCGCACCCGGCCCGTCGCCCAGCCCGTCGGCCAGCGCCGCACCGAGCAGCCCCGCGCCGCCGGCGAAGCCGAAGCCGGTCGCCGGGCTCAACCAGACCCAGATGGACAACGCGCACACGATCGTCAAGGTCGGCCGCGAACTCGACATCCCCACCGACGGGCTGGTCGTCGCGGTCGCCACCGCCATGCAGGAGACCAACCTGCGCAACCTGGCCAGCGACGTCGTGTCGGAGTCGAAGAAGTACCCGCACGAGGGCACCGGATCCGACCACGACTCGGTCGGCCTGTTCCAGCAGCGGCCGAGCACCGGCTGGGGCAGCGTCCGCGACCTGATGGACCCCGAGTACGCCGCCCGCCGCTTCTACGAGGCGCTCAAGAAGGTCGACGGCTGGCAGCGGCTCAGCCTCACCGCCGCCGCCCAGGCCGTCCAGAAGTCCGCCTACCCCGGCGCGTACGCCAAGCACGAGAGCCGGGCGACGACGATCGTCAAGGCGCTGACCTGACCGGCACCGCCTCCCCCGCCCGGTAGACGTCCTCCTCGTCGGCGACGAGTTCCACCTCGCCCACCGGCTCCGGGAAGCCGTCGATCATCCGCAGGACGCGGTCCGTGTCGCGCTCGCGGCACCGGCGGGCGTGCAGGGCGGCCTCGAAGTCGCGGCGGGCCCGCACCGCCTCCTCGTACGCCCGCTCGCGCAGTTCGATCGCCGCCCGCTGGGCGTCGGCGAGTTCGTCGTACGCCTGCGAGACGATCTCGGCCGCTTCCTCCTCGGCCATCGTCAGCATCTGCTGGATGCGTTGCGAACCCTGGTAGACCGCCGGCCGGCCGTGCAGGATGGCGCGCAGCCGGCGGATCTCCGCGCGGGCGTCACCCAGTTCGCCGTACGCCGCCTCGACCTGCTCGGTCTGGGCACTGAGCCGGGCCAACTGCCGGCCCAGGTCGGCCAGGCAGCAGTTGACCTGCTCCGGGTCGTAGCCCCCGTCCACGACCGCGAACTCCATGCCCTGTTCCCGTACACCGCCAGACATCGTCCCCTCCTGGCATCGCTGCTTCACCGGTCCGCGCGGCATTCCCGGAAAACCCGGGCAGTAGAGCCCGCACCGTGGGAATTCACGGCCGATTTCCACGCCCCGTGGTCGGGCATCATCGGTCGCGTGGCGGGTAGTGGAGGTCGTCGGCCCGCTGGTACGGCCGACGGTCGCCACCTGCCGGGGGGAACGTGATGCGCGCCGTACGGTTGACCGGGCCGGGAACGTTGGAGCTGATGGACGTGCCGGTGCCCGAGCCGGGGCCGGGCGAGGTGCGGATCAAGGTCGGTGCGGCCGGCGCCTGCCACTCCGACCTGCACATCCTCGACGCGCCGGCCGGGGCGTACCCGGTCCCGATGACGCTCGGCCACGAGATCGCCGGCACCGTCGACCGGCCCGGTGACGGGGTCACCGCCTGGCGGCCCGGCGACCGGGCCGCGATCTACGGCATCCAGGGCTGCGGGCACTGCCGGGGCTGCCTGAGCGGGCGGGAGAACCAGTGCCGGACGGTGCCGGTCGGCGGGGTCGGCCTCAGCCGCGACGGCGGGCTCGCCGAGTACGTCGTCGTGCCGGCGTCGCGGCTGCTGCCCACCGGCGACCTGGAGCTGACCCAGGCGGCGCCGCTGACCGACGCCGGGCTGACCCCGTACCACGCCATCGAACTGGTCCGGCCGGCGCTGCGGCCCGGCACGTTCTGCGTCGTCATCGGCATCGGCGGTCTCGGCCACATGGCGGTGCAGATCCTGGCCGCGACGACCGCGGTCACCGTCATCGCGGTCGACACCAGCGACGCCGCGCTGGAACTGGCGACCCGGGTCGGTGCCCACCACACGTTCCGTTCCGACGCCGAGGCGGCCGGCCGGATCCGGGCCCTGGTCGGCGACCCGCCGGACGGCGCGGACGTGGTGCTCGACTTCGTCTCCGTCGACGCCACCACCCGGCTCGGTCGGACCGTGGTCGCCACCGGCGGGCACCTGCTGCTGGTCGGGCTCGGCGGCGGCCAGCTCACCCTGAAGCCGACCGCGGAGGAGCCGCCTCCGGTGCCGCTGGAGGTGACCGCCCGGATCCCGTTCTGGGGCACCCGCGCCGAGTTGCAGGAGGTGATCGCGCTGGGCCGGCTGGGGCGGGTGCACACCGAGGTCGAGACGTTCCCGCTGGAGGAGACCGTGCGCGCGTACGAGCGGCTGCGGGCCGGCGACATCCGCGGCCGGGCGGTGATCGTGCCCTGAGTGGACCGCCCGGCCGGGCGCCGGCCGGGGGTCAGCGGAGCATCGACAGGGCGGCCCGGACCGGCGCCCGCCGCACCAGGCGGTCGAAGCCGGGCTCGCCGCGGCAGAAGCGGGTGAACACCCGCCAGCCGGGCGGGGTGGCGAGCACCCGGTGGAACATCCCGGGCCGGCGGGTGAACGCGGCGAGCAGGTCGCGGCCGGCCCGCATCGACGGCACCAGCGAATCGTGTACGGCCGTCACGTAGCCGTCGAGGTCGCCGCGGGCGGCGGCCGCGCCAGCCAGCGCACCCGAGCGCAGCGCGAAGCTGATCCCCTCACGGGTCCACGGTTCGAGCAGTCCGGCGGCGTCACCGGCGACGACGACCCGCCCGGCGCGCAGCGGTGACGTGTCGGTGCGGCAGCGGGTCAGGTGGCCGGAGTCGTGGGCCGGTTCGATGCCGGACAGGCCCAGCCGGTCGACGAAGCGGCGCAGGTAGGCGCGGGTCTCGTCGCCCTGGCCACGGGCGGCGATGACGCCGACGGTGAGTCGGTCGCCCTTGGGGAAGACCCACGCGTACGAGCCGGGGATCGGGCCCCAGTCGATGAGCAGCCGGCCGCACCACCGCCCCCGCACGTCGCGCGGCACCGGCAGTTCGACCTCCAGGCCGAGGTCGACCTGGCCGTACTCGACCCCGACGTGGCGGGCGGTGATCCCCGACGAGCCGTCGGCGCCGACGACCACGCCGGCGGTCACCTCGGAACCGTCGGCGAGGCGTACCCGTACCCGGTCGGTCTCCTGTTCGAGGGCGCGGACGGTGACCCGCTGGCGGACCTGCGCGCCGGCGGCCTCCGCGGCGGCGCGCAGCCGGTCGTCGAACTCCTCCCGGCGCACCATCTGGACCAGGGTGTTGCCGGGCTCGCGGCGGGTGAACTCGCGGCGGCCGTCGTGGGTGAACGTGACGGCGTCGACGTGGTCGTGGGCCGGGATCTCGATCCGGTCGCCGAGGGCGTCGAGCGACAGTCCGATCAGGCCGCCACCGCAGGTCTTGTAGCGCGGGTGTTCGGCCCGCTCCAGGACGATCACGCCCGCCCCGGCGCGGGCGGCCGTGTAGGCGGCGGAAAGGCCGGCGGGCCCGGCGCCGACGACGGCTACGTCATACGCGGTCACGCGGGCAGCGTAAGGCACCCGGCTGGGCGGGCAAGATCAGGCCGGCGGGTATCCGGCGCGGGGGCCGGCCCCGACCGCCGGGGCGGAAAGCGCGCCCGGAAACGGATTTGCAGGATTGTTGCATAACGTTGACACCCATCACATCGGAAGTTACGTTCTGATTTCAGGAATGCGCTTTCCTAGTCAGTTCACATTATCCGGACGGACGGTCCGAATTCCCGCTCAAAGGAAGGTCCACCATGGATCAGCGTGGTCTCCCGCGCCCCAAATCCAGGCGGAACATACCCGTCGTCGCCGCCACGATCGGCGCGCTGACCGCCGCCGCCGTCGCCTTCTCCCCCGCCGCCAGCGCGGCCACCGAGTTCAGCGCCAACTTCGAGGACCGCAACATCAGCGGCTGGGCGAAGTCCGGCGGCACCTGGGCCGTCGTCGCCGACGGATCGCAGGTCGCCCGGCAGTCCAAGACCGACAGTGAGAACGCCCGCCTCTTCAACGCCTCGACCAGCCTGACCAACTACACCGTCCAGGCCCGGGTCAAGCCGGTCAGTCTCGGCTCCAACGGATTCGTCGGCCTGCTGTCGCGGGCCTCCGGGTCGACCACGTTCTACCGGCTGGCGCTGCTGCCCGGCCGGGCCGAACTACAGGCGGTCCGGGGCAGCTCGGTGACCGTACTCGGCAGCTCCTCGCGCACCGTCGCGAACGGCACCTGGTACACCCTGTCGATCACCACGAACGGCACCACCGTCAGCGGGTCGGTCAACGGCGCCCAGTTCGCCTCCGGCACCAGCTCGGTGTCGTCCGCGGGCCGCGTCGGGCTGCAGACGTCGTACTCCTCGGCCTCCTTCGACGACGTGGTGGTGACCAGCGGCGGCACGGCCCCGCCCACCACGCCACCGCCGACCACGCCGCCACCGACCGGCCAGCCGACGACTCCCCCGCCCACCACCCCGCCCCCGACGACGCCGCCGACCACGCCACCGCCGACCGGCCAGCCGGGCAACGTGGACGGTCTGATCGGCTTCGCCACCGTCAGCGGGTACGGCCGTACCGGCACCACCGGCGGCGCCGGCGGGCCGACCGTGACCGTGACCAACCACGCGCAACTGGCGGCCGCCGTCGCCGACGACGTGCCACGGATCGTCCGGGTCTCCGGCACCATCACCGGCTCCGGCGCCGACATGCTCGACATCGGCTCCAACAAGACGATCATCGGGGTCGGCACGAACGCGACGATCAGCGGATTCGGGCTCGACATCAACGGCTGGGGGCCGGACGAGATCGCGTGGGGCGGCGACATCTGCGACCCCGCCGAACGCGACCGGTTCACCCCCGTCCAGAACGTGATCGTCCGCAACCTGTCCTTCCGCAACTCGCCGGACGACTCGGTGAACGTGCAGTGCTACTCGCACCACGTGTGGATCGACCACAACACGTTCCACCCGTCCAACGACGGCTCGCTGGACATCAAGCGCGGCTCCGACCTGGTGACCGCCTCGTACAACCGGTTCGTCGGCACGGACAAGTCGATGCTGCTCGGCCACAGCGACAACAACGGCGCCCAGGACCGCGGCTACCTGCGGGTGACGTACCACCACAACTGGATGGACGGCTCCAACACCCGGCACCCGCGGGTCAGGTTCGGCTACGCCCACCTGTTCGCCAACTACGTCGAGGTCGACGACTACTTCATCGGGCTCGGTGTCGGCGGCCAGGTGTACGCCGACGCGAACTACGTGGTGAGCGCCAAGACGATCACCGAGGACTTCGGCGACACCCGGCTGACCTGGACGGACAACAACTGGTACGACCCGGCCACCATCACCCGGGCCAACGACAGCGGCAAGGAGAAGGACGACTGGCTGCGCGAGGACGACACCGTCGCCCGGCCGCCGTACAGCTACCCGGCCGGCAACGCGTCGGCCACTCCCCCGGCGGCCGGCGCGGGCGTACCCGGCGCCGACCGGATCCCCTGACCCGTAGCCCCAAGCCGTCCCACCACATGATCCGCGTGATCAGGGAGTAGGTCGGGCGTGTCGTCGGCACGCCTCGATGCGAACTCCCTGATCACGCGGATCTTGGGGTCAGTGGCGGCGGGTGGGGGCGTGCAGCAGGCGGAACAGGGTCAGCCACTGCTCCGGCCACACGTCGGCGACGACCGTGGCCCGGTCCAGCCGAACCGCCCGGAACGCGGCATCCAGCCGGCCGACCGGATGGTGCCGGCGCAGTGAGGCGTACAGCGAGCCGCCGACACCGCCGAACCCGATCCCGACCAGCCGCTCGTACGCCGGCAGCGCCGTGGACGGGAGCAGCGGCCGCGGGCGGCGCTCCAACCGCAGCACCCCGGCGTCGACACGGGGCACCGGGCGGAACGCCGTACGCGGCACCCGGCCGGCCAGCCGCCACTCGAACGACGGCCAGGTGAGCACGGTCAGCCGGCTCCACCGGCCGTAGCCGCCGGTGCGCTTGCGGGCGTACTCCCACTGGGTGAGCAGGGTCGCCGCCGTCAGCGTCGGCGCGGCCAGGCACCAGTCGACGACCGCGGCGGTCATCGCCCACGGGATGTTGCCCGCCAGTGCGAACGGTCCGCGCGGCGGCCGGGCCAGCAGGAAGTCCTCGATCCGGCAGGTGACGTTGGGCAGGGTCCGGCACGTCGCCGCCAGGTCCGCGGCGAGACCGGGATCGACCTCGTACGCGACGACCCGCCCCGCGACGCCGGCCAGCGCCCGGGTCAGGTGGCCCCGACCGGCGCCGACCTCGACGACGAGGTCGTCCGGGCCGGGCCGGGCGGCGCGTACGAAGCTCTCGACGACGCCCGGGTCGGTGAGGAAGTTCTGCGACAGGATCCGGCGCGTCCGGTCGACACCGGTGCGGTTCGGCGCCCGGCGCGGCGGGAAGCCACCGGATCCGCCGGACCGCCGGTCCGGGGCGGGAACGGCACGCCGACCGGCGGCCGGATCAGGGACGGGCCGTCGACCCGGGTCCGGCTCACGGCCGGGCCGTCGCCCCTGGTCCGGCTCACGGCCGGCATGTCGATCGGAGCCCGGTGCGGCGGAGCGCCGCCGGGAGTCGGATGCCGAGGGCTGGCGGCCGACGTCGTCGGATCGCCCGGTGCCGGGAGTGTCCGGGTACGAATCCGAGTGCCGCGAGGGGTGGGAGGCGGCGGGTCGCCGCCCGGGGTTCGGGAGATTGCGGCGCGAAGCGCGTGGTGCCACAGCCGGTGTCCTGTCTGCCGGCCGGCGGGGACGCCGGGCGGCGGGCGTGGACAGGCAGCACGAAGCGGGGCCTGTCCGAGCGGATCTGGACTCGGATGGCCCTGGCGTGCGCGGTGACGCGCGGGAAGCTGGGTGAGGTCAGTCAGTCGCCGACGCGTCCTGGCGGGCCAGGGCGGGCCGGATCCGGGGGCGCGACACGAGCAGCGAGCCGTACCGGACCGGCGCGGCGTTGTTGATCAGAGCGTGCGTGGCTGCCATGCCGGCCACGCTAGGCCACCCCCACGCCGCACCCCAACCGATTTCCCCCCGCCCCGCCGGCCGGGCCCGGCAGCCGCCGCCCCCAGGGCGGGCCGATCAAGGAGAAGACGTGGGCGGTTCGCCTGATTTGTCGCGCAACTTCTCCTTGATCAACGCCCCGACCTCGCGCCGACCCCGCACCGAACCCGCACCGGCCCGCGCCGGCACCGCGGGCGGTGCGGGGGAAAACGGCCCGGTGGGGAGGGGTGGCTGCATACGCTCGTGGGCGTGACAGTCATGACGGCGCGACGGTACGACGTGCACGAGCCCGGATCAGCGGAGTTCCCGACGGCGGTGTTACCCAACGTCGGCGGCGGAGGCCCGGTGCCGGGCGCCGATCCGGCGCCGGAACCGGCGTCGGCGCCGGGCGAGACCACCGAGGGTGACATCGACGACGACGGCTGGGATCCCGATCTCGACAGGCTGCCGCAGACCGACTGACCGCCCCGGCGGCGGTGGCCGTCGGCGCTGGTGGAGGCGGCCGGGGGAGGCCGGTTTCGGCCGCCCGGGCCGAGGCCGTAAAGTCGCCCGGTGGCTGACATACGGGTAGATGTGGACCTATCCCACCCCGCCACCCGGGTATGGCGTGCGCTGACCGAGCCTCGCCTGATCGGGCAGTGGTTCGGGGAGACGGACATGGTCCCGCGGATCGGCTCGCAGTTCCAGCTACGCCCGACCGACATGCCCGGCTTCAACGGCCCGGTCACGGCCCGGCTCCTCGAGTACGGCGAGCCGCGCCGGCTGTCCATGGAGTGGCGGCTGGACCGCGTGCAGACCCTGGTGGTCTACGAGCTGGAGCCGACCGACGCCGGTTCCCGGCTCACCCTGCACCAGTCGTGTTTCGTCAACCAGTGGTACGACGAGCACCGCGAGCAGCTGGAGGAGACGTACGAGCACGTCCTGACCGGGCGCCTGCCGGCCGTGCTCGACTGGCTCGCGTTCTCCGAGGTCGATCTCGCCGGCCCGGCCGAGCCGGCCGGCGCGGGTGACGTCGACGGGGTGGCCCCGGTGACGCGGCGTGGCGGTGCCCGGCGGGCGCTGCCGTCGGGGCCGCTGGCGACACTGGCCGGCAAGGGCCGTGCGGTGCTGGCCGGCAACAGGCGGGCGGTGCTGGCCGGCGGCACGGTCGCGGTCGCCCTGCTCGCCGCCGGGCTGGTCGCGGTGGTCGCGCTGTCCGGTGGCGACGACGCGGACCGGTCGGCGAGGCCGGCGCCCGGCTCGGGACCCTACCTGCCGGCGCCGCTGACGTCGGGGCCCGGCGAGGTGACGGCGACCCCGACGCGGGCGCCGCTGGCGGCGTCGGCCGCACCCACGGCGTCGCCGTCGGCGAGCCCGAGCGGGTCCTCGCCGGCGCGGCCCACCGCCGGCGCGCCGGCCGCGGTACCCCTCCAGGCCGAGTTCAACCGGCTGTCGACGGCGGCGTTCGGCTATCGCGGCGAGGTCACCGTCGAGAATCCGGGAGACACCGCCGCGCGCTGGACGGTCACGATCACCCTCACCGACTCGGGGACGGTGGGCGAGGTCACCGGGGCGGAGTACACCCAGGAGGGTCGTACGGTGACGTTCACCGGCGCGGCGGCGCCGCCCGGCGGGTCGGCCCGGTTCCGGTTCGACGTCACCGGCGAGTCGGTGTTCGGCCCGAAGCGCCCCGCCGGCTGCACCATCGACGGGCGGCCGTGCAGCGGCCTGTGACGCCGCGCCTCAGCCGGCGACGACCACGTCCGGCACGTGTTCCCGCAGGGCCGCCAGCGCGTCGTCCGGGGTGCCGGGGTCGGTGACCACCGTGTGGGCCCGGTCCAGGGCCGCGATCGACGAGATCCCGACGGTGTCCCACTTGGTGTGGTCGGCGAGCACCACCAGCCGGTCGGCCGCCGCGACCAGGGCCCGGTCGGTGTCGGCCTCCATCAGGTTCGGCGTGGTGTAGCCGGCCCGCACGCTCATCCCGTGCACGCCGAGGAACAGCAGGTCCAGGTGCAGGGTCCGGATCGCGGCCACCGCGACCGGCCCGACCAGGGCGTCGGACGGGGTACGTACGCCGCCGGTCAGCACCACGGTGTGATCGGGCCGGGCGGCCCGGTGCAGGATGTCGGCCGCCGGGATCGAGTTCGTCACCACCGTCAACCCGGGCACGTCGACCAGACACCGGGCGAGTTCGGCGGTGGTGGTGCCGGCGGACAGGGCGACGGCCATGCCGGGGCGTACGAGGTGGGCGGCGCGGGCGGCGATCGCGGCCTTCTCGCCGCGCTGGCGGTCCGACTTGGCCGTGAATCCGGGCTCGTCGGTGGCTCCGGGGTGCACGGTCGTCGCCCCGCCGTGCACCTTGGCGAGCAGGCCGCGGTCGGCGAGCACCTCGAGGTCGCGGCGGATCGTCATGTCGGAGACGCCGAACTCGGCGGCGAGGTCGGTGACGCGTACGCCGCCGGTGAGCCGTACCCGGTCCAGGATCACCGCCTGGCGCTGCTGGGCGAGCATCCTAGGAGCGTACGGCGGCGCGGCCGGCGTGCAGGAACCGGTGGGCGCGCGGGAAGTCGTGCAGCGTCTCGGCGTAGACGTCGAGGACGCGGTCGAGGGTGTGCGGCGGCACCTTGCGGCTGTCGAGCACCTCGACCATCCAGGCGATGAACGAGGTGAACAGGGCGTCGTCGTCGACGTAGACGGCGGCGGTGAGGAAGTCGACGATGTGGCCGAGGTCGCTGACCGTCGAGTCGAACTGGGCGGTGGTGTAGTTCGCCATCGCGGGCACCCGGGCGGTGAGGTCGCGCAGGCCGGTGTCGATGAGGTCGGCGCGGCTCTTGACCAGGCCGGGGTATTCGTCGTCGGCGAGGTGGTCGAGGTCTTCCGACGGCGGCCGGTGCAGCCGCCGCTCGTCGGCGAGCAGGTCGGCGGCGGCGGTCGCGTCGCCGGCCCAGTGGACGCCGAGGCGGCGGGCCCACCGGCCGTCGGGGCCGAAGCCGCGGCCGCCGACGAGGATCGGTACGTCGGCGCGCCGGCACGCCTCGATCATCCGGTGGGCGTGCGGCAGCCGCATCGGCAGCGCGCAGGCCAGCGCGACCGCGTGCGCGTCGTCGCGGTGCAGGTAGGACACCAGGTGGGCGGCGGGCACGCTGGCGCCGAGGAACGCGACGTCCCAGCCGCGCAGCCGGAGCACCTCGCCGACCAGGCGGGCCGGCAGGGCGTGCCACTCGCCGTCCATGCAGGACACGACGACCCGGCCGAGGTGCGGGCGTACCCGGGTGTGGGCGGCGACGGCGGCGACCACCCGCTCGCTGACGTGGGTGGCGGCGTGTTCCTGGGCGACCGACCACACGTTGCGCTGCCACCACCGGCCGACCTGTTCCTGGGCGGGTGCGATCAGGTCGAGCAGCACCCGTTCGGCGGGTACGCCCTCTTCGAGCAGCCGCAGGGCGACGTCGGTGGCGCCGTATTCGTCGGCGGCGGCGAGGCAGTCGAGGAATTCCGGGTATGCCTCGACGGGGCCGGCGACGGTCGGTGCGGGGGCGGTCACTGGCGCTGGTCCTCCGGTGCGGTGGCGCGGGTCGGGCCGGCCTCGGCGGCGGCCGGCCGGGCGGCCGGGGCCGGCTCGGGCCCGGGCCGCTGATCGGGTACGGCGTGCAGGTGCCGGGCGGCCGACGCGCGGCGGCCGCCGGCCGGGTGGGCCTTGACGGCCAGCACCGCGATGTCGTCGTGGTCGCGTCCGGCGAGCCAGTCGCAGGTCACCTGTTCGACGCGCTCGGCGAGGGCGGGGGCGGGCATGGTGTGGCAGCCGGTGACGGCCTCGACGAGGCGGGTGGCGCCGTACTGCTCGTCGCCGTAGTGGCCGCCCCGGGCCTCGGTGACGCCGTCGCTGTAGAGCAGGCACGTCTCGCCGGCCGCGAGGTGCACGGTGGCCTGGCCGATCCGCGGGTCGGGGACGACACCGATCAGCATGCCCTTGAGGGTGACGGCCTCGATCTCGCCGTCGGCGCGCAGCAGCAGCGGTGGCAGGTGGCCACCGCCGGCCAGGGTGAGGGTCAGGCCGCCGTCGCGGGCGGGATGGGCGACGCCGAGCACGATGGTGGCGAAGCGGCCCTGCCCGTGCGCCCGGGTGGATTCGAGGACGGAGTCGTTGAGCAGCTGCAGCAGCCGTCTCGGGTCGCTCTCGACCCGGCGCAGGGCCTGGATGCCCTGCCGGAGCTGGCCGGTGAAGACGGCCGCCTCCACGCCCTTGCCGGAGACGTCGCCGAGGAAGAACAGTGAGCCGCCGTCGGGCAGCGGGTGCGCGCCGTAGAAGTCGCCGCCGATGCGCAGGGTGGCCTGCGCCGGCCGGTAGGCGGTGCCCCACTGCAGGCCGGGCACCGATTCGGGCTGCGCGGGCAGCAGGCTGGCCTGGAGCGTCTCGGCGATCTCGGCCTGGTCGCGGTAGAGGACGGCGGCGTTGAGGGCGGCGCCGGCGCGGGCCGCGAAGCCGCGCAGGGTCTGCAGGTCGGGGTCGTCGAACGCTTCGTCGGCGGGCCGGGCGACGACCAGCGCGCCGGTCGGCGCGCCGCTGCCGGGCAGCGTGACCGCTCGGGCGGTGACGTCGGGTACGGCCAGTCCGGGCAGCCAGCCGGCCTCGGTGAGCTGGTCTTCGAGCCAGTCGGCGGCGTGCGCCTCGACCCCGGTGAGCGCCTGCGCGACGGCGTCGGGCAGGGCGTCCTCGGGCAGGGTGCCGCCGTCGACGGTGGTGGTGTCGTCGTCCGCCTCGGTCGCGCGCCACCACCGGACCCGGCCCTTGCGGGGCGGCAGCACCAGCACGGCGACGTCACCGAGGGTGGGTACGGCGAGACGGACGGCGGCGCGGGCCGCACGGTCCTCGTGCAGGGGGTTGCCGAGCTTCTGGCTGGCGCTGGCCAGGAACCGGGACCGGGACCGCTCGGCGAGCAGGGCGTCGGCGCGCTCGACGGAGTCGGTGACGTCCTCGACGTACCAGGCGAAGCGGTGGGAGGTGAGCGGCACCCGGCGGGCCCGCAGCCGGCGGCCGCCGTGGCCGAACTCTACGGCCGGCACGTCGTCGCCGCCGGCGGCGTCGCGCAGCGGGCCCACGGTGACGAGTTCGCCGGCGGTCAGCTCGGGCAGCAGCCGGGCGGCGACCTGACTGATGTAGCGGACCACGTGCGCGGCGTCGCAGATGACCAGGCCCTCGCGGAAGTTGTCGGCGACCCGGGGCCAGCTGGCCGCGTCGGGGGCGTCGCCGCCGACGGCTCCGGCGGCGGGCGCGGACGGGGTGGCCGGAGCCGTGCGGGCCCGGCCCGGCGCGTCGCCCGGATCCGACGTGCGGATCCGGGTCCCGCCCGGGTCAGTGTCCCTGGCCTCGGTGTCCACCTGCTCCGGCCCCACTCCTTCGCTGGACGACATCGCTGGACAACTACGTCTGCTGTGTGGGGCGGCCGGGTCGCCGGGGCCCGCGTCAACCACCCTACGCCGATCCGTCCGGGCCGCCACCGGAGCACCGCCGGGGTGGTTCCGGGCCGGGACCGGCCCGTACGGACGGGTGGGTTCGGGTTAGGCTGAGCCATCATCCGGCTGTATTCCGCCACTCGAAGGTCCGGAAGGGCGTGATTGGCATGCTTCGTGGCGAACGCGCCGGAGCCACGCCGCTCGCCGTCCGCGTCGATGTGACCGACCCCACCCGCCCCGTCGTGACGGTCGGCGGCGACCTCGACTTCCAGACCTCCGGTGTGCTGCAGGACGAACTCGCCCGGCTGGTCGCCAGCGAGCCGACGCTGGTCACCGTCGACATGGCCGGCCTGCGGTTCATCGACAGCACCGGCCTGGCCGTGATCGTGCACGGCTGGCGGGTCGGCCACGAGGCGGGCACCACCCTCGAACTGCGTGGCACGCCGCCGTTCCTGGCCGCGATCCTGGAGGTCACCGGCGTCGGCGACCTCCTCGCCCGGCCGCCGGCCCGGCCCGGCGCGGCGTGGGGTGCCGCCGACGGCGCCTGGGAGACGACCGGATGAGCGACATCCGGAATCCGGGACAGGTTTCCGGCCCGTCCGAGGACGGGTATCACTCCCCGATGGCACCGGACACGCTCACCGTCGAGGTCGTCCGCCGGCCTCCCCGGTCGGCGCGGCTGACCCTCTCCGGCGACCTTGACTTCGACAGTGCCGACCACCTGCTGCGCGTGGCCGGGCAGGTGGTGCGCGACGGCTGCCGAGACTTGGTCGTCGACCTGTCCACGCTGGGCATCTGCGACTCGTCGGGGCTCGGGGCCCTGATCGAGGTGTCCCACCTGTGCCGCACCGCCGACGGCCGGATGCGGCTCGCCGGGGCCGGCCCGCACCTGCGGCAACTGCTGGCGCGTACCGGTCTCGACGAGGTGTTCGAGATTCAGGCACGCACCGGACTCGGCCCCTCGACGTCGGCACCCACGGGGTTGGACGCGTCGTCGGGTTCGCCCGCCTCGGGCGCCTGATAGACATACCGGACGAAGTCCGACCCGCTCTCGTTGTCGTCGGCGCCCGGCCACTGGCCGATCGAGTCGACCCCGACCACCTCACGCGTCGGCACGTCGGTGTCCTCGACCAGCGCCCACACCGTGACCGGGTACGAGCGGGTCGCCTCCGGCGACTGCCGCCAGCGGGCGTACCAGCCGGGTCGGGCGGGAACGATCTCGATGATGCGTTTCATGGCCGGCCTCTCGACGCGGGATCATCGCTTCCGCCGCGATCGTCGCGCCGTACCGGGTGACCGGCCCTCCCCCGGTGCGGATGAGTCGGGTCAGCGGGCCAGCGGCAGCTTGGAGCCGCCGAGCGCCCCCTCCGGGTTGTGGACCGCGCACATCACGTCCCGGTCGCCGTTCGCCCAGGTCTCCTCGGTCGGCAGGATCGGGTAGAAGTCCAGGCCGGACTCGTCGCGACTGCCCCACCGGGCCTGGAAGTCACGTTCACAGCCGGCCCAGGCGAACGCCGCCAGCGCCGGGCGGTTCCAGGGACCGTCGGGGACGTGCAGGAAGCCGTACGACTGGTTGTAGGCCCCGTCGTCGCAGGACCGGTAGAGCACGACGACGTCCCCGGCACGGGCCAGGTACGCCGGGTCGGAGAAGCACTCGCCGCCCTCGATGTCGAGGATGCCGGCGGTCTGGGCGTCGATGAAGTTGTCGCCCTTGACGGGCGCGGCCCGCAGCGGCTCGGTCGCCGGCAGCAGCGCCAGCACCACGGCCAGCCCGAGCAGCGGCCAGCGCAGCCGGCGCCAGCCGGGCGCGGCCGCCGCATCCGCTGCGCCGGTGGACGCTGTCGCGTCCGATCCCCCCGTGGACGCTGTCACGCCTGATGCCCCGGTGGCCGCTGTCGCGCCTGATGCCGATGCGGTCGCCGTCGCCGTACCCGGTGCCGCGACGGCCGGCCCGGCTTCCTCCCCAACCACGCCCGACCTCCCACGGATCCGGGGCACCCGCCCGCGGCGACGCGCGTCGATGGCGTCCGGCGGGGCGTACGCCCTGCTCAGAGCGTTCCGTTCGGACCGCTCGCCGGATCCTAGGCGGCCGAGGGTGAACGGTTCACGGACCTCAGGTTGATCATGGACGGCCGCCCGGTTACGGGACCGTTCAAGCTGGTCAGGACCATGATCAATTCATCTGTTGGCCAACCTGACGTCGCACCTGCGTCGGTCGCTCCCGGCTGAATGCGGTTGTCCGCCGGCACCCCTGCCGGTGGGCCAGTTGCAATCGGAGAAGGGTGACGACCCCTTGAGCAACATCAAGACACGGTGGGTGAGCGCGCCGAACAAGGCCAAGCTCGCCGCGATCGGCGCCGCCGCGCTGCTCGTCGGCGGCTTCGCGATGAGCCCGGCCGCGTTCGGTGACTCGCCGCCGGCGAAGTTCCCCGCCGCGGAGATCCACAAGCCGAGCCCGGTTCCGGACCGGATCATCCTCATCCCGACCACCACACCGTCGACCTCGCAGAAGGTGACCTGGCGCGCCGAGGCGCCGGCGAACTGGGCGCAGGCCGAGATCATCGAGGCCCCGCGGGCCTTCGTGAACGGCAACGTCCCGTCCGGCACCACCGCGACCAAGGTGATGGCCTCGGCCACCAACTCGGTCAACACCTCGCTGGGCTACGCCTCGACGCACCACACCGTCGAGTTCACCGGCCTGCAGGCGGACACCCGCTACTCCTACCGGGTCGGTGACGGCACCAACTGGAGCGAGTGGATCGACTTCACCACGGCCTCCGCGGACGCCTCGCCGTTCTCGTTCATCTACTACGGTGACGCGCAGAACAACATCGACACCGCCGTGCCGCGGGTCTTCCGGCAGGCGTTCGCCGACCGGCCGGAGGCCAAGGTCATCGTCAACGCCGGTGACCTGATCGACCACGCCAACAGCGAAGAGCAGTGGGGCCAGTGGCACAACGCCGACGGCTTCATCAACAGCCAGATCAACAGCATCTCGGTGCCGGGTAACCACGAGTACAGCGGTGGCCTGTCGCAGTTCTGGCGGCCGCAGTTCCCGTACCCGGACAACGGCCCGGGTGCCGCGGAGCTCAAGCAGACCGTCTACTACGTCGACTACCAGGGCGTGCGGTTCGTCGGTCTGGACACGAACTACCAGAGCAACGCCACCCTGATGGCCGCGCAGACCGCGTGGCTCGAGGGTGTGCTGGCGGACAACCCGAACAAGTGGACGGTCGTCACCTTCCACCACCCGGTCTACTCCACCACCGGCTCGCGCAACAACCCCAACGTGCGTGCCCAGTGGGGCCCGCTGTTCGAGAAGTACGGCGTGGACCTCGTCCTGCAGGGCCACGACCACTCGTACGGCCGGGGCAACCTCCAGACGGCGCGCAAGTCGACCACCGTCCACAACGGCGTCGCCTACGTCGTCTCGGTGTCCGGCGGCAAGATGTACGCCCTCAACAACGGTCAGAACTGGACCGGCAACGGTGCCGAGGTACGCAGCACCAGCCAGAACACCCAGCTCTACCAGATGATCGACGTGGACAAGGACCAGATCCGGTTCGAGGCCCGCTACGCCAACGGCGAGCACCACGACGGTTTCACCATCCGCAAGAACGACGCCGGCGAGCGGACCGTCAACGACTTCCGCACCCCGGAGAACACCAAGGGTGAGCAGGTCGAGGTCGCCAAGACCGACATCCAGCAGCTCAGCAAGCTCGGTTTCAAGGCCTACGGCTACGACCCGGGCGAGGACGTGACGGTGTACTTCCGGCGCACCACCGAGCCGGAGGACAAGAACGGCACCCGGATCGCGGTCAAGAAGGCCGACGAGCTGGGCAAGTTCAACTACACCTTCACCCTGCCGTCCGGCGCCAAGCCGGGCGACACCTACCAGGTGTACCTGGTCAGCAAGAACCAGCAGATCACCAGCCCGGTTCTCACCATCACCAAGTGACACCGTGCCGGGGGCGGGCCGGGCGACCGGCCCGCCCCCGGTCGGCACGGAACAGGAGATACGCGTGACGACGCGTACGCTGGCGGGCGCCCTGCTCGCCGCCGCGGCCGGGCTGGTGGGCGCGCTGTCGCTCGCCCCGGCCGCTCCCGCCTCGGCTCACCCGTTCGGGCCGCCGTCGACCGCCGACGTACGCGTCGACGGCTCGCGGATCGAACTGGTGTGGAAGGCGGCCGAGGACGACTGGGTCGCGCTCGGCCAGTCGCTCGGCGCGTTCGAGGACCCGACCACCGGCCCGGTCGACGTCACGCTGACCGGTGAGCAGAAGCTGGAGCGTTCCGAGGCCGTACGCGGCTACCTGCTGGCGAACCTCACCGTCAGCCAGACCGGCAACGCCTGCGAGGGGTCGCTGGACACCCTCGACCGGCTGCTCGAGCACGGTGCCCGGTTCACCTTCGACTGCCCCGCGCCGGTCACCGAGGTCGACGTCACGCTGCGTACGCTGACCGACCTGAACCCGGCGTACCGCACGATGCTCACCGCCAAGGCGGCGCCGGCACAGACCCTCTTCACCGCCGAGGCGACCACCCACCAGATCCGGTTCGACCCGTCCGGCGGCGGCATGACCACGGCCGTCACGACGGTCGCGGCCGGCACCGGGGTCGCCGCGATCGGCATCATCACCTTCTTCCTCGTACGCCGCCGTCGCGGGCGGCGGGCGTGAACGACCCCAGCGACCGAGAGGACCCCCGGCGATGAACGGGCTTGGCGGGATCGAGGGCCGGCTGGTCGCCCTCTTCGACAGCGGTGCCGTGTTCTGGCTGGCACTGCTGGTGGCGCTCGGGGTCGGGGCCGCCCACGCGGTCGCCCCCGGACACGGCAAGAGCGTGACCGCGGCGTACCTGGTCGGCACCCGCGGCCGGTACCGGGACGCGCTGCGGCTCGGGCTGATCGTCGCGATCATGCACACCTTCTCGGTGCTGGTACTCGCGGTGGCCTGGGTCGGCGTCAGCGGGCTGGCCGGGTTCGGCACCGAGCGGGTCACCGCCTGGATGCAGGTGCTGGCCGGCCTGGTGGTGATCGGGGTCGGGGTGCACCTCACCTACCGGCACATCCGGGGTGGCGGCCACTCCCACTCGCACGGCCACGGCCATTCGCACGGCCACGGGCACGGGCACGGGCACTCGCACGGCCATTCGCACGATCACGGCCACGGGCACCCGCATGACCACGGGCACGGGCACGACCACGGGCACGACCACCCGCACTCCCCCGCCGGAGCCGGCCCGGCCGGTGGCCAGGAGGCCGGCCAGGTCGTCGTCGCCGAGCGGGCGCCCGAAGCCCCCGTCAAGCCCGCCGAGCCCGCGGCCCCCGCCCCCGCGCCGACCGACCCGTGGTCGCGCCGCGGCCTGGTCGCCCTCGGCCTGTCCGGCGGCCTGCTGCCCTCCCCCTCGGCCTTCCTGGTGCTGGTCAGCGGCCTGCTCACCGGGCGGGCGCTGGACGCCGTCCTGCTCGTCATCGCCTTCGGGGTGGGCATGGCGCTCACCCTCACCGGGGTCGGCGTGATCACCATCCGCGGCTTCGCGCTGCTGTCCGGCCGTACGGCCCGGTGGGCCTGGGCGTCGACGCTGGTGGCCTGGCTGCCCGCGGCCGCCGGGGTGGCGGTCGCGATCGGCGGCTGCCTCTACCTGGTCGCCGCCGCGGGCTCGCTCGCCGGCTGACGACGGAACCCGGGGCACCGGCCGGCGCCCCGGGTTTCCGCTCAGCCCGGGATGTACTCCATGATCCGGTGGTCGGACCAGGCCCGGCGCCGGGCACCGGTGATCATCCCGATCGCGGCGAGGACCGCGGCCCCCGGGTTGAGCTGGGTCAGCAGCGGCAGCGTCACCGCGGCCCGGGCGTTGTCGACCTGGGCGCTGCGTGGCACGCCGACCTTGCACAGCGTCGCCAGGTGTTCCCAGTTGTTGTCGAGCAGGTGGTACCGGCCGTAGTCGCCGGACTGGGACATGCCGCAGATCATGTTCGCGATCCGGCAGGTCTCCCCCGCCGGAAGGACGTCGACCTGGTGCTCGTCGTACGTCCGGACGTAGAGCGGCCCGCCCTCGACGAACGTCGACAGCGGGGACCGCCGTACCGACGCGCCCCGCTTGTTGTTGACCTCGCCGGTGAACTCGGCCGGTACTGGATGTTCGACCGGCCCGCCGACTACTTCGACTCGTTCTGGACGGTGACCGAGGCGCTGATCGTGGGGTGGCTGCTGGCCAACAACACCGATCCGCGCCCGTCGGCGACGGCTGGAGTACGCCGGGGTCGCCGACCGCGACGACCCGACGTTCGACCTCGGCACGAGGGCGCTCACCGACGGCGAGCAGGAGCGGTTCATCCAGCTGATCAACAACAGCGATCCGGTCACCACCGCCCCGGAGACCCGGGTCCCGCCGCGCGGCCTGGCGAAACTGGTCCGCCGGGCCACCCGCCACCTCGGCTACTACGTACCGGAGTTCACCACCGACTCCTTCTGGGACGTCGTCCGGGTGCCGTGCCCGACCTGCCGGCCCCGGCAGCGGCCGCCGGCCGACGTGGACTGGTCCGCGCACATGGCCCTGGCCCCGGCGACGCCGGCCGTCGACGGGTACGGCTACTTCCCGGCCGAGGCCGCCGAACTGGGCCGGGGCGGGCTGACCTGCCCCGGCTGCCGTACCCGGCTCCGGCTGGTCAACCGGCGCGGGGTGCGGACCCTGTGGATGCCGGTGCTGACCACCGAACGGGACCGGGACCGCCCGGTCATCCAGGAGCACCCGGTGTGGGAGGTCGTCGCCTGGCCCCGGCCGGCGCGCCGGCCGGGTCGGTGGCCGCCGCCTCGTGCACCAGCGGCAGCACCCGGTACGGGATCTGGGTCTGCAGCGCGATGGTGCTGGCGGCCCGCTCGATCGCGGCGGTGGCGAGCAGCCGGTCGATGACCCGCTGGAGGTCGGCGTTCGACCGGGCGACGACCCGCAGCAGCATGTCGGCGGTGCCGGTGATGGTGTGCGCCTCCAGCACCTCCGGGATGTCCACCAGCAGGCCGGCGACGGCCTCGTGCCCCACCGACTGGGTGATCTCGACGCTGACGAACGCGGTCACCGGATAGCCGAGTGCCGCCGGGTCGACCTCCGGGGCGAAGGAGCGGATCACCCCACGGGCGAGCAGCCGGTCGAGCCGGGCCTGGACGGTGCCCCGGGCCACCCGCAGTTGCCGGGACGCTTCGAGGACCCCGATCCGGGGCTCGCGGCTGAACAGGTCGAGCAGCCGGGCGTCGAGATGGTCGAGTTCCGCACTCACCCGCACCACGATAGTCATCCTGCACAGTGATCCGGCGAGGTGGCTTCGCATTCTGTACACCCTGACCAGCACACGGCCGAACTGTTGCACAACGCCGGAGGGTGCGGTTCGCTCGCCACATCGGCGTACGACGACCAACCCCGGAGGTGGACCGATGACGATCCAGCCGACCCTCACCCCGCAGGAACGCCAGGCCGACCTGGACCTCCAGCAGCTCAAGCAGCTCGTGGGCCTGGTCGAGTACGACGCGAGCGGCGACCCGTTCCCGGTCACCGGCTGGGACGCGGTCGTCTTCGTCGTCGGCAACGCGACCCAGACCGCGCACTTCTACCAGTCGGCGTTCGGGATGGAACTGGTCGCGTACAGCGGACCGGAGACCGGCAACCGCGACCACAAGGCGTACGTCCTCAAGAGCGGCTCGTGCCGGTTCGTGGTCTCCGGCGGGGTCGACCCGGCCAGCCCGCTGCACGATCACCACCGCCGGCACGGCGACGGGGTCAGCGACATCGCGCTGGAGGTGCCCGACGTCGACCGGTGCGTGGCGCACGCCCGCGCGCAGGGGGCGAAGGTGCTGGAGGAACCGCACGACGTCTCCGACGAGCACGGCACGGTGCGGATCGCCGCGATCGGCGCGTACGGCGACACCCGGCACACGCTGGTCGACCGGTCCCGCTACACCGGCGTCTACCTGCCCGGGTACGTCGCCCGGCAGTCCGAGTACGTCCGGCGCGACGGCGCGCCGAAGCGGCTCTTCCAGGCGCTGGACCACGTGGTCGGCAACGTCGAACTCGGCGAGATGGACAACTGGGTCGCCTTCTACAACCGGGTGATGGGCTTCGTCAACATGGCCGAGTTCATCGGCGACGACATCGCCACCGACTACTCGGCGCTGATGAGCAAGGTGGTCGCCAACGGCAACCACCGGGTGAAGTTCCCGCTCAACGAGCCGGCCGTGGCCCGCAAGCGGTCGCAGATCGACGAGTTCCTGGACTTCTACGGCGGACCGGGCGCGCAGCACCTGGCGCTGGCGACCAACGACATCCTCCGCACCGTCGACGCGATGCGGGCCGAGGGCGTGGAGTTCCTGTCGACGCCGGACTCCTACTACGAGGACCCGGCGCTGCGGGCCCGGATCGGGCAGGTCCGGGTGCCGATCGAGGAGCTGAAGAAGCGCGGCATCCTGGTCGACCGGGACGAGGACGGCTACCTGCTGCAGATCTTCACCAAGCCGGTCGGGGACCGGCCGACGGTGTTCTTCGAACTGATCGAGCGGCACGGCTCGCTCGGGTTCGGCAAGGGCAACTTCAAGGCGTTGTTCGAGGCGATCGAGCGTGAGCAGGAGCGGCGCGGCAATCTCTGACCGGCATCAGGTGTAGGCCGGCCCGTCCGGTGGGTACCTGTACCCGCGCGCCGGGTCGGCTCTCGCTCTGTTCGATCCCCGGCGGCTGGATATGCGTGGACGGGGTTTGAGCGTGGACGGGCGATGAGGGCCTTCGCGGTGATGTCGGCGGACGTGGAGTCGGGGGCGCTTCTGCTCACCCTGCGCGGGCCACTGACGATGCCGGCGGTGGCCGCGTCGTGGTTCGCCCTGCAGCGGTGCCTGGCGCACTTCCCCCGGGCGGTCGTCGTGGACCTGTCGGACGTGGTGATGGTGGGTGCGGTGCCGGCCACGCTGCTGCCGGTGGTGCTGCGTCGCGGCGCCCGGCTGCCCGGCGTGTCGGTGCTGGCACACGGTGCCACGCCGAGGCTCGCCGGTCGGCTGGCGGCCGGCCGGCACGGGCCCCGGGTGCTCCCGGCCCGGGCGCAGGCGGTCGCGGCGGCCGGCGCGCTGCCCGACGTGCCCGGCGTCCGGCGGACGCACACCCGGCTCGCCGCGGCGCCGCAGGCCCCCGGCCGGGCCCGTGAGCTGGTCGACGGCGCCTGCCGGAGCTGGGGCCTGGAACACGTCGTCGACGACGCCAAGCTGATCGTCTCCGAACTGGTGAGCAACGCCGTCGAGCACGCCGGGACCGAAATCGACGTGACCGTACGGTGCCACCGGGGACTGTTGCGGCTGGGGGTGGCCGACCGCAGCGCGGTGGCGCCGGTGCCCGCGACCCGGGACGGCGACGGCCCGGCGGTCGCCGGGCCGGTCGCGTTGCGGGGCCGTGGGCTGCCGATGGTGGCGTCGCAGTCGCGTGCCTGGGGGGTCATCCCCGCCCCGGGCGGCAAGATCGTCTGGGCGGCGCTGCCGACGGCACGCGGATAACGCCGGCGCGTCAGGCGGTCGCGAGCTGGCGGGCCTGCGCGTAGCTGCCGTCGAGTTCGATCCGGGCCAGCGCCCCGACCAGCCAGGCCAGCTTCTCCGACTCCCGGCGCCCGGTCAGGTCGGCCAGGTCCTGTGCCGAGCCGCCGAGCCCGAGCCGGCGGGCGGCGGTGAGGGCGTTCCGGTCGGCGAACGGGCCGATCTCCGGCCACAGCACCTGGACGTCGCGGAAGAACAGGTCGACCACGCCGTCGTCGACGCCCGGCAGTTCGCGCAGCAGAGCCCGTTCGGCGGCCGGGTCGCGGCGGGCGGCGGTCCGCAGCCGGCGCGGGTCGCCGCCGTACCGCTCGGCCAGGGCGGCCGCGGTCGCGCCGAGCCGTCGCGCGAGCGTGCCGGCGGCCCGCTGGTCGTACGCGCGCAGCACGGCGGCCCGTTCCCCGTCCGGGCTGGCCGCCATCCGGGCGGCGGTGTTCCAGCCCCGGTCGCGCAGTGCCCGGGCGGCGGCGGCCGCCCGCCGGTGGTCGGCCGATCCACGCAGGATCTGGGCCAGGCTGAGCAACTGATAGAGGTTGGCCGGGTTGTTCAGCACCGGAAGGCCGTACTCCTCGGCGAAGCCGCGCCCGCCGTGGCGGACGAGTTGCCGTACGAACCGGCGCCGGTCCGGGATCTGTGCTGCCATACCGGTCGGCTACCCGCGCCACGGCGGCGTAGTCGTGCCGTCCCGGGTGTCCCGCGCCTTCCCGCCGGCATAGACCGGCCGCCGGCGGGAAGGCGCCGGACGGAGGTGCGTGATGCGCGTGATGGACCTGGTGGAGCCCGTCGAGGACACCGAGACCGACCTGATCACGGCGCTGCAGCTGGTGCTGGAGAACAGCTGGCGGATGGACGCGTACGCGCGCGACGCCGACCGGGCCGGCGACGCCGAGCTGGCGGGGTGGCTGCGGGGGGTCCGCGACGACAGCGCGCGGGCCGGCGACCGGGGCAAGGTGCTGCTGGCACACCGGCTGGACCGGGCCGGGCGGTGAGCGTGATGGCGAGTTTCCGACATCGGATCGCCGAGAACCACGCTCGGTGCCCTCTCGACTACCGGCCGACTTAGGTTAACCTAACCCTATGACGGATCGCAGGACGCCTCAGGTCCACCAGGCCACGGTGGTACACACCGAATGGCTCACGCCGCACATGATCCGTGTGGTGTTCGGCGCTCCGGGGCTCGCCGGGTTCAGCGCCGGCACCTACTCCGACCACTACCTGAAGCTGCTGTTCCCGGTCCCGGGGGTCGACTACCCGGCCCCGTTCGACATCGCGGCGATCCGCCGCGACATGCCGCGCGAGCAGTGGCCGCGGACCCGGACCTACACCGTGCGCCGCTGGGACCCGACGGTCGGCGAGCTGACGGTCGACTTCGTCCACCACGGCGACGTGGGGCTGGCCGGCCCGTGGGCGGCCGCCGCCCGGCCGGGTGACGAGATCATGTTCCTCGGCCCCGGTGGCGCGTACGCCCCGGCCGAGGACGCCGACTGGCACCTGCTGGCCGGCGACGAGAGTGCCCTGCCGGCCATCGCCGCGTCGGTCGAGCGGCTGCCCGCGGGGGCCCCGGCGAAGGTCTTCATCGAGGTGTCCGGGCCGGACGAGGAGCAGAAGCTCTCCACGTACGGGCGGGCCGAGGTGGTGTGGCTGCACCGGGGTGACCGGCCGGTCGGCGCGGCGCTGGTCGAGGCGGTCCGGGCGCTGGAGTTCCCGCCCGGGACCGTGCAGGCGTTCGTGCACGGCGAGGCGCACTTCGTGAAGGAGCTGCGCCGGTTCCTGCGGGTCGAGCACGGGGTGACCAGGGAGCAGTTGTCGATCTCGGGCTACTGGCGGCTCGGGGCCGACGAGGACGGCTGGCAGTCGTCGAAGGCGGACTGGAACCGCCGGGTGGAAGAGGAAGAGGCCGCCGCGGTCGGCTGACCGCCGGGCGCGAAGCCCCCACCCACCGCCACCGGCGGGGTTGCGCGAACGGCGGGTGCCGCGAACGTTCGCACGCCCGCGGCACCCGCCGGGTGGGATCAGAACGCGGCCAGCACCGAGCCCTGGTACTTGTCGGCGATGAACTGCTTGACCTGCGCGGAGTGCAGCAGCTTCTCCAGCTTCACGATCCGCTCGTCGGTCTCGTCGCCGGCCCGCACCACGACCAGGTTCGCGAACGGGTTGTTCTCGCCGCTCTCCAGCGCCAGCGCGTCGGTGGCCGGGTTGAGCCCGGTCGCGATCGCGTAGTTGCCGTTGATGACCGAGATCGCGGTGTCGTCGAGGCTGCGCGGCAGTTGCGCGGCCTCCAGCGCCTCGAACTTGAGGTTCTTCGGGTTGGTGACGATGTCGGCCTCGGTGGCCTTGACGCCGACGCCGTCCTTGAGGGTGAGCAGGCCGTTCACGGCCAGCAGGTTCAGCGCCCGGCCGGAGTTCGCCGGGTCGTTCGGGATGGCGACCACGCCGCCGTCGGGCACCTCGGCCAGGCTCTTGACCTTCTTGGAGTAGACGCCGAGCGGCTCGATGTGCACCGGGGCCAGGGCGGTGAAGTCGTACCCCTTGGCCGCCTTCTCCTCGTCGAGGTACGGGATGTGCTGGAAGTAGTTGGCGTCGAGCTGCTCGTCGCGCAGGGCCACGTTGGGCTGGATGTAGTCGTTGAACTCGACGATCTCCAGCTCGAGCCCTTCGGCGGCGGCCAGGTTGTCCTGGACGTACTTGAGGATCTCGCCGTGCGGCACGGGGCTGACGCCGACCTTCAGCGGGCCGGTCCCGGCCGCGCCGTCGCCGGAGTCGGAGCCGCAGGCGGCCGCACCCAGGACGAGGGTGGCCGCGGTGAGCAGGGTGAGGACGGTGCGTCGCACGGGAAAGGCCTTTCTTTCGGTTCGCCGGTGGCTTCTCCACCGGTTGGCGAGCAATGCGGGAATGCGGTCAGCGGTGGGACAGGCGGCGGGCGACCCAGTCGCCGAAGCTCTGGGTCAGCTGCACGAAGACGACGAGCAGCACGACGGTGGCGATCATGACCTCCGTCTCGAAACGCTGGTAGCCGTAGCGGATGGCCAGGTCGCCGAGGCCGCCGCCACCGACCGCGCCGGCCATGGCGGAATAGCCCACGAGGGCGACCAGGGTGATGGTGAGACCGGCGACCAGGCCCGGCCGGGCCTCCCGGAGCAGGACCTTGACCACGATCGCGGTCCGCGACGCGCCCATGGCACGGGCGGCGGCGACCACGCCGGGGTCGACCTCGCGGATCGCGGTCTCGACGATCCGGGCGTAGAACGGGATCGCGCCGATGGTCAGCGGCACGATCGCCGCGGTGGTGCCGATGGTGGTCCCGACCACCGCCCGGGTGAACGGGATCACGGCGACCAGCAGGATGATGAACGGCAGCGAGCGGCCGATGTTGACGACCAGGCCGAGCAGGGCGTTGACCGGCCGGGCGGCGAGCAGCCCGCCCCGGTCGGTCAGCACCAGCAGCACGCCGAGCAGCAGCCCGCCGACCGCGGTGACGGCGGTCGACACGCCGACCATGTAGGCGGTCTCCTTGCTGCCCTCCCACAGCAGGGGCAGCATGTCTTCCCAGGTCATCGGGGGTCCTCCACGAGAATGCCGGCGCTGCCCAGGTATTCGCGGGGCCCGTCGGTGGCCGCCGCCGCTCCGGACAGCGCCAGCCGCAGCCGGCCGGCGCGGGTGCCGGCGAGGGTCTCCACTCCCCCGGCGACGATGCGTACGTCGAGGTCGAAGCGGCGGGCGAGGTCGGAGACGAAGGTGCCGTCGGCGGCGGCGCCGACCACGGTGACGTCGAGCAGCGTCGCGCCCTTCAGCGGTGGGGGCGGACCGAGTGGAAAGATCCCCCGGGTGAGTTCGGCGCCGGGGCGCAGCAGCAGGTCGGCGACCCGGCCGCTCTCGGTGATCCGGCCGTCGTGCATGACCGCGGCGGAGTCGCAGATCCGCTTGACCACCTCCATCTCGTGGGTGATCAGCAGGACCGTCAGCCCGAGCCGCTGGCTGAGGTCACGCAGCAGGTCGAGGATCGAGCCGGTGGTCTCCGGGTCGAGCGCGGAGGTGGCCTCGTCGGAGAGCAGCACGGTGGGCCGGCCGGCGAGCGCCCGGGCGATGCCGACCCGCTGCTTCTGGCCGCCGGAGAGCTGGGCCGGGTAGGCGCCGGCCCGGTTGGCGAGGCCGACGAGGTCGAGCAGTTCACGGACGCGTTCGGCCCGTTCGGCCCGGGGCACCCCCATGATCTCCAGCGGAAACGCGACGTTGCCGGCGGCGGTGCGCGACCCGAGCAGCGCGAAGTGCTGGTGGATCATGCCGATCCGCTGCCGGGCCCGGCGCAGCCCGTCCTCGCGCAGGCCGCCGAGGTCGACACCGTCCACGACGACCCGCCCGGCGTCGGGACGCTCGAGCATGTTGACGCAGCGCAGCAGGGTGCTCTTGCCGGCACCGCTGCGGCCGAGGACGCCGTACACCTCGCCCTTGGCGACGGTCAGGTCGACGCCGTCGACCGCGGCTACCTCGGTGCGGCGGGTCCGGTAGACCTTGCGCAGACCGGTTATCTGGATCACGGAGGGGGTTTCCTGTCGGGGCATGGCTCGGCACCGCAGACGAAGCGGGCGCCCGGACGGGACGCCCGCCGGCCGGCGGTGCGCGATGGGTTTGTGCGGATCGTGGTGTCGACCGGACCGCTGTCAGCGGGCGGCGGACCCGGGACGGGGTCCGGCCGTCAGGCGGCTCCGTGCATGGACCGGGTCAGGCGGCGGGCACGCCGGTCCGGCCGGCGGTCGACGCCGGCGGTGTCACTGGCAACAGCGCGCCGTGGAGACCAACCCGTAGTCGACCACCCGGCGCCTGGTCAGGTCAGCCGCACCCTTCATACGCCCCACTATTCAGGTAGGAATACCCAAAGGAAAATCCGGTCCCAGAGAATGGGACAGCGCAGCTCAGCCGCCACAGACGAAGCGGGGCTCGGCGTCGTAACGCCAACTGAACTTCTCCCGTTTGAGTTCCTTGCCGTCCTTGCGGAAGATCCGCCAGGCGTCCTGGGTGAAGCCGTCGATGCCGTTGGTGGCGATGCACGACGGTCCGGGTTCCAGGTGGACCACCCGCGGCTTGGTGATGTTGCGCCGGGGTCCCCACTCGGTCTTCACGCTGTCGTAGATCTTCGTGCTCCAGATCGACACCGTGATCGAGTCGCTCGTCCACGACGTGTCGATCAACACCCCGTACGGGGTGTCGTTGCGGAACTTGAAGTCCAGGTTCGGGTAGAAGATCGTCGACTCGATCACCGGCGGGTACCGGCTGAACCAGTACGAGTGAGGCTTGTGCTCGACGTCTTCCAGCCCGGCGTAGTAGGTCGCGTTGAACAGGGTGGTCGTGAACTGCGACGTACCGCCGCCGACCCCCGGCACCAGCTTGCCGTCCATGATCACCGGCGCGTCCTTGTAGCCCTGCGCGTAGCTGCGCTCCCCGGTGTGCCCGTTGAGCGAGAAGGTCTCCCCCGGCTTCACGATCGTCCCGTCGACGTCCCTGGCGATCGTCACGATGTTGTTGCTGCGCGGTGCCGACAGCCCGCCGGTGAAGTTGGTGGTGAACGTGGAGACCCGCTCCCTGATCCCCAGCGCCGCCGCCTGCTCGTCGGTCATCGCCGGCCGCGCCGGCGTCAGCGTCCCGGCCACCCGCCGGTCGGCCGTACGGGGCAGCACGGCGAGCAGGTCACGGCCCAGGGCGGCGGTGTCGAGGCGCTGCCCGTCGGTGCCGGGCACCACCTTCGGCTTCCCGCCGTCGAGGACGACCGTCGCGTTCTTCGGCGCCACCTCGACCTCGCGCAGCCCGTTGCCGAGCGCCGACCGCAACGCCTTCTCGTCGACACGCGGCTCGATGCGGCCGCTGTCGTCGGCGGCGAACACGAGACTCTTGGCGATCGCGGCCGGCGGCACCGGCAGGTCGCCGCGTTCCGTGGTGACCGTGACCGGTCCGCTCACCGCGGGCCTGGCCAGTTCGGCGAGCAGCCGGTCGACGTCGGCGGTGGTGGTGACCGGGTGCACGTCGAGCAGCGGCACGGTCACCTCGCGGGCGTCCGGCCAGCCGGCGCGCAGCGCCCCGGCGGCCGTCGCCGGGTCGAGGACCCGGCCGGACTCCGGGTAGACCGGGCGGGGCGTGGTGCCGTCGTAGGTGATGGCGGGCGCCACCACCGGCTGCCCGACCTCGCCGACCGCCGACCGCAACGCCGCGTCGAGCCGGCCCTGGTCGACGGTCACGACCGGGTCGACGGTGGGCGAGCCGAACAGGCGCGCGAACACCCCGGGCCGGGCGTCGGCGGCAACGGCGACGGTGGCGTCCACGTCGACGGCCAGCCCGACGGCCGACGGGTCCACCCGCGCCGTCCGGTCCTCGACGCGTACGGTGACCGGCGCCGCCAGATCGGCGGACCGCCGGGCGAGTTCGGCGCGCAGCGCCTCGCCGGCCGCCGCCCGGTCGAGCCCGCCCAGGTCGACGCCGAGGACGGTCACCCCGCGCGGCACCTCACCGGTGTAGGCGTAGCCGACGGCGGCCCCGGCCAGCAGCAGCACCGCCGCGGCGACGACCGCCGCGACCAGCGCCCGGCGGCGGGCCGGCCGCTTCGCGTCCGGCGGGCTGGTGGATACGTCGGTACGCCGCACGTCGTCGGGCTGCACGTGGAAAACCTCGCAGGCGGTGGTCTGAGATGTCGGGACGCCGAGTGAGGATCATATTGGGCGCCCGGACACGCCGGGACCGCCACCACGTACGGGTGACGGTCCCGGCGGTCGGATCGGCCGGATCAGCCGGGTCGGCCGGTCGGCCGGGCCGGTCAGGTCGGCCGGGCCGGCCGGATCAGCCGGCCAGCAGGTCGGCGCAGTCGGTCTCGTCGGGCAGCAGCGGGCGCAGGTGGACCGTGAAGCTCTTGCCCTCCGAGGTCCACGGGGTGGCCGAGGTCGCCGTACCGGCCGCCGACAGGACCTTCGTGGCGGCCTCGCCGTCGGTGCTCACGCAACCGACCTCCAGGCCGGGGCCGACCGGCTTGCCGGGCAGCGCCGGGCCGGGCCAGGCGACCTCCGGCGGGGCGGGCAGGGCCGGGTCGCCGGCCACCCACGGCTCGGCGATCGCGGCGACGGCGGTCGGCACGTACGGCTGGGGCGCGCCGACCGCGCCGGCACCGAGCGTGCCGGAGAGGTCGTTCAGCGACGCCACGAACTCCTTGACCTTGGCGCGGGCGTCGACCTGCGTGGCGTTCAGCCCGGCGCCGTCCTCGGGCGTCTCCTCGAGCGCGTAGACCTCGAGCACCTTCTCGCCGTCACTGGTCGTGACGGTGATCCTGGTCGAGGCGGCGTCGGCGACCGGCGGCTGGCCGAAGTCGGTGGCCTGGCCCACCCCGGCGGCCAGGGCCCGCTCGATCAGGGCGTCGACGTCGTTGGCGTTGATCGTCTGCACCTGGAGATTGGGCAGTGCGGGGCCGGGGTAGACCATGACCTGCGGGCCCTGGGTGATGACCCGGCCGTCGCCGTAGACGGCGATCAGCGGTAGCCGGGCGGCGATCATGCCCGGGGTGCTGAAGCCCCCGGTGTAGTCGACCCGGATGGCGGCCACGTCGGACTCCAGGGACACCGGGCCGGGGTCGGGACCGCCGGCGTCGTTGCCACCTTGGGCGCAGGCGGCGGCGGTCAGCAAAAGTACGGACAGGGTTGCGGCGGCACGAATGCGGCGAAAGATAGTCACCCCACTGTGACGGTGCCGGTCCCCGTCCGGTTCCCGCCGTCATGGGCGGCAACCGTACGGGTGAACCGGCGCAGGTCAGCGCAGGGCGTACTCCTTGTCGGCCGTCCCGATCTCGTCCGACTCCTGCAGACCGGCGGCCTGCTGGAGCCTGCGCAACGGTCCGGGCGCCCACCAGACGGCGTCGCCGAGCAGGCGCATGACCGCCGGTACGAGCAGCATCCGGACCACGGTCGCGTCGAGCACCAGCGCGATGATCATTCCGACGCCGATGAACCGCATCATGGCGACGGTGGCGAACGCGAACGCCCCGGTCACCACCACCAGCAGCAGCGCGGCGGCGCTGATCACCCGTCCGGTGCGGACCAGGCCGGTGGTGACCGCCTCGACGGTGCTGACCCCCTTGGCACGGGCCTCGACCATCCGCGACAGCAGGAACACCTCGTAGTCGGTGGACAGGCCGAACACCACCGCCGCCATGAGGACCACGATGCCGACCTCCAGCGGTGCCGGGGTCACCCGCAGCCAGCTCTCGCCGTGCCCCTCCTGGAAGAGCCAGACCAGGATGCCGAACGTCGCCGACAGGCTGAGCACGCTCATCAGGATGGCCTTGATCGGCAGCAGGATCGAGCCGAAGGCGAGGAACATCAGCACGAAGGTGGCACCGGCGAGCAGGCCCGCCATCAGCGGCAGCTTGGCGATGGTGGCGTCGAGGCTGTCGACGTTGCGGGCGGTGGTGCCGCCGACCAGCAGGTCGGTGCCGGCGGGCGGGGTCAGCGCGCGGATGTCGGCGACGGTGTCCCGGGCGGTGTCGCTGAGCGGGTCGCGGTCGGCCAGCGTCGCCGTCAGCACCACGAGGTCGCCGCCGGCGCCACCGGGGTTGACCGCCTCGACGCCCGGGACGGCGCCGACCTGGCCGGCGAACGCCTGCGTCGCGGCCTGGTCGGGGGCGGTGCCGCCGGTGCCGCGCAGCACCACCTGTACGCCGTTGCCGCTCATCGCCGGGAATTCGGTCTTCAGCGTCTCGATCGCCTGCCGGGCCGGGTCGCTGGCCGGCAGCACCCGCTCGTCGACCTCGCCGAACCGGACCTGGCCGATCGGCAGCGCGAGCAGCACCAGGACGGCGAGGATCGGGGCGGCGACCAGGATCGGGCGGCGCATGACGACGGCGGCCAGCCGGGCCCAGCCGCCTCCGCCGGCCGCCGCCCGGCGCCGGGGCAGCCGTACGGCGAGCTTGTCGACGCGCGGGCCGAGGATGCCCAGCAGGGCGGGCAGCAGGGTCAGCGAGACGACCGCGGCGAGCGCGACGGCCGCCATGCCGCCGTACGACAGCGACTTGAGGAAGCCCTGCGGGAAGAGCAGCAGGCCGGCGAGCGCGATGATCAGCAGGGTCGCGGAGAACATCACGGTACGGCCGGCGGTGGCCACGGTGTGCCGTACGGCGACCTCGGGCGAGCGGCCGGCGGCCATCTCCTCGCGGAACCGCCCGACCATGAACAGGCCGTAGTCGATCGCCATGCCGAGGCCGAGCAGGCTGGCGACGTTGACCGCGAACGAGTTGACCTCGGTGGTCAGGGCCACGACGTGCAGGACGCCGAGCGAGCCGAGCACGGCCAGGCCGCCGACCAGCACCGGCAGCGAGGCGGCGACGAGCGAGCCGAAGATCAGGACGAGCAGGATCAGCACGATCGGCAGCGAGACGAGTTCGGCGCGGGTGAGGTCGGTCTTGGACCGGTTGGAGGTCGAGTCCTGCAACGGCCCGCTGCCGGCGATCTGCGTCCTGGCCCCGTCGACCGCCAGTTCGTCCTTGATGGCCCGGTAGGACTCGAGCTTGGCGTTCTCGTCGTCGCCGGCGAGGGTGATGACGGCCAGTGCGCTGGTCTTGTCGGGGGTGGCCAGTTGCGGAGCGCCGGTCTGCCAGTAGCTGCTGACACCGAGCACCGCCGAGTCGGGCAGCGCGTCGAGCCGGGCGGTCACCCGCTGGGCCAGGCCGGGGTCGTCGACGGTGCCGGACTCCGGGGTGTAGATGGCCACGACGTCGCCGCCCTGCGGGCCGAGCGCCGACTCGACCGCGGCGGCGGCCTTGGCCGACTCGCTGCCCGGGTCGATGTAGCCGCCCTCGGTGAGCTGGTTGAAGACCCCGAGCCCCCAGATGCCGGACCCGACGACCGCCACGGCGACGACCGCGAGGACGGTCCAGCGCAGGCGGTAGGTGAATGATCCCCAGGAAGCGAACACGCCCCGTCCCCCGGTCGCGATGAGAGTGTGATGGCACGGACTGCCTAAAGTGAATGCCGTTCACCGCGAACGCTAGGTCGCGGCCGCCGCCGTCGGCTACCCGGATCCCCGGTTGATAACCAACGTCACAGCACACCGGTGGTCGGCAGGGCGCCGCCACGCCCCCTCGATGTGCTAGGAGTGCCGGGCCCGCACGACCGCCCGTACGGTCAGCAACGCCACCACCATGACGATCTGGCCGCCGAGGATCACCTTGTTCAGGTCGAGCGCCGGATGCCAGCGGACCCGGCCGTCCCGCAGCACGAACACCCCGATCGGGCGTGCCGACAACCGCATCCCGGCACCCGAGCCACCGCCCGCGTGCGCCGCCGGCCCGCCCCCCGACCCGTTGCCCTGCTTGGCCTGACCGGCGGCCGCGGGATCGGCGTTGCCGCCGCCACCGCCACCACCCCCGTGCCCCTTGACCCGGGCCACCGGGATCACGGTGACGTCACCGCGGGTGACCGGCTCACCGAACACCGTGCCCGCCGTCGTCTCGCCGACCGCCCGCTTGACCAGGTCCAGGACGGCCACGCCCATCGCGTTCGTCATCTCACCACCCCCTGGGGCCATCGTGGCCCAGCCGGCGAAGATCAGGCGGCCGAACCGGCGGCATCGCCGCGCCGGGCCGCGACGTCCGCCCGGCCCGCGAATCGCTGGTAGCGGGCGGGAACCGCTGCTGTCGGGTTGGCATCAAAGTGGGAGTCCAACCGACGGATCATGACCTAGCGTTGCCGTCAACACAGAGCGGGAACCGAAAAAGGAGAAAGTGATATGTCCGAGGTCTTCATGGAGGACGTCAACGGTGACGGCGTCGAGGACATCGTCGCGTACGAGCAGTTGCCGGACGGCGGGATCATCGCCGGCGCCGACACCGACGGTGACGGCCTGATCGACGTCATGACCTACGACCAGGACGGCGACGGCGTCGCCGAGCAGGTCTGGGAGGAGGGCGTCGGCACCTACGACGTCGCGCCGACCGAGCCGACCACCGAGGCCGCCCCGGACTACACGGCGGACTACTCGTCGGACAGCGCGCCGGTGGAGTCCGGCGGGTACTACGACGCCGCCGCGGTCTCGGACATGCTGGCCACCCAGCACGAGGCCTCGATGTCGATCATCAACAACATCTGATCCACCCCATACCGCCACGGGCGCGGCACCGGTTCGGTGCCGCGCCCGTGTGCTGTGCGGGGGTCGGTGCCCCGCCGGTTTCCGGCGTCAGTGGTGCGCGGCCAGCGCCTCGCCGGCCATCGTCACCGCGCCCAGCAGCGCCGCGTCGTCGGCGAACGTCGACAGGACCACGTCCGGCCGGTGCGGCAGCACCGCCGTCAGCCGTTCGGCGAGCAGTTCGCGGACCAGGTCGTTGCGGGCCACTCCCCCGACCAGCACGACCCGCCGCGGGTCGACCAGCAGGCAGCAGGTGGCCAAATGGCGGGCCAACTCGTCGACCCGGGCGAGCAGCGCGACCCGGGCCGGCCCCGGACGCTCGGCATGCCGGCACAACTCCTCGGCCCCGCCGGTCAGCCCGAGATCGGCGGCGAGCAGATCGAGGGCCCGGCCGGAGAAGACCGCCTCCAGCATCACGTCGTGCGGGTCGGCGGGCCAGTCGGCGCCGGTGACGGCGTACGCGATCTCGCCCGCCGCGCCCCGGTGCCCGGCGACCACGGTCCCGGCGACGGTCAGCGCCGTCGCGACACCGGTGCCCAGGCCGACCACGAGCCCGGGGTCGGCGTCGCGCAGCGCGCCGAGGCGCAACTCGGCCAGGGCGGCGGCGTTGAGGTCGTTGCCGACCTCGACCAGGGAGACCGGCAGCGCGGCGCGGACCGCGTCGGCCAGCCGCAGCCGCTCCCAGCCCGGCACGTTCGGGGCCAGGTCGATGCCGTCGTCACGGACCACGCCGGGCGACGCGATCCCGGCCGCGGCCAGCGAGCCGCCGACGTCCGAGACGAGCCGGCCGGCCAGCTCCAGCGCCCGGTCCAGCGCCTGCGCGGCGCCCCGCCCGGCATGCGTCGGCACCCGCTGCGAGCGCAGGATCCGGCCCTGGGCGTCGGCGACCGCGACCGCCATCTTGGTGCCGCCGAAGTCGATGCCGAGCAGCCGTCGCGCGTCGGGGCGCACCGGCTCCGGCCGACTGTCGACGACAGGGCCACTGTGGACGGTCACCGGCCCACCCGTCCGGCCACGGCCGCGTCCAGCGCCTCGTCGGCCCGGGCCAGCCGCTCCCGCAGCCCGGCCACCCGCGCCGACACGTCATCGAGCGTCGTACGGACCTCGGCCACCTGGGCGCGTACGGCGGCGACGCCGGGACCGTCGGCCTGGGCCCGGTCGAGGACCAGTTCGGGGCGTACGGCGGCGGCGATCAGGTCGGCGACCGCGCCGTCGTCCAGCGGTTCGGGCACCCCGACGTCGGCCGCCGCCGCCCGCACCTGCTCCGGGGTCCAGGTGTCCGGGCCGCCGCCGCGGATCAACCGGCCCACCACCGAGTGCGCGGCCCGGAACGGCACCCCGTGCCGGGTGAGCGCGTCCGCGGCGGCCGTGGTCGTCGCGCCCGACGCGACGATCTCCGCCGGTGCCGGCGGCTCCAGCGGGGTCAGCTCGGCCAGGAAGCCGCCGAGCAGGGCGAAGAACCGCTCGGTGCGGTCGTCGCTGTCCCACAGCCGGGTCTGCACGTCGGTGGTCGCGTTGTTGGAGTCCTCCCACCAGGCGGCGCCGACGTTGTTGAGCACCGACGCGGCGTCGCCCGCCGCGGCACCGGCCATCGACACCAGGTGTTCCAGCACCACCGGGTTGCGCTTCTGCGGCATGATGCTGCTGCCCTGGGTGAAGCCCTCCGGGGTGTTCACCCAGCGCCAGCTCAGCCAGTCCATCAACGTACGGGCCAGCCGGGCCCCGGTCGCCAGCGCCTGCGCGTTGAGGGTGGCGACCCGCACCAGGTGGTCGGCGCCGGCCACCGCCTCGTACGAGTTGGTCACCAGCCCGTCGAAACCGAGCAGCTCGGCGAGCCGGGGCGGGTCGATCGGCAGGTCGGTGCCGGCGAACGCGCACGAGCCCAGCGGCGAGCGGTTCATCTGGTCGAGCAGGTCGGCGTAGGCGACCGCCTGGCCGGCCAGCGCCTCGGCGTACCCGGCCAGCGCGTGCCCGATCGTGGTCGGCTGCGCCGGCCGGCGGTGCGTGTAGCCGGTGATCACCACGTCGGCGTAGCGGTCGGCGCGCTCCAGCGCCGTCACCCCGGTGGCCAGCAGCCGGTCGACGACCCGCAGCAGCTGCTCGCGCAGCACCATCCGGAACACCCCGGCGTCCAGGTCGTTGCGGCTGCGGGCCATCTGCACGTCGAGCTGTGACGTCGGGATGCCGCAGGCGGCGGCCAGCCGCTTCTCCACGGTGAAGTAGACGTCCTCGACACTGCCGTCGAACACCAGCGGCTCCCCGCCGTCGCCGCGCAGCTCTCCGAGGCCGCGCAACAGCAGGGCCGCCCGGTCCGCCGGGATCAGCTCCCGCTCGGCGAGCATGACCACGTGCGCCTGGCTGGCCCGCACCATCGGACCGAAGAGGTGACTCGCGTGGTGCTCGAACGCGACACGCAGATGGTGCTGCTGGTAGGTGTTGAGGCTCATGACAAATCCCTCGTTCGTCGCGCCGGGCGGACCCGGCGGTCGCTGGCTAGGTCGGCAGACCCAGCAGCCGTACGGCGTTTCCGGCGAAGATCGCTTGCAGGTCGGACTCGGGCATCCCCATCTCCCGGCAGATGCGTAACTGGTCGTCGAGGTAGCGGCCGACGTAGCCGCGCGGGAACCACGACGAGTCGCTGCCGAACACGATCCGCCCCGGGCCGATCGTCTCGTAGCAGCGGCGGAACAGGTCGTCGAGCGTGAGCCGGTACGGCATCCAGCGCACCCACTGGTTGGAACCCGACGTGTCGACGTGGATGTTCGGGCTGCTCCAGCAGGCGAAGAGCAGTTCCTGCACGTGCTGGACCCCGAAGTGCGGCACCACGAACGGCAGTTCCGGGAACCGCCGGGCGACCCGGGCCAGGTGGTTCGGGCTGTCGTGCGGGCTCGACGACAACCCGCCGGCGCTGCCGTAGTGGCCGACGTGCACCAGGACCGGCACCCGCAGCCGGTCCGCCGTACGCCACACCGGATCCAGGTCCGGGTGGTCCAGCGGGCCGCGCAGCAGCGGCGCGAACAGCTTCAGGCCGCGCAGCCCGCGTACGGTCACCGCCCGCTCCAGCTCGGCGGCCGCGTCGGGCGCGAACGGGTCGTGGTGGGCGAAGCCGAGGAACAGGTCCGGGTGCCGGTCGACGGCGTCGGCGAGCGCGTCGTTGCCGCCGCCGGTGACGAACACCGCCCGGCGTACGCCCTGGGCGCGCAGCTCGTCCGCCCACCGGTCGGCCTCCGCCAGCCGGTCGGCGGGCGGCTCCGGGTCCGGGAACGCCCACGCCCGCCGCCACGCCGCCGCGTACGGGGCGTTGGCGGCGGCGCGGACCGACCGCTCGTGCTCGCCGCCGGGGTGCATGCCGGCGGCGTCCTCACAGGAGCGGATGACCGGGTCGTCCTGGATACCGAGGTGGAGATGGAAATCGACTACGTCGATCGCCCGTTCCCGGCTTCGGACGGAACTCATCGTGGCCCGGATTCGGTCAGCCGGGTGGCGTCGGGTTCGGCCGGCAGCGGGGCGGCCAGCCAGGCGTCGATCAGCTCGGTCAGCCGGGTGGCGGCGAGTTCCCGCACCCGGTCGCCGGTCGCCGGGGTCGCCAGCGAGATGTGGCCGGACCAGCCCTCCCACGGGTTGGGGCGGGACTCGATCAGCACGTACGGGTGGGCGGTGGCCAGTTTCGGCCGGGGCGGCAGGTCGGTGACGGAGTCGGGGCGTACCGCGTCGGGGTCGAAGCCGAGCACCGCCGACGTCTCGTACGCGCCGCCGTGCCCGCGGGCCGGCAACTCGCCGTAGATCTGCGTGGTCTCCGCCGGGGTGACCAGCTGGAACCAGTTGGCCAGCAGCAGGCTGGCCCGGCGCCGGCCGGACACCCATTCCATCGCCGCCCGCACCGTCGACATGTTGGCGTCGTGCCCGTTGACGACCAGGACCCGGGGGAACCCGGCGGCGACGATGCCCTCCAGCACGTCGCACAGGTAGGCCACCGCGATCTCCGGCCGGATCGCGATCGTGCCGGGCCAGGGCCGGGTCTGGCCGGGGCAGGCGGTGTACGGCACCGCCGGGAACAGCACCCCGCGCCGGCCGTCGCCGCCGGTGCTCCTCGCGAAGCCCTCGGCGAGGATCAGGTCGGTGCCGAGCGGCAGGTGCGGCCCGTGCCACTCGACCGCGCCGACCGGCAGTACGGCGAAGTCGGCAGTGGCGGCCACGTCGGCGAGTTCGCCGCCGGGCACCCGGCTGGCGTGGATCAGTTCACCCATTGCGTCGCCTCCCGGGAGGTGCGCCGGCCGCCGTTCTCCAGCCGGCCGGCGACCAGCATCACCACGAAGATCAGGGCGACCTGGAGCATGCCGTACGCGGCGGCGGTGCCCATCTCGAACGAGTACATCCGGTTGTTGATCGCCACCGAGATCGGCGTGGTGCTGGAGGTGTAGATCAGCACCGAGGCGACGAACTCGCCGACGCCGTGCACGAAGGCCAGCAGGGCACCGGCGAACACGCCGGGCAGCATCAGCCGCAGGGTGACCGTGCGGAACGCCCGCCACCAGGTGGCGCCGAGGTTGCGGGCGGCCTCCTCCATGCTCGGGTCGAGCTGGGCCAGCGCGGCCGAACTGGACCGGAACACCAGCGGCAGGAACCGGACGAAGTAGGCCAGCGGCACGATCCAGAAGGTGCCGACGAGGACCTGGCCGAGGCTGAACGCGTTGCCGGTGCTGAACGCCGAGATCAGGTTGATCGCCACGACGGTGCCGGGCAGCGCCCAGGCGATCATGACGGCGACGTCGAGCAGGCCGCGGCCGAAGAACTTCAGCCGCCGTACGGCGTACGCGGTGAGTACGCCGATGACGATGCAGCCGACCGTGGCCAGCGCGCTCATCTGCAACGAGTTGAGGATCGGCTGGAACGACCGCGGCTCGGTGAAGATCGCGACGAAGTTCTCGGTGGTGTAGACGCTCGGGATCACCTCGGTGGTCCACGAGCCGTCCTGGGAGAAGGCGACCAGCGCGATCGTGGCGACCGGGGCGAGCAGGACGACGGTGGCCAGCAGCGAGCCGACCAGCGCCAGCCAGCGGCCGAACGGGTTGGTGATCTCGCGGCGGTGGGCGGCGATGCCCTTGGACATCGAGCGGTAGCTGCGCCGCCCCTCGTACCAGCGCATGCCGAGCAGGAAGACGATCGAGACGATGCCGAGCACCGAGGCGTACGTGGACGCCATCGGCAGGTCGCCGTTGGTGCGGTTGATGTAGATCTGCATCGTCATCGTCTGGTCGACGCCGAACAGCAGCGGGGCGGTGTACGACGCCAGCGACGTCATGAAGACCAGCAGCGAGCCGCTGACCAGGGCCGGGGTCAGCATCGGCAGCAGGACGGTGCGCCACACCCGCACCCGGCTGGCACCGAGGTTGTACGCGGCCTCCTCGACCGACGGGTCCATGCCGGCCAGGGCGGCGGACGCGGCGAGGTAGAAGAACGGGTACATGGTGAAGGTGTGCACCACGAGCACGCCGGCGATGCCGTCGAAGGCCAGCAGCGGGCTCGCGGTGCCGAAGAGCTGTTGGAGGCCGCGCGGCAGGATGCCGGTCTCGCTGTAGAGGAGCTGGAACGAGATCGCGCCGATCAGCGGCGGCAGCGCGGCCGGCACCAGGATGATCGCCTCGATGAGCCGCCGGCCGGGGAAGGTGAACCGCTTGAGCAGGAACGCCATGCCGACGCCGACGATGCCGCAGAGCAGGACGCTGGCGGCGGAGATGGCGAGCGAGGTGAACAGCGAGGCGCGGGCGACGCCCGCGCTGCCCAGGAAGCTGAGGTAGTTGCCGGCGCCGTCCTCGGCGACGCTCTCCCCGAAGGTGGCGAGCATCGGCTGCACGACGTAGCCCCACAGGACCAGGGCCAGCGGCAGGACCAGCAGGTACGGGAACCAGCCGGCGCTGGATCCGCCGCGCAGCCGCCCGGTGAGGACGGCGGCACGGGCGCCGAGGGTGGTCGAGCTCACGGGCGCACCACCCACATGCGGTCGGCGGGCAGCCGTACCTCGAGGCGGTCGCCGATCGCGACGGTGGCGGGTACGTCGATGGCCGACACGTTGACCGTGGTGCCGGCGACGTCGAGGGTCAGGTTCGTCGACATGCCGGTGAACTCGACGTCGGTTACCTGGCCGGGCAGGGTGTCCTTGTCGCCGGGGCGGGCGAGCGCGACGTGTTCGGGGCGGATGGAGACCAGGGCGGTGTCGTTCTCGGTGAGCCCGTGGCCATCGGGTGCCTTGGCGGTGGCCCGCCCGCCGCCGGGCAGGCCGACGTCGACGGTGGTGTCGGTGGCGCCGAGGACCGGCAGGGACAGCACGTTGCTGCGGCCGATGAAGCGCGCCACGAAAGTGGTCGCCGGCCGGTGGTAGATCTCCTGCGGGCTGCCGACCTGGCGGACCCTGCCGGACTCCATCACCGCGATGCGGTCCGACATGGCCATCGCCTCGGCCTGGTCGTGGGTGACGTAGATGGAGGTGAGGCCGGCGTCGCGCTGGATGCGGCGGATCTCGGCGCGGGTCTCCTCGCGCAGCTTCGCGTCCAGGTTGGACAGCGGCTCGTCGAGCAGCAGGGTACGCGGCCGGATGACCAGGGCGCGGGCCAGCGCGACCCGCTGCTGCTGGCCACCGGAGAGCTCGTCGATGCGGCGGGTGCCGTAGCCGCCCAGGTGCACCTGGGCCAGTGCCTCGTCGACGCGGCGGGCGGACTCGGCCCGGCCCACCTTGCGGATCTTGAGGCCGTACGCGACGTTCTGGGCCACGGACATGTGCGGGAAGAGCGCGTAGTTCTGGAAGACCATGCCGGTGTCACGCTTGTTCGGCGGCCGGCGGGTGACGTCCTCGCCGCCGAAGCGGATGTGTCCCGAGGTCGGGAAGTAGAAGCCGGCGACCATCCGCAGCGTGGTGGTCTTGCCGCAGCCACTGGGTCCGAGCAGGGTGAAGAACTCGCCGGCCGCGATGGTCAGGTCGACGTCGTCGACCGCCGCCACGTCGCCGCCGCGCGCGAAGCGCTTGCTCACCGACTCGAGCGTGACATCGATCATGATGTGCCTTTCGGAATGTGCGTGGGGGCCCCGCGATGGGAGCGGGCGCGGGTGGTGCGCGGCCGGGCCGGTGCCGGGCCCGGCCGCGTACCGGTCGTCAGCCCTTGTTCTTGATCTCCGCGTTCCAGTGGTTGATCCACTCGGTTTCCTTCGCGGCGACCACGGACCAGTCCACGTTCATCGGCTTGAGGTCGAGCTCGGTCAGCCACTGCGGCTGCTCGGCGATCTCGACGGCCGGGATCTGGAAGTAGTCACGGGCCAGGTCGGCGCGCAGGCCGTCCTCGTAGATGAACTCGAGGAACTTCTGGGCCCCGGTGCTGTTGCCGCCCTTGACCGCGGCGACGCCGTCGACGAGGATCGGCGCGCCGGAGGCCGGCATCACGTAGCCGAACGGCATGTTCGACTGGTTGGCCTGGAGCAGCACGTCCTGGAGGTTCCAGGCGCTGACCACGCCCTGCTCGCGGGAGAGCTTCAGGTAGAGGTCGGCCGGGTTGGCGGCGTAGTCGGCGGTGTTGGCGTCGAGCTTGAGCAGCCAGTCGAAGCCGGGCTGCGGGTTGGAGCCGTCCGGCGAGAACCGCTGGATCATCGACGAGTAGATGGAGCGCATGCCGCCCGAGGCCGGCACGTCCCGGATGATGATCTTGTCTTTCCAGGCCGGGGTGATCAGGTCGTCCCAGTCCTTCGGCGCCTGCTCCGGGGTGACCGCCTTGTTGTTGTAGACGATGACCTGCGGCAGCAGGATCTCGCCGAACCAGCGGTTCTCGGCGTCCTTGTAGTTGGCGTCCATGCCCTGCGCGAAGGTGGGCTGCCAGGGGGCGAGCAGGTCCTCGCCCGCGCCGGCCGACAGGCCCTGCTGGGTGCCGCCCCACCAGACGTCCGCCTGCGGGTTGGCCTTCTCGGCGCGGACCCGCTCCAGGATCTCCTGGGCGCCCATGTTCAGGACCTCGACCTTGCCCTGGTATTCGGGGTTGGCCGCGGTGAACTTCTCGATGACGAAGTCGGTGACCTTTTTGTCACGGGCGGTGTAGATGACGATGTTCTCGACCGATTCGGACGACGACGACGTGTCGTCACCGCCTCCGCCACATGCCGTGGTGACGGTCATGAGCGCGGCGAGCGCGCCGGCCAGAGCTAGGCGACGTCTCATGGGAACCTCCGGTGAAGGGAACTAGCGGGGATGGGAACTACGACGGGGAGGACTGGTGGGTGGCGGCGGCGGACAGCGCGTAGCTGACCGCGCCGTGCAGGACCGCCCGGTCGCCGAGCACGGCCCGGCGCACGTCGGTCGCCGCGGGGGCACGGGTGGCGACAAGGTCCTGCAGGCGGTCGAGCGCGGCGTCGTCGAGCTGTGCCGCGGCGCCGCTGAGCAGCACCCGGCCGGGGTCGACCACGCAGACGCAGGAGACGATCAGGCGGGCCCAGGCCTCGAGGACCTCGGCCAGGTAGTCGGCCGCGGCCGGCTCGCTGCCGGCCAGTTCGACGAGGGTACGCACGGCCTCGGCCGGACGGCGACCGGGACGCAACGCCACGACCCGCTCGGCGATGGCGTTCTCCGACCAACGGGCCTCGAACGGGCCGACGCCGTCGAAGCCGCGCTCCTCGCCGTCCAGCGGCAGGAACCCGACCTCGCCGGCGGCACCGGCGGCGCCCCGGCGGACCCGCCCGTCGAGGATGAGGCCGGCGCCGACCCCGTCGGCGACGTGCAGCAGCAGCAGGTCGTCGACGTCGGCCCCGGCGCCGGCGGCGTGTTCGCCGGCGGCCATCAGGTTGACGTCGTTGTCGACGACGACCGGCACGCCGAGCCGCTGTCGTACCGATTCTCCTATCGGCCGGTCCTCGACCAGACCGACCGACGGGGCGAGCCGGACCCCGCCGTCGGAGGAGACGCCGGGCGCGGCGATGGCGACGCCACGCAGCGACGGCAGCGCCGCGCCGACCAGTTCGGGTACGAACGCGCAGACGGTCTCGACGACGTCGGCGCCGAGCCGGGCGGTGCGGTGGGCGATGACCGCGCCGTCGCTGTCGGCGATCTCGCAACTTATCCGGGAGGACTCCAGTGACACGGCGGCGACGAGTTCGGCGCGCGGGTTGAATTCGAGCATGGTCCGGGGCCGGCCCGACCGCGACGCGGCGGTGCCCCGTTCGACGAGGTAGCCCTCGGCGATCAGCTCGCGGACGAGCGGGGTCAGCGTGGCCGGGCTGAGCCCGGTCAGCTCGGTCAGTTCCGCACGGGAGAGCACGCGCACCTGCCGGGCGGTGGAGATCACGGAAATCCGCTTGATCTCACGCGCCCGTTCCCGGCTCACGGGGCTGCTTGGTGGAGTCACCACGTCGGTCACACTTTCTTCCTACGGCGAACGAACTATGGACGTCAAGTCACGGGTTGATCTCGAACGGCCGGTGCCACGCTACTGAACAGGACGAACGTCGCACTCCGGGGGATGCCGGGCGGCAGACGGCGTTGATGACCGCCCCGCCCGGACTCCGATTGCTTCCTTCTGGAAAGAAACAAAAGGTGTCCGGAGGATTGACGTACGCCCGTAAACGATCTTTGCCAGCACCGGACGAAAGCACTCGGCAGTGTGCCCGGACCCTCCGCGCGCTGCCACCCCTGATCGGCCGTCATCGACACGCCGACCGACCACTGTCGACAGACACGGCGCTCCGCCCGGCGCCCCGCACGACGACGGGCGCCAGCGGGCCGTCACGTCCGGACGGCCCGCTGGCGCTCAGGCGGTGGCGACTCAGCCGGCGGCGGTGGTGGCCTTCGTACGACGGGACTCGGCCACCAGCACCGCCAGCACGGTCGTGATCGGCACCGCGGCCACCAGGCCGATCGTGCCGACCGCGCTGCGGACGATCTCCTCGGCGAGGAACTCGCTGGTGAGCAGGTTGCCCAGGTCCTGGCCACCGGCGGCGATCAGCAGCATCAGCGGCAGGGACGCGCCGGCGTACGCGAGCACCAGCGTGTTGACCGCGGACCCGACGTGCGACCGCCCGACCCGGGCCGCCGCCCGGTACAGGTCCCGCCGGGACATCGGGTGCCGGGACAGCTCGGCGACCGTCATCGCCTGGGTGACGGTCACGTCGTCCAGGGCGCCCAGCGCGCCGATGATGATGCCGGCCAGCAGCAGACCGCGCATGTCGACGTTGCCCTGCATCACCGCGAGGTAGGCGCTCTCCTCGCTGCCGATCCCGGTCAGCTGGGTCAGCGCGGTGAAGCCGGCGCCGAGCAGTCCGGTCAGCACGAGGGCGGCTAGCGTACCGAGGATCGCCACCGAGGTGTGCACGCTGGTGCCGTGGGTCAGGTAGAGCACCGCGAACATGATCGTCGCGGCGCCGACGACCGCGACCAGCAGTGGCGACGAGCCGGCCAGGATCGCCGGGATGACGAACAGCAGCAGGACGGCGAAACTGACCACGAGCCCGGCGATGGCGCTGACCCCCCGCCAGCGCCCGAATCCGATGATCACGGCGGCGGTCAGGGCGACCAGCCAGATCATCGGCTGGCCCCGCTGGTGGTCGGTGATGGTGTAGGCGACGCTGCCCGGCACCATCCCCTCCAGCACCAGCAGCACGACGTCGTCACCGACGGCCACGCTGGGCGCACCCGGTCCACGGGGCAGCTCGACGGTGGCGGTCTGGCCGGTGCCGGCACCCTCGGTGACCCGTACGTCGGCGGTGCCGCAGGGCCAGCCGGCGAGCCCGCCGGGGTCCTCGGTCGACTCGCCGACCGACGGGTCGCCCTCCGGGCACGGCTCCTCGACCACCCGCACGACCTCGCCGTACGCCCGTTCGGTCGGATCGGCGGCGGCCGGCGTGGCCCGGTCGCCCGGCCAGAGCACGAGCAGCCCGACCAGGGTCGCCACGGCCGCCGGGATCAGGATGGCGAAGACCGCCCGGCGGGTGTGTGCCGACGCCGGCCCGGCCGGTCCGTGGTGGTGGTGACCGACCGGCGCCGGCGCGTCGGGCTGACCACCACCGGCCGGAACCGGCTGCCGGTCCTCGACCACCGGCGGACCGGACCGGTCCGACGGGGCGGGATGGCCGGCCGGCGGATGTGGGTGTCCGCCGTCCGCGGGGGGCGCCGCGGGCTGCGGCCAGCCCGGTCCGGCCGGCTCACCGGCCAGCGCGGCGACCGGCGGCGGCTCGGCGCGACGCTGGCGCGGCGTACGGTCGTCGGTGCCCGGGTCCCAGGTCTGCGGCCCCCGATCCGCCCATGGATCGTCCCGCGTGGCCCATCGGTCGTCGGTCACGTAGCCCTCTCCGGTCGTCCCGCCGGCCGGCGGCTCCGACCGGCGCCGGCCACCCCGCCGCGCCGGCCCGCACCGTCACCTGTGCCGATGACCTGGGCGTCCGCGTCGGGGCAGCGCCGAGCCTAGCCGATCGCGGCAGGCCCGCCGGGCACCGCGCGGCCGACGGCCTCACCGGGCCAGGCCGGCGATCAGATTGATCGCCGCCGCGATGATCACCGCCCCGAACAGGTACGACAGCAGCGCGTGCCGCAGCGCCGTGGCACGTATCTCGCTGTCGGTGATGTTGGTGTCGGACACCTGGAAGGTCACGCCGATGGTGAAGGCGACGTAGGCGAAGTCGGCGTAGCGGGGCGCCTCCCGCTGATGGAAGTCGATGCCGCCGTCCGGCCCCGTGTAGTAGAGACGGGCGTAGCGGGCGGTGAAGACGGTGTGCACGACGGCCCAGGACAGCACGACGCTGCCGACCCCGGCCGCGACGTACGGGTTGGTGAGCCGGCCGTCGCGGGCACTCGCGCCGACCAGCACGAACCCGACCGCGACCAGGCTGGCGACACAGGCGGCGAGCAGCAGCACGTCGGTGACGCCCCGGCTCGGATCCTCACGCAACGCCAACCGGGCGGTCTTCGCCGCGTCCATCCGCCAGATCGCGGACCAGACCCAGATCAGGTAGACGGCGGCGGTCACGTCCCAGCCGACGAGCGGGGCGGGCAGCGGCGAGTGGAGCACCGCCGCCACCACCCCGGCGACCAGGCCGAAGGAGGCGATGACCGCGAGGTGGGTCACCGACGCCCTCGGCCGGTCGTCGCCTGCTTCCGTCATCGCGTCGTCCGGTCTCCCGAGCCGGGCGTCGCCCCTCCCCCGCCTGCCACCCTGCCCGACCCGTCGGCATGATCGCGCCGTTCCGCGCGGATCCGCCCGGCGGCGGGTTCAGCGGTAGCGCCAGACGCGCAGCCGGTCGGGACCGACCTGGCAGACGATGTGGGTCGGGGTCGACCGGCAGTCGTTTACCGGGTACGGGACCGTACCGAGGAAGCGCAGGGTGGTCGCGCCGGGTTCGAGCAGCGCGAACGACGAGCGCTGCCCGTCGCCGTCCCGGCGGATCAGGATCGCCGGTGCCGTCTCCGGCGACTCGGCCAGTTCCACCCAGCCGGGCATCTCGATCAGCGTACGGCCGTCCGGGGCGAGGGAACGCATGGTCCCGCCGTCTCCCGCCCCGTCGCGGATCAGCAGGTGGCCGGCCCGGTACCGGGGGCTGCCGGTCCGCGGGATGGCGCCGAGGACCGTGCCGTCGGCGGCGTCGACCAGCGTCAGCCGGCCGTCGCCGCGGACGCAGACGTGGGGGCCGCAGGCCGCCGTCACACCCCGTCCGGACGGCGACGTGAAGCTCCAGCGGGTGTCGAGGGTGTCGACCGCGTGCCCGGTGACCTCGCCGAGGAAGACGACGATGAGCAGGTCGTCGACGTTGCCGGCGACGCTTCGCCATCGTCCCGGCTCGGCACCCAGCGCGGCCCGGACCGTTCCGGTGCGTGGATCGCGGACCTCGACGCCCTGGTCGACGGTCTCGACGACAAGAAGCGCCCCGGTCGCGCCGGTGAGGAACCGGCCGGACCCGATCGGTCCCGACGTCCACAGTTCCGCCCCGGTCACCAGGTCGACACCGCGCAGCACCTGCCCCCGGCCGTCGCCGGGGGCGACCGCCGGGTCGGTGGGCGGTGCCAGGCTGAGCCCCACCCCGTGACCGCCGTGGTCCAGGATGCCCGGCCGAGTCGACCACCGGACCTCGCCGGTCGCCGGGTCGAGCCCGGAGGTGCCGTCGTGGCTGCTGACCAGGAGCTGCTCACCCGTCGGCCAGACCGCGAGGTCGATGTCCAGGCCGAGGCTGTCGGCGCCGGCCGGCGGTTCGACCACATTGGTCCAGCGCGCCGCGCCGTCGCCCAGTTCGTAGGCGGTGACGACGCGCCCGCCGCGGCGCGGGTCGAGTTCGGCGCTGTAGAGGCGGTCGCCGGCCAGGGTGTGGTTGTGCATCGGCGAGGTCGGCACCACCGCCACCTCGACCAGCGCCGGCTCCGCCGGTGGCTCGGCGCCACCGGTCACCAGGAGCAGCAGCGCGGTCAGCCCCGCCAGCACCGTACGCCGGTGGTGGGCGGCCGGCCGGCGGGCCGAGGCGGGCCGCTCCCCGTCGAGGGCGGGCACCCCGAGGTCGATCACCGTGGACACCGAACCTCCCCGACCGTGACGAACGCCGGCGCGTAGCGTAGCGGGCCGTGGGACACCGGCGCCGGACTCAGCGGTAGCGCCAGACGCGTAGTTCCTCCGGCGCGGTCTGGCAGGCGACGTGGGTGGCCGACGACTGGCAGCGGTAGGACTGGTGGGGCACCGACCCGAGGAGGCTGACCCGGGTGTCGCCCTGCTCGAGTACCCCGAACCACTGCCGCGGCCCGTCGCCGCTGCGCCTCAGCAGCAGCGGTGACCGCTCGTCCGACCAGACCGGGTCCGGCCAGCCGGTCAGGTCGATCAGGGTACGGCCGGTGGCCGGGTCGACGGTGTGCACCGGGACGCCGTTCTCGTCGCGCTTGATCAGGTGGCCGCCGCTCTCCTCGGCGAGCCAGCCGTCCACCATGGCGCCCACCGGCCGGCCGTCGGCGGCGTCGAGGAGGATCGTGCTGCCCCGCCCCGGTCCTTCGGTGGGGGGCTGCCAGTAACAGACGTACCGGCCGCAGGGTATGCCCTCGCCGTTGCTGTGCGGCACCGGTACCCGCCACCGCCGCTCCAGCGTGTCGGCGGCGTACGCGGTCAGGGTCGACGTCTCGTCGGTGACGTAGATCTGCCCGCCACCGCTGGTGACGGCACGGGTCCGGACGCCCGGGCCGGTGATCCGCTGCCGGGCCGCCCCGGTGCGCGCGTCCCACACCTCCGCCCGGTTCTCGGCGGTGACGACCAGCAGCGCCCCGTCCACGCCGGGCAGGGCCTCCCCGGACCGGACCGGTGGCGAGACCCACAGCTCGGTTCCGGTGCCCAGGTCGAAGCCGCGCAGCAGGACCCGCAGGTCCTCCTCCGGATAGTCGCCGATCGGGGCGACCACCGGCGCGCCGTCCCCGCCCGCCAGCACCGGCCGGCTGCTGTAGCCGATGCCGTCGGTGCCGGTCGGGATGATCCGGTGCCGGGCCGTCCACAGTGTCCGGCCGGTGGCGGTGTCGACGCCGATCGTCGAGTCGGCGTTGTTGAGCAGGACCCAGTCGCCGTCGACCTGGAGGAACAGGTTGACCCACAGTCCGGCCCGCCCGAGGATGTTGTCGCCGGCCGGCACCTGCCACCGTACGGATCCGTCGCGCAGGTCGTGCGCGCTCAGGGTGCGTGACGTCTCGCCGTACTGGGCGCCGAGGCTGTACAGCACGCCGTCGGCCAGCACGTGCCGGTAGGCCGGGGCGGTCGGTACGACGGCGATCTCGGTCAGCCGCGGCCGCACCGGGGGCGCCGATCCGGCGGCGAGCCCGACCAGGAGCACGGCCACCACGGCGAGGGCGGTGCGGAACTGCCGCGCACGCGAGGGCCGGGACGGCTCGGCCTCCGGCTCGTGTTCCCGCAGCCCGAGTTCGATCACGGTCATCGCCGCACCTCCGTCGATCTCGGTGCCGACACCGGCAGTGATCAGCGGTAGCGCCAGACCCGCAACTCGTCGGCATCGGTCCGGCAGGCGACGTGCGTCTCCGAGGGATAGCAGTCGACCAGCTTGTACGGTACCGACTTGAACTCCCGCGCGGAGGTCTCGCCGGGCTGGACGACGGCGATGAGCATGCCGCCGTCCGGGTCGGCGTCGCGGGCGGCGACCAGCGGGGCGACGGTCCGGGTCGGCGCGCTCACCACCGGCCAGTCGGTCAGGTCGACGGCGGCGTCGCCGGTGCGCGGGTCGACGATCGCCCGCTGCCCGGTCGCCGCCGGGTCGGTGACCACGTGCCCGGACCAGTCGAGCGGCAGACCGAACCGGAGCGTGCCACCGACGGGCCCGCCGGTCCCGGCGTCGAGGAATCCGGTCTCGGTGCCGCCGCTGACCAGGCACAGGTAGGTACCGCAGTTGCCGACGAGCCGCGCGCCCGCCGGCACGGTGGTGCGCCAGCGCGCAGTGAGGGTGTCGGGGTCGTACCCGGTCACCGCGGTGTCCTCCTGCACGGCGACGAGGCCGGCGCCGACGACGGGCATCGGGGTCGGCCCGCCCGGGGTGGCGTCGTGGCGGCCCCGGACCGCGCCGGTGCGGGCGTCGCGGGTTTCGACCGACCGGTCCTCTGTCCACACGACGACGACGTCGGCTGCGGTGGGTGGGGCCCAGTGGTACACCGGTGGCGAGGTCCAGAGTTCGGCGCCGGTGGCCAGGTCGACCGCCCGTACGGCGTGCATTCCGCGCCCGTCGTTGTCGAGCTCGACGTCGGCCGGAATCGGGGCGGACACCAGGCCCGTCGTCGCGGTGAACCGCTCGAACCGGTCCGGGCCGGTCCACAGGGTACGGCCCGTGGCGGCGTCGTGGACGGTCGTGCCCTCCGGCCCGGTCACCACGAGCAGCCCGGCGCGGGCCGTCATCGCCAGTTCGCTGGAGGATCCGCTCGGTCCGGTGAGGTCGCGGACCGACGCGGTCCACCGCTGCGCGCCGCCGGGCAGGTCGTGCGCGGCGAGGTCGCCGGTGGTCCGCAGGCTGTAGACGACGTCGCCGGCGAGCAGGTGCTGGTGGTATTCGGAGGACTTCACGACGGCCTCCTCCACCAGTTCCGCCGGTTCCGGCCGCTCGGTCTCCGTTGTGCCGCAGGCCGTGAACACCAGCGGTACGGCCAGCACCGCGGCGGCCGTGCGCAGGCGGCGATCCCACGGTGGTGCGGAGCGGGACCTGTCGCGGGCGGCACCGGACCGGAACTCGAACACCACGGCCTCCATCCACATTCGAAGGCGGACAGCCTAGCCCCCGGTCCCGGCTGGCCGGCACCGTACCGACCCGCATCGACACCCGCCTTTACCAGCGGCGGCAAGCCATTGACGATGTTCGCCACGCATGATCTGATCGCGATTGCGGAGAATCTTTCACGTTTCGATGCTTGGATTGGAGATCCCTCGATGTTTCGTCGCACAGCGATCGCCGCCGCCATACTCATCACGGTGGCCCTGGTCGGCGGTCCACCCGCGTCCGCCGCACCCGCCCAGGTCGCCAGCCTGCCCACCGCGGCGGTCGCGCTCGGCGACAGCTTCGTCAGCGGCGAGGGCGCCGGCGCCTACGCCCCGGTCGCCGACGTCAACGGCGTCGCGCAGAACTTCCCCGGCTGGTCCGCGCCGAACAGCAACGCCTACTTCTGCCACCGCTCGGCAAACGCCTCCCTGCACCAGGCGAACCTGCCGGGCATCCAGGCCAGGTTCAACCTCGCCTGCTCCGGCGGCCGCCCGTACGACATCGCCAGCGCGTCCAACACCCGCGACAAGGGCCGTACGGTCAAGTCACAGCTCGACCAGCTGCGGGCCGTCGGGCAGACCCACGACATCGACCTGGTCCTGATCGGGCTCGGCTCCAACAACAGCTCGTTCACCTTCGGCGACGTGGCGACCAAGTGCGCCAACCGGTTCATCGCCGACGCCTGGACCGGCTGGTGGGAGTTCTGGGCCTACCTCGGCGGCCCGGTCGAGCAGGCCCCCTGCGCCTCCGGCGACCTGGCCACCGACGCCCAGATGGCGGCGGCCGGCGCCGAGACCACCACCGCGATCCGGGCCCTGCTCACCACGCTCGCCGAGATCGACGCCGACGGGCAGCACCGGGTCGTCTTCCAGGACTACACCAACCCGCTGCCGTTCGACCTGAACGCCGCCTACCACAAGGCCGACGGCCGCGACGACAGCCGGGACAAGTTCCGCGACCTCGGCGCCGTCCGGTACGCCGCCGGCTGCCCGATCCACCGGGCCAGCCTGTCCGCCGGCCACATCTTCTCCGGCAACCTCGGCAACCTGGTCCGCTCGGCGCACACCACGCTGTCGGCCGAGTTCCCCGGCGCCGACCTGGTCTACCTCAACGTGCAGCGGGCCTTCGACGGTGCCCGGCTGTGCGAGAACACGGGCAGCCCGACCGGCACCCTGGCCACGCCGATCCGGCTGATGGACGGGCCGACCGGGTCCTTCGTCACCAGTCTCTCCGGCAAGGACAAGATCGCGATCCAGCGGATCGCCAACGCCTGCGTCACGTACTTCCAGACCTGCCAGGAGTCGTGGCACCCGAACGCCGCCGGACACGCCGTACTCGGGCAGTGCCTCTCCGGCGCGGCGGCGACCGCCAACCGTACGGTCGCCTGCGTCCGCTCCGGCAACGGAACGATCACCGTGAGCTGACCGCCGGACGACGACGGGCCCGCGCCGGGGATCGGCGCGGGCCCGTCGCGTTCCGGCGGTGTGTTCCGCGCGTCCGTGGGTACGCGAGCCGCCGGCGGGCGGACACGGACGCGGGGCGGTCGGATGGGCAGCGACGGGCGGGACGGGAACGCCCCGGCCGCCAGCCCGCTCAACCCGGACGCCGAGTTTCCCGCCCTGACCGACAACGAACGGGCCGCCCTGCACCGCATCGGCGAACAGTGGACGGCCACCGTCCCCGGCCGGGCCGGCCGCGACGCCCCCATGCCGGTCGACCCGGCGCTCGGCCTCGCCCCCGACACCCGGCCCACCCGGCTCGCCCGGCTGGCGCCGATCCGGCTCTTCCGGGCCGCACCGGACCACCCCGGACGTGACGAACTGGTGACCACCACGCCGGCCCCCGCCCCCGACTCTGCCGCCGGCCGGGCGCTGGTCCGCCTCCGCCGGCTCCTCCTCGGCCCGCCGCTGGCCAGCACCGCCCTCGTCCGCGAACGCATGCGCAAGCTGGTGGCGCTGCCGGTGCTCTCCTCCGACCTGCTGTCCTCGGTCGCGTACGGCCCCGAGGCCATGCTCACCGTGCTGGCGCTCGCCGGCACCGCCGCCCTCGGCCTGTCGCTGCCGCTGGCCGCCGCGCTGATCGGCCTCATGATCGTGGTCGGGGTCTCCTACCGGCAGACGATCCCGGCCTACGCCCACGGCGCCGGCTCCTACCTCGTCGCCAGCGACAACCTCGGCCACCGGGCCGGCCTCACCGCCGGCGTCGGACTGATGACGGACTACATCCTGACCGTGTCCGTGTCGGTCGCGGCCGGCGTGCACACGGTCACCTCGGCGGTCCCCGCCCTCGCCCCGTTCACCGTGCCGCTCGGGCTGCTGTTCATCGGCGTACTGGTCGCCGGCAACCTGCGCGGGATCCGCGCCGCCGGCAACCTGTTCGCCGCACCCACCTACATCTTCGTCCTCGCGATCGCCGCGCTCGTCGTGTTCGGGCTGGCCGACGCCGCCGGGCGGGGCTTCACACCGGTGCCGCCGCCACCGGTCGCCGCCGCCGAAGGGGTCGGCCTGCTGCTGGTCCTGCGCGCGTTCTCGTCCGGTGCCACGTCGATGACCGGGATCGAGGCGATCTCCAACGCGGTGCCGATCTTCCGCCCGGTCGAGTGGCGCAACGCCCGCACCACGCTGACCTGGATGATCTTCATGCTGGTCGTACTGTTCGCCGGGCTGATCGTGCTGTTCCACCTCAACGGGCTGGTCCCCCGCGCCGACGAGACGCTGCTGTCGCAACTCGCCCGCACCACGTTCCCCACCGGCCCCTGGTACCTGCTCGTCCAGGCGGCCACCGCGTTGATCCTGATGTTCGCCGCGAACACCGCGTTCAACGACCTGCCCCGGCTGCTGTTCTTCGTGGCCCGCGACGGCTACGCCCCCCGCCGCTTCCTGCACATGGACGACCGGCTGGCGTTCGGCAACGGCATCCTGCTGCTCGCCGGCACGTCGGCGCTCATCTTCGTCGCCTTCCGGGGACACACCGAGTCGCTGATCCCGCTGTACGCCGTCGGGGTGTTCCTGGCCTTCACGCTGTCGCAGGTCGGCATGGTCGTGCACTGGCGGCGGCACCGGGAGCGGCACTGGACCCGCAAACTGGCCCTCAACGCCGCCGGCGCGGTGGCGTGCGCGCTGGTGCTGGTCACCGCGGCGGTCACCAAGTTCACCGAGGGCGCCTGGGTCGTGGTGATCGCCATCCCGCTGATGGTCCTCGGGGCGCTGCGGATCCGGGCACACTACGACGCGGTACGGGCCGCGCTGACACCGCGACCGCCCGGGCCGGGCCCCTCCCCCAACGGGGACACGGTCACGGAGCGGGCCGAATCCACGGGCCGGGCAGCGGCCACGGACCGGGCGGCCGGGCCGGAGGCCGAGGAGGTTCCGGGGCAGGTCCGACACCTCGTCGTCGTACCGGTGCTGCGGCTGGATCTGGCCGCCCTGCGGGCACTGGCGTACGCCGCCTCGCTCGGACAGCCGTGCCTCGCCGTACACATCGGTCCCGACGACGGCGAAGCCGACCGGTTCCGCGCCGAATGGCAGGCGTGGGGCGACCACCTGCGGCTCGAGGTCGTCGTGTCGCCGTACCGGGCGGTCATCGCCACCCTCGTCGGCTACCTGGAGGCGCTGCACGCACTGCGCCCCGACGTCGCGTTGACGGTCGTGGTGCCGGAGATCGTGGTACGCCGGCGGTGGCACCGGCTGCTGCACGGCGGTACCCCGCGCCGGCTGCGCCGGGCCCTGCGCGGCCGGCCCGGACTGGTGATCACCAGCGTGCCGATCCACGTCACCCGCTGACCGGCCGGCGGCTACCGTACATCGTCGTGGGAAGACGGACGGGCCGGACCCGACAGGACGGCGTCGAGCAGGTCGTCGACCTCGGGATGGCCGAACTTCGGCCGGACCCGCAGCGCCCGACCGGGGTCACGCTGCTCGTCGACGGCGTACCCCAGTCGTACGTCGACCGCACCGACCCGACCTACCTGCACTTCGACTACGTACGCCGGATCGCCTCGGTCGTCGACGCCGTCGCCCCGGCCGGCGCGCCGCTGCGGGTGCTGCACCTCGGCGGCGGCGCGCTGACCCTGCCCCGTTACGTCGCCGCCACCCGCCCCGGCTCGGCGCAACTCGTCGTCGAGCGCGACGCCGCCCTGGTCGAACTGGTCGGCCGCGCCCTGCCGCTGCCCGCCGGCCACGACGTCCGGGTACGCGTCGGCCACGCCCGCGACGTGGTCGACTGGTCGGCCGACGGGCCGTTCGACCTGGTCGTCGGCGACGTCTACCGGGGTGCCCGGCTGGCCGGCGGGGTCGGGACCGCCTCGTTCGCCACCGGGCTGCGCCGGATACTGGCGCCCGACGGCGTCTACACCCTCAACGTCACCGACCTGCCACCACTGGTCCTCTCCCGGGTACAGGCGGCCACCCTGCGCGCCGCCTACGGCGACGTGTGCGTGGTCGCCGCCCGCACGATGCTGCGCGGGCGGCGGTACGGCAACGTGGTGCTGGCCGCGGCCGCCGCCGCGGGGCGGCTGCCGGTCGACCGGCTCGTCCGGGCGGCGCTACGCGACCCGGTACCCGGCATCGTGCTGCACGGCCCGTCGCTCGACGAGTTCACCGCACACACCCACCCGTCCCCCGACTGACCCCACGCCCCCTGCCCACACACCCCTGCCCACACACACCCCTGCCCACGCCCCCGGCCCACGCCCCTGCCCACGCACCACCGCGAGAACGTGGCGGGGACGCGATGGGCCTGGCCCGTCGATCAAGGAGCAGACGTGGTCGCGGCGGGGCGGAATGTCCGCCAGATCCCCTCGATCGACGGACTGGGAGGGGGTGGCCCCGTTCAGCCGACCGGGACGGGAACGGGGGCGCCCGCTCGGCGGGGGCATGGGCTGGTGGTGAGCGTCTGGCGACGGCGGGACGGGATCACTGTCGGGGTCCACAGCGTTTTCGCTGTGGATACGCCGAATTCGCTGTGGCGCCCGACAGTGACACGCCCGCCCCGACGTTCGACGCCCGGCAACCGGCTTCCTGCCGGGCCACCTCGACCCGGCGGTCTCCGCCGAAGCGGCAGGCGGCGACCGGCCCGCCCGGTCGTCTACGTCGGCGCCGCATCCATCGGCCCGCTGTGATCGTCTGCGGTTCCGGCACTCGACACGCCGGGACCGCAACGCCTGAGCCGCAGACGATCACGCCAACGATCCCGCCGCCGGCCGAAGAGGGGCACCACGCGGCAACCAGAGGCCCGCCCCGGAACGCTTTGTCCTTGATCGACGCGCCTGCCTCGGCCAAGGTGCCGCCCAAGGCGGGCGCGGAGCCGGAGGGATCAGTCCCAGTCGGCCTGCGGCACGGCGACGACGACGCGGTGGTTGGCGTACTCGGTCTGGGTCCACAGGTAGTCGGCGACGCCCTCGGTGGGGTCGTACCAGTACGACAGGTCCTCCGGCCCGAACGCCCAGGTGTACGACGCGGTCCGGCCGGTGCCGCTGTTCCAGTGCCGCAGCGTGCCGAAGTGCGACGCCACGGTGCCGCCCCGGCAGCCGTTGCTGCTGCCGAACCAGTATTTGCCGTTGTACGCCGCGACGCCCTGCATCTGCCGGTAGCCGGTGTTCCAGGCGGCGGTCGCGGTGACCGTACGCCCGTCGGCGCCGGTCGTCAGCTTCGAGTCGGCGCCGAGCGGGAAGCGGACCAGCCGGGAGGCGGTCGCGGCGGTGGCGGCGTCCTCGGCGTACTCGCCGACGACCAGGGCCCGGTTGGCGGCGGCCGGGCCGCGGTCCACGGTCAGGAACGAGAACCGCAGGTCGTTGGTGCCGGTCGGCCGGACCCGGCCCACCTGCGGCATGACGTAGCGGTAGTCGAAGGCGTGGTAGCTGCCGTCCGACTGCCGCCCGACGGCATTGGCCAGCCCGGTCGAGACCTCGTAGACGCGTTCGAAGTCGAAGACCCGGAAGCCGCCCCGGGTGTCGGCGACGTAGAGGTGCTGGCCGTACCAGCCGATGCCGCCGGCGTGCAGCGACTCGCCGTTGCTGCTCAGCAGCGGCTTGTACGTCCCCCGCCCGGCACTGTCCACGGTGGGCTCGACCAGCAGCAGGTGGCGGTAGGTGTTGGCGAAGTCTGCGTCCCAGTCGACCAGCGACAGTCGTACGCCCTTGATCGGCAGGCGGGCGGACTGCGGCACCTCGGGGTCGCGCGGGCAGCGCCCGTCGAGGGTCACCCCGGTCCCCTTGTGGTACGCGGCCGAGGCGACCAGTTGGCGTCCGGCGTAGTGGCCGCCGTCGACGGCCTCCCGGGTGGTGGTCAGCCCCTGCGGGTACCACTGGGCGGTGGCGTCGTCACCGTCGTTCCAGCAGAAACCGATCGTGTCGGCGCCGGAGCGGTCCCGCAGCGCCTGCCACGTCGACTGGTTGCACAGCGCGGTGCGGTCCCGGTTGGCCGCGTCCATCACCTGCGGGACGCTGCGCCGCCGCCCGGCCAGCGCGGTGTCCAGCGCGGCCAGCGCCGGGGTGAAGGCGGTGAAATCCTGGTCGAGGGTGAACCTGGCCGGATTCAGCGTCGCCGGGGCGGCGAGGGCGGGGGTGGGCACCGCGAGCGCGGCACCGGTGACCGCCAAAACCGTCACGGCGGCCGCTACAGGTCGAAAACGCATCCACGCATCTTAATGCAATGCGGGCAACTCGCCTCGCCCCGACCGCCGCGCTGATCAAGGAGTTGTCGTCCCCGGATCGGGGCGGAATGCCCGAAGCATCCCCTTGATCGCGCCGCGAGTCGCGCCGACGCGAGCAGCGCCGACGCGGGGCGGGGGCGCCGACGCGGGGGTTACGGGAGGACGATCGCGGTGATCAGGAGGCCGTCGGAGATCAGGTAGCGGCCGGTGAAGGCGCTGACCGGGGCGCCCGCAACCACCGGGCCCGGGACCAGCAGCCGGGCGGTGAACGTCTCGGCGTCGGCGTCGAACACGATCTCCGCCTCCTCGAACCCGAGCCACCTGCCGGTCAGCGGGAACCAGGTCTTGTAGACCGACTCCTTGGCGCTGAACAGCAGCCGGTCCCACCAGACCTCCGGGCGGCCCGCGCCGAGTTCGGCGAGGCGCTTGCGCTCCTCCTCGAGCGAGACCGCGTCGAGCACCCCGGACGGCAGGGCCTCGTGCGGTTCGGCGTCGATGCCGACCGAGACGACGTCCCCGGTGCGGGCGAGGACCGCGGCCCGGTAGCCGGCGCAGTGCGTCATGCTGCCGAGCACCCCGGCCGGCCAGCCGGGCGCGCCCCGCTCGCCGGGCACGATCGGCACCGCCGGCAACCCGAGGGTGGCGAGCGCGCTGCGGGCGCAGTGCCGCACGGTGCTGAACTCCCGCCGCCGCTTGTCGACGGCGCGGGCGACCGCCGCCTCCTCCTCGGGAAAGAGGACGACGCCCGGCGGATCGTCGAACGCCTCGACGGCCACCACGGTCGACGGCAGGATCCGCTCGATCACGTCACTGTCCTTCGTACGGCAGGATCTGGCGCGGCGCCGGCGGGGTCGGCCCGCGATGCTTCCACTCCCGCGGGTAGCCGACCGACACCTCCTGGAAGCGCACCCCGTCGTGCCAGGTGGTGCGCGGGATGTGCAGGTGCCCGTAGACCATCGCGGCGGTGCGGTATCGGGTGTGCCAGTCGGCGGTCAGGTCGGTGCCGCACCACTGGGCGAACTCCGGGTAGCGCAGGATCCGGGTCGGCTCGCGGACCAGCGGATAGTGGTTGACGAACACGATCGGCAGATCGGGGTGCTCGCGTTCGTCGAGCCGGCGCAGCGTCTCGTCGACCCGCGCCCGGCACCAGTCGTCCCGCGTCGGGTACGGGTCGGGGTGCAGCATGACCTCGTCGGTGCACACGATCCCGGTCTCGTACGCGTACGCCAGCGACTCCCGCTTGTCGCGGGTGTGCTCGGGGCGCCATGTGTAGTCGTAGAGCAGGAACATCGGCACGATCAGCACCGAGCCACCGGGCCCGTTCCAGATCGGGTACGGGTCCTCGGGCGTGACGACGCCGAGCCGGCGGCACAGCTCGACCAGGTGCTCGTAGCGCTGCACGCCCCGGGCCTGCACCGGGTCCTCGCGGGGCGTCCACAACTCGTGGTTGCCGGGGACCCAGACGACCTTGGCGTAGCGCCGGGCCAGCACGGTCAGCGTCCACTCGACGTCGGCGACCTGCTCGGCGATGTCACCGGCGATGAGCAGCCAGTCGGCGGGCGACTCCGGCCGCAGCCCGGCGACGTGGTCCCGGTTCTCCTGGTAACCGATGTGCAGGTCGCTGATGGCCATCAGCTTGCCCGCCGGGGGCGGGGTGGTCGGCGAGGTCAGGACTCGACCCACCCGTGCGTCTGGGCCAGCCCGGTGACCCGCTGCCGGATCAGCGCGATCTGGCTGCCGGTCAGCGACGGCACCTCGTCGATCAGCAGCTCGGTCAGCTCGTTGCGGAACTCGTCGGCGGAGAGCACGTCGCACAGCCCGTCGTCGTCCTCGCCGTTCGCCGTCTTGCCGGCGAAGCGGGCCTCGACGGTCTTCGCCACCGCCGGCCGCCGGGGGGTGCGGTCCAGCACCCGGACCGACGACGCCTTGAGCCCCCGCTCGCCCTCCTCGAGGTCGAACTCGACCGCGACCCCGGGGCGGATCAGGTATTTCTCGTCCCGCAGGTCGTTGGCGTGCAGGAAGACGTCTTCCCCGCCGGAATCCGGCGCGATGAACCCATATCCACGCGTCTCGTCGAATCGCAGAACCTTGCCGACAGCCACCGCTTTGCCACCCACCCTCTACACCCGAACATCCGCATCGGTGCGATACAGCTTAGGGGGTCAGGGCACGTAGCGCGTCCCGGGTCGCGGCGACCGGCGGGGGGCCGGCACCGCCCGGAACACGGCCGAGCCGGTGGTCGAGGGCGGTGTGCCGGCGTCCGGCACCGACGGTGCGCACGGCGGCGGCGAGCGCCCGCCGCGACCCGACCAGTACGACGATCTTCCGGGCCCGGGTGACGGCGGTGTAGAGCAGGTTGCGTTGCAGCATCATCCACGCGCTGGTGGTCAGCGGTACGACGACCGCCGGGTATTCCGAGCCCTGCGAGCGGTGGATCGTCATCGCGTACGCGTGCGACAGCTCGTCGAGTTCGTCGAAGTCGTAGTCGACGAGTTCGTCCTCGTCGGTGCGTACCTGGAGGGTCTGGTCCTCGGTCGACAGGGCGGTGATGACGCCGAGGGTGCCGTTGAAGACCCCGGCCACGCCCTTGTCGTAGTTGTTTCTGATCTGGGTGACCTTGTCGCCGATCCGGAAGACCCGGCCGCCGGAGCGGCGTTCGGGCAGTCCCTCGCGGCCCGGGGTCAGCTTCTGCTGGAGCAGTCCGTTGAGGGTGCCGGCGCCGGCCGGGCCGCGGTGCATCGGGGTGAGGACCTGGATGTCGCGGCGCGGGTCGAGGCCGAACTTCTTCGGCATCCGCTCGCAGGCGACGTCGACGGCCAGGGCCGCGGTCGCCTCGGTGTCGTCGCACGGGAAGAGGAAGAAGTCGGTCAGCCCCTGGGTGACCGGCGGCCGGCCGGCGTTGATCCGGTGGGCGTTGGTGACAACGCCGGACTGCTGCGCCTGGCGGAAGATCTGGGTCAGCCGCACCCGGGGGACGGGCGCGGCGGCGAGCAGGTCGCGCAGCACCTCGCCGGCGCCGACCGACGGCAACTGGTCGACGTCGCCGACCAGCAGCAGGTGCGCCCCGGGCGGTACGGCCCTGACCAGCTTGTTGGCCAGGATCAGGTCGAGCATCGACGCCTCGTCGACGACCAGCAGGTCGACGTCGAGCGGGTTGTCGCGGTCGAAGCTGGGGTCGCCACCGGGCCGGAGCTGGAGCAGCCGGTGGACGGTGGCGGCCGGGTGCCCGGTCAGGTCGGCGAGCCGTTTCGCCGCCCGGCCGGTCGGCGCGACCAGGGTCACCTTGGCCTTCTTGGCCACGGCGAGGGTGACGATGGAGCGTACGGTGAAGCTCTTGCCGCAGCCGGGACCACCGGTCAGGACCGCGACCTTCGACGTCAGCGCCAGCCGCACCGCCTGTTCCTGCTCGGGTGCCAGGTCGTTGCCGGTCCGGGTACGCAGCCAGGCCAGCGCCCGGTCCCAGTCGACGTCGGCGAAGGCGGGCATCCGGTCGGCGCGGTCGCGCAGCAGCCGGGTCAGGGTGCCGGCCAGTGACGTCTCGGCCCGGTGGAACGGCACCAGGTAGACGGCGTCGACCGGAGCGCCGTCGGATCCGGGGACCGGCTCGCGGACCACGCCCTCCTCGGCGACCAGGTCGTCGAGGCAGCCGGTGACGAGGTCGACGGGTACGTCGAGGATCTTCGCGGCGTCGGTGACCAGGTCGGGCGCGGGCAGGTAGCAGTGCCCGTCGTCGGCCGCCTCGGACAGCGTGTACTGCAGGCCGGCCTTGACCCGCTGCGGGCTGTCGTGCGGGATGCCGACCGCCCGGGCGATGGTGTCGGCGGTCTTGAAGCCGATCCCCCACACCTCGGCCGCCAGCCGGTACGGGTCGTCGCGGACCACCGCGATCGACTCGTCGGCGTACTTCTTGTAGATCCGTACGGCCAGCGAGGTGGAGACGCCGACCCCCTGAAGGAAGATCATCACCTCCTTGATCGCCTTCTGTTCCTCCCACGCGGCGATGATCTTCGCGGTGCGTTTCGGGCCGAGTCCCGGCACCTCGACCAGCCGGGCCGGGGTCTGCTCGATCACGTCGAGGGTGTCGAGCCCGAAGTGGTCGACGATCCGCTCGGCGAAGACCGGACCGATCCCCTTGATCAGGCCCGATCCGAGGTAGCGGCGCAACCCCTGCACCGTGGCCGGCAACACCGTCGTGTACGACTCGATGTCGAACTGGCGGCCGTACTTCGGGTGGCTCGACCAGCGGCCGACCAACCGCAGGCTCTCCCCCGGCTGCGCGCCGAGCAGCGCCCCGACCACGGTCAGCAGGTCGGCGCCGCGGTCGGTGGCGACCCGGGCGACGCTGTAACCGGTCTCCTCGTTGACGTACGTGAACCGCTCCAGCACCGCCTCCAGCACGGCCCCGCGCGGCGGACCGGCCGGCGGGGCGGAGGATCCGGACGTACGGGTCGGCGACGTGGTCACGCCGACATGCTGCCGGCTACCCCTGACATCCGCCAAGCCGATGCCGCCCACCGGCGCACGGCCGCGTGGTGCCGGCCCCGTTCGCGGCCGGGATCTTCGGGCATGATTTCCGGAGTCACCCGGAAAAGCGGTCAGATCCTGTCCGCTTCCCTTGCGAGGCTTCTCCTCGTGCCAGCCGACGAGAACGACCACGAGGACGCGCGATGACCGTACTGGACACCAGGGCGCTCAACCGCGCGACACTCGCCCGGCAGTTGCTGCTCGACCGCGCCGACCTGCCCGTACGCGACGCCGTCGCGCACCTCTGCGGCCTCCAGGCACAGGAACCGCAGGAACCGTTCGTCGGGCTCTGGTCACGGCTGCGCGCCTTCGACCAGGCGGACCTCTCGGAGCTGCTGACCGAACGGCGCGTGGTGCGGGTCCACCTCATGCGCCGCACCGTCCACCTCGTCACCGACGAGGACGCCCTGGCCTGGCGCGCCCGGCACGCCGCCATGCTGCGCCAGCAGGTACTCGGCGTCTACCGCCGCGAACTCGACGGGGTCGATCTCGACGAACTCGCCGCGGCGGGCCGGGCGGTGCTGGCCGACGGCGAGCCCCGCTCGATGGCCGAGGTCGTACGGGCGCTCGCCGGGCGCTGGCCGACACCGGGCCACCGGGCCCTCGGTGAGATGGTCGTCGCCGCCCTCGTACCGGTGGCGCAGATGCCGCCGCGCGGGCTGTGGCGTACGAAGGCGGGAGTGCGCAACGTACTGCTCTCCTCGTGGCTCGGACGTGAGATCGACCCGCCGGCGCAGGACGGCACCGACCCCGTCGGCGAGGCGCTGGTACGGCGCTACCTGGCCGCGTACGGCCCGGCGACCGCCGGCGACCTGCGCGCCTGGTGCGGCCTGGCCGGGCTGCCGACCGCGGTGGCCGCGATCCGCGAGGAACTGGTGACCTTCCGCGACGAGCGCGGACGCAAACTGCTCGACCTGCCCGACGCACCGCGCCCCGACCCCGACACGCCGGCCCCCGTGCGGTTCCTGCCCGCGTTCGACAACGCGATCCTCGGCTACCAGGACCGGAGCCGGATCATCGACGACGTCCACCGGGGGCTGTCGGTGGCCGGCGAGCGCGTCGTGCTGGTCGACGGCCGGGTCGCCGCCACCTGGACCGTCGAGGCGGGCACCGTGGTCGTCACCCCGCTACGCCGCTTCTCGCGGGCCGACCGCACCGCCGTCGGCGAGCAGGGGCGGGAGGTGGCGGCGTTCCTGTCCGACGACGAGAGCCACCGGGTACGCGTCGCCGCCTCTCCCGGGTGAGCGGCACCCCGCTCAGCTTCCCGTCGCAGCAACTGTGCGATCGCACCGCCACGTGTCACCCGCGACCACTTCCTTGACGTTGGGGAGTGGCCACTCGGCGAATTGTCGCCGCAGCGCCTTCAGGTCGCCGCCCCAGTCGGACAGGTTCAGCCTCGGACGCTCATCAGTAGCGGAAATTGCGGTAGTCCGTCTCCTCCCACTCCTCCTGGTTGTGTCTGTGGAGCACGCCACCGACCCGGGTCAGCAGGAGAACGTCGTTGTTCACCAGAAGTGCCGCATCCTCCACCGTGCCACCGAGCACCTTGGCCACCGTCCTCAGCATGTTGGGCCTACCCAGGTCGCTCAGGGTGTCCTTGCGCATGTGGAAGGCGAGTTCGACGTAGTCTTCCGGCTCCCACAGCCACCGGGTACCGCGGTCGGCCCGAGCCTCGTAATAGCCCTGCCGCCCGCCGTAGATGGTCACCGAATACCCGTCCCGTTCGGGCTGCCCACCGGCCAGAAGGCGCCCGTACCCGGTCCGGGCCGGTCGCTCCGCGACCGTCACGGCGGCCAGTTCACCGACCCGTTCCAACGACATGTCCGTCGCCAGGGCCAACAGATAATCGATCGACACAACCAATCTCTCCTCAGTCCGTCCGCAGAATCTGCACGATCGAACCATCCCGTTTCACTGCGACCACTTCCTTGAGATCGACCACAGGCCAGTCATCGAACTGTCTTTGCAGGTCGACCAGACGACCGCGCCAGTCCGCGAGATGGACTGCCACACGCTGGGTCTGTTCCTCCCTGACCTTCCTGACCACCGCAGTCCAGACACCCCGAACGGAGGTTTCGGCCTCCGGGGCGTAACAGTCGAAGACATGCCCTTCGACCAGGTAGTCGGGTGCCTTCTCCGGATTACCGGTGTCCCCGGTGTTTCGTCGGGCCTCCGCGACCGCCACCCGCGTCGGGTTCTGGTGGACCAGGTAGCCCCGGTCGGCCAAGACATCGGCGCACTCGTTTTCCAGTTCGTACGAACGCCGTTCCCGTGGCTTCTCCTTCGGAGAGATACTGGTGCGGGGACCGGTCGGTTTGCCGCCGGGAACGCCGGTTGCCGGCCGGGACCAGGGCACCCCGACGACCGGGTGTGGAGTCGAGCCGGCAGGGCTGGCCGGTGTGGGGCCGCCAGCCCCGGTCAGTTTCCCGCCGCGCCCAGCCGCCGGGCCTCCGCGATCGCGGCCGTCACCTGCTCGCCGGCGGTGGCGACACGCTGGCCGAGCTGGCCCAGCACCTCCCGGATGCCGCCGAGCGCCGACAGCAGCGGACCGGGGTCGCCGCCGCGCAGAACCATCGCGACCAGTCGCTGCGCCTCGCCGACCTGGCCGGCGGTGGCGGTCACCGCGTCGCGGGCGGTGGCCAGTTCCCCCTGCACGGACCCCAGTACCGAGATCGTCTCCTCGGAGGAGGCCTGCCGTGGTACGGCCGCACAGGCCGTCGCCGCCTGGCCGAACGTTTTCCCGAGGCCGGACAGGCCACTCTGGATGCTGCCGATCGTGGACCGTACCTGCGCCATGCCGGCCGCGACCGCGATGAACCCGGCGGCGGTGGCCCGTACGGCCGCCTCCTGCGCCCGGTTGTCGGCCGTCGCGGCCAGGTTGTGCGCCGCCTCGACCCCCGCTGCCAGAGCCCGCAGCTCATCAGTGATCTTCTCGACCTGCGACACGCGATCCACCCCCGACGGTTCCAGCCTCCGGGCTACAACGTATCCGGCGACGCCCGCCCCGTCTCGCACCGCGCCCCCGTCTCGCGGGGCGCGGCCGCGGTGATCGTCTGCTGTTCCGCTGCCTCTGGCACGGCGTGTCGAACGGCGGAACAGCAGACGATCATCAGGGGCCGGGTGGGCCGGCCCCGTCCGGGTCAGACGTTCGCGATCAGGACCGCCGGTTGTTCGACGCAGTCGGCGACGAAGCGTAGGAAGCCGCCGGCCACACCACCGTCGCAGACCCGGTGGTCGAAGGTGAGACTGAGCTGGCCGACCTTGCGTACGGCCAGCTGCCCGTCGACCACCCACGGCTTGTCGACGATGCGGCCGACGCCGAGCAGCGCCGCCTCCGGGTGGTTGATGATCGGCGTCGAGCCGTCCACACCGAACACCCCGTAGTTGTTCAGCGTGAACGTGCCGCCGGTCAGCCGCGCCGGCGGCAGCGTGCCGGCCCGCGCGTCGGCCGTCGTACGCGCCAGTTCGGCCGCGAGTTCCGTCGTGGTCATCCGGTGGGCGTCGGCGATCACCGGCACCACCAGCCCACGGTCGGTCTGCGCGGCGATGCCGAGGTGCACCCGGCCGGAGCGGACGATCTCGCCACGCCCGGTGTCGACACGCGAGTTCAGGTCCGGGTAGCGCCGCAGCCCGGCCAGGCAGACCCGGGCCAGCAGCGCGAGTACGCTCACCGGCTGCTCCGGGTTCGCCGCGTTGATCGCCGCCCGGGTGTCGAGCAGGCCGGTCGCGTCGACGTCGACCCAGATGGTCACGTCGGGGATCTCCCGCCGGCTGCGGGACAGCTTGTCGGCGACCGCCTTGCGTACCCCACGCAGCGGAACGACCACGTCGTCCTCCGCCGCCCCGGAAACGGCCGCGACGGCGGGCGCCGGTGCCGGGGCCAACGGGGCTGCCGCCAACACGGTCGAAGACGACGCCGCGGTCGACGCCTCCTCGACGTCGGCCCGGCGGACGATGCCACCCGGCCCCGTGCCGCGCACCGTGGTCAGGTCGACGCCGCGGTCCCGCGCCAGCCGCCGCACCAGCGGCGAAATCACCAACGCCGCGCCGCCCCCCGCCCCAGCCCCGGCCGAAGCCGCGCCGCCCCTCGCCGCACCAGCCCCCGCCGCGTCGATCGAGGAGAAGTCGTGGCCGGGAACGGACGAATCCCCCCCGATTTCCCCTTGATCAACGCGCGATCCGGCGCTCGACCCGGCGCTCGACCCCACGCGCGGCCCAGCGCTCGACCCGGCGCGCAAGCCGGCGCTCGACCCGGCGCCCGCCCCGGCACGCGACCCGGCGGGGGGCGTGCCGACGCGGCGACGGCGGCGGGTGGTCGGGGCGTGGCCGGTGCCGTAGCCGATCAGGACGTTGCCGGAACCGGCCCGTTCCTGTTCCCGGTACGCCGCGTGCCCGGGTGGCTCGGGCCGCCCGTCGCCCGGCAGTCCGGCGTCCGGTGATCCGCCGGCCGCGTCGAGCGGGGCGATGGTGACCAGGGGCTGGCCGACCGGGCGGCTCTCCCCCGCCGTCCCGTGCAGGGCGACGACCCGGCCGGCGTACGGGCACGGCACGTCGACGACCGCCTTGGCCGTCTCGACCTCGACGACGATCTGGTCCACGGTGACGGTGTCGCCGACGGCGACCCGCCACGAGACGATCTCCGCCTCGGTCAGCCCCTCTCCCAGGTCCGGCAGGTTGAAGACGCGGCTCATGCCGCCACCGCCGACAGCCAGCGGAGGTCGGGGCGGTCGTCCCACTGCAGGCGGGCCACCGCGTCGAGCACCCGGTCGACGCCGGGCAGGTGGACGTGCTCCAGCTTCGGCGCCGGGTACGGGATGTCGAGTCCGCTGACCCGCAGCACCGGGGCGTGCAGTGAGTGGAAGCAGCGTTCCTGCACCCGGGCGGCGATCTCGGCGCCGACGCCGGCGAAGCCCTGCGCCTCCTGGATGACGACGCAGCGGCCGGTGCGGCGTACGGAGGCGGTCACCGTGTCGTCGTCGAACGGCACCAGGGTGCGGCAGTCGACGACCTCGAGGTCCCAGCCCTCGGCGACCGCCGCCTCGGCGGCCTCGAGCGCGACCGGCAGCGACGGGCCGTACGCGATCAGGGTGGCGTCGCGGCCGGGCCGGCGGACGACGGCGGTCCCGAACGGCTCGGCGCGGACCGGCAGGTCGGCGTCGGCGCTGGCGAAGTAGAGCTTCTTCGGTTCGAGGAACACGACCGGGTCCGGGTCGGCGATCGCCTCGCGCAGCAGCGAGTACGCGTCGGCGACGGTGGCCGGGGTGACGACCTTCAGCCCCGGGGTGTGGGCGTAGTACGCCTCGCTGGAGTCGCAGTGGTGTTCGACGCCGCCGATGCCGCCGGCGTACGGGACCCGGATGACGATCGGGACGCTCAGCGCGCCACGGGTCCGGTTACGGATCTTGGCGACGTGCGAGGCGATCTGTTCGAACGCCGGGTAGGCGAACGCGTCGAACTGCATCTCGACGACCGGCCGCAGCCCGGACATGGCCATGCCGACGGCGAAGCCGACGATGCCGGCCTCGGCGAGCGGGGTGTCGAAGCACCGCTCCTCGCCGAAGTCGGCGAGCAGCCCGTCGGTGATCCGGAAGACGCCGCCGAGCTGGCCGACGTCCTCGCCGAAGACGACGACGCGTTCGTCGTCGGCCATCGCGTCGCGCAGCGCGGCGTTGAGGGCCTTGGCCATGGTGAGCTTCGCCATCAGCGCTCCCCCTCACCGGCGAGTTCGGCCTCGGCGGCAAGTTCTGCCCGCACCTGTTCGCGCTGCTCGCGCAGTTGCGGCGTCGGTTCGGCGTAGACGTGGTCGAAGAGGCTGAGCGGGTCGACGGCCGGTTCCTCGGCCATCCGGGTGCGCAGGTCGGCGGCGTACGCCTCGGCCCGGTCGTGCACGGCCGCCACCGCGGCGTCGTCGAGGGCGCCGAGCCCGCGCAGGTACGTCTCCAGCCGGGCGATCGGGTCGCGCCCGAGCCACGTCTCGACCTCGTCGCCGGTGCGGTAGCGGGTGGCGTCGTCGGCGTTGGTGTGCGGCTCGATCCGGTAGGTGTGCGCCTCGACCAGGTAGGGGCCGCGGCCGGCGCGGGCGTGCGCGACGGCGGCGTTCACGACCGACAGGACGGCGAGCGGGTCGTTGCCGTCGACCTGCTCGGCGGGTACGCCGTACCCGACGCCCTTGTGGGCCAGCGACGGGGCCGCGGTCTGCTTCGACAGCGGGACGCTGATCGCGTACTTGTTGTTCTGCACGAAGAAGACGACGGGTGCCTTGAAGACGGCGGCGAAGTTGACCGCCTCGTGGAAGTCGCCCTCGCTGGTGGCGCCGTCGCCGATGAAGACCAGCGCGACGGTGTCGCGGCCCTGCCGGGCCTCGCCGTACGCGAGGCCGGCGGCGTGCACGGTCTGGGTGGCGAGCGGGGTGCACTGCGGCGCGGTGCGGTGCGCGGCCGGGTCGTAGCCGCAGTGCCAGTCGCCGCGCAGCAGGGTCAGCACCTCGACCGGGTCGATGTCGCGGGAGACCAGCGCCATCGACTCGCGGTAGGTGGGGAACATCCAGTCGGTGGGGCGCAGCGCCAGGACCGCTCCGACCTGGCAGGCCTCCTGGCCGCGCGACGACGGGTAGACGGCGAGCCGGCCCTGCTTGGTCAGCGCGGTGCACTGGATGTCGAAGCGGCGGCCGACCACCATCCGGCGGTGCAGTTCGACGAGCTTCGCGACGTCCGGCTGGTCGCCGGTGGGGCCGACGAGGGCGCCGGTCTCGTCGAGCAGGCGTACGGGCTCGGGGCTGGGCAGCAGTGCGGCGGCGGGGTCGGGCCGCTTGACCGTACGGCGGCTGCGCGGGGTTGTCCCGCGGACCGCCTGTCGTGTCGTCGTCACAGGGACCTCCTGGGTCGGCGTGGGCCTATGCTCACGCTGTCGGATGATTGCCTCAACCTCGCCGGAAAACGCGGGACGGATGACCGACGGGAGCCCCCTCGATGAGCCAGATGTCCGCAGATGAGAGCCAGGTCACCGCGGCACCGGGACGAACGGCACGTCCGCCGGACGACGTCGACCGCCGCCTGCTGGACGCGCTGGTCCGCGACGGCCGGGCGTCGATCCGTACCCTCGCCGAACGGCTGCACATCTCGCGGACCAACGCGTACGCCCGGGTCGAGCGGCTGGTCCGCGACGGGGTGATCACCGGCTTCCACGCCCGGGTGGCGCCGGAGCCGGCCGGGCTGGGCACGTCGGCGTACATCGCGCTGCGGATCGAGCAGAACACCTGGCGGGAGGTGTCGGCGGCGCTGGCCCGGGTGCGCTACGTCGAGCACGCCGCGCTGCTCGGCGGCGACCACGACGTACTCGTGCTGGTCCGGGCGCCGGACAACGCCGCGCTGCGCGACCTGGTCCTGGGCCGGGTGCAGGGCATCCCGGGCGTGCTGTCGACGACGACCTGGCTGGTCTTCGACGAGTTCGACGGCGTCGACACCCCGTGGACGTGAGGCAGCATGGAAGCGTGAACGAACCGATCGACGCCCTGGCGGAGCTGGTGGGGACCGGCGACGTCGTCGTCCTCAGCGGGGCGGGCCTGTCCACCGAGTCCGGCATCCCGGACTACCGGGGGCCGAGCGGGGTGGCCCGCCGGCACACCCCGATGACCTACCAGACCTTCACCGGCGACCCGGACGCCCGGCGGCGCTACTGGGCGCGCAGCCACCTGGGCTGGCGGACGATCGCCCGCGCCGCCCCGAACGCCGGACACCGGGCGGTCGCCGACCTGGAACGGGCCGGCCTGCTCAGCGGGATCGTGACCCAGAACGTCGACGGGCTGCACCAGGCCGGCGGTGCCCGGTCGGTGGTCGAACTGCACGGCAACCTGGACCGGGTGGTCTGCCTCGGCTGCGGCGCGGCCGGCCCGCGCGAGGAACTCGACCGGCGGCTGCGGGCGGCCAACCCCGGGTTCGCCGGGCAGGCGCTGGCCGTCAACCCGGACGGTGACGTCGAGTTGGGCGACGACGACGTGGCCCGGTTCCGCACCGTCGACTGTGCCGGCTGCGCCGGCGGGATGCTCAAGCCCGACGTGGTGTTCTTCGGTGAGACGGTGCCGCCGGGCCGGGTCCGGGACTGCTTCGAACTGGTGGAGAAGGCCCGGCTGCTGCTGGTGCTGGGTTCGTCGTTGACGGTGATGTCCGGCCGCCGGTTCGTGATCCGGGCCGACAAGCTCGGCATCCCGGTGGCGATCGTCAACCAGGGCCCGACCCGTAGCGACGGGTGCGCCACGCTGACGGTCGACGCGCCGCTCGGCGCCGTACTGCCCGAACTGGTCGGCCTGGTGGGTGCGGCGGCGGCCGGACCGGTGCGGGTGGTCTGATCAGGCATGGGCCGGGCCGTCGAGGAGACCAACCGCCGGTTGCTGCGCGCCCGCGACGCGATGGACCGGTCGTACGCCGAACCGCTGGACATCCCGGCGCTGGCCCGTATCGCCCTGGTCTCCGAGGCGCACTTCATCCGCTCCTTCCGCGCCACGTTCGGCGAGACCCCGCACCGCTACCTCCAGCGCCGCCGGGTCGAGCGGTCGATGTCGCTGCTGCGGGAAACCGACCGCAGCGTCACCGACATCTGCATGGCGGTCGGCTTCAGCAGCCTCGGCACGTTCAGCCGGACCTTCCGCGAGATCGTCGGCGAGTCGCCGAGCGCCTACCGGGAGCGGGCCGCCGTGACCGCCGCGCCGACCTGCTTCACCCGGCGGTGGATGCGACCGAGCAGTTTCGGAGAAGCACCGGCCGGCAGCAGGCCAATAGCGTGAACAGCATGTTGAACAGCATCCGACTCTCCCAGATCTACGTACTCGACCAGGACGAGGCGCTCGACTTCTACGTCGGCAAGCTCGGCCTGACGGTGCACACCGACGAGGACCTCGGCTTCATGCGCTGGCTCACCGTCTGCGTACCCGGCGAACCCGACCGGCAGATCCTGCTGGAGCGGCCCGGCCCGCCCGGCCTCGACCCGGCCACCGCCGACCAGGTCCGCGAACTGGTGACGAAGGGTGCGACCGGCGGAACGCTCGGCTTCACCACCGACGACGCCCAGAAGACGTTCGAGACGCTTCGGGACCGGGGTGTGGAGATCACCGACGAGCCGACGCAACGGCCGTACGGGACCGACTTCGGGGTGCGGGACCCGTTCGGCAACGCGATCCGCATCCTCCAGCCGCCGTCGGCGCCCGCGGCCTGACGCCGGGGACCGGGCGCCCGCGGCGAGCCGCCGCCGGCGTCCGGTGCCGTACGCCGGACCGCGGGGCGCGGTCAGGCGGCGGCCGGACGTGACCCGGCGGACCAGGGCCAGGGGACGTCGCGGAAGGCCGCCTCGACCAGGAGGCGTTCCACGTCGAGCAGGAACCCCTCGGCCGGCCCCGGCGGCAGGTAGCGGGTGTTGACGGTGAGCACCACCCCGAGCGCGCCGGGCACGTCGATCACCTGCATCCGGCACCGCCACAGGAACACCGGCGGCGGCTCCAGCCAGGTGATCGTGGTGCGGGCGGTCGCCGTACGCACGGTCGCCTCGTCGGGGGGCGGGCCGACGAATCCGGGGTGCCGGGGCAGCCGGATGTCGTTGAGATAGCAGTAGGGCTCCAGCACGGTGCGGGGGTCGTGCCCGAGGTCGGCCATGGCGCGGTCGAGCGCCAGCGGGTCGTAGTAGGCGTACCGGTAGGCGTCGAGCGCCGCCGCGGCGGTGCGGTGGAGCAGGGTCGTGAAGTCGGGGCGGCCGGCGAGGTCGACGACGCACAGGCCGATCTGGTTGAGCTTGGCGACGGCCTCGCCGTAGCCGGGCTGGAAGCGGTTGCCGGCCATGGTGAGCACGCCGCAGGTGGTGGCGTCCTGCCGGGCGGCGACGACCGCGGCGGTGGCGGCGAGCAGGACGGTCGAGGTGCTGACCCGGTGCCGGGCGGCGATGATCCGGGTGGTCAGGTCGAGCGCCTCGGAGGTCAGCAGAGCCTGCCGGTACGGCGGTTCGAGGGCCGGCCCGACCGGGTCGAACATGCTGGCCGGCAGCCGCCGGAAGCCGCCGCTCCAGTGGGCGACGGAGCGGTCGGAGCGGTGCCGTTCGCGGCCGGCCTCGCGGCGGGCGATGTCGATCGACTGGAGGCCGGCGGGGGTGGACACCGTGCCGCGCAGCAGGAGTTGGCGCAGGTCGCGCAGGACGATCTCGGCGCCGTGGAAGTCGACGGTCCCGTGGCTGAAGACGATCACGACGTGGCGTACCCGGTCGTCGACGACGACCAGGGCGACCCGCAGCGGCCATTCCTCGGCGAGGTCGAACGGGGTCGCCCCGAGCCGGTCCATCAGGGCGCGGGCGGTGCCGGCACCGCCGTCGGGGTCGTCGCCGCCGTCGGCGACGAGCAGCGGGAGCCGGCCGTGTTCGGCGGCGACCTGGGCGGGTTCGCCGTCGACGGGCCGGATCCGGGTGCGCAGCGACTCGTGCCGGCCGACCAGCGTGCCGAGGGCGGCGGTGACGGCCGGGAGGTCGGCGCGGGCGCGGGGCGAGACGCTGACGGTGCGCCGCAGGTGGAGGAAGATGCCCTGACCGGCGAGGTCGGCCGGGGAGCGCCACATCGACCGTTGGCCCCAGGTGAGCGCCGCGGTCGCCGATCTCGTCCCCCGAAACGGCGCGTGGACGATCTCGCCCGTCACCAGGTCTGTCGGCACCTTCACCTGCTCATGTCGCCTGTCCCGTCGGCATCGTCGCATCGCCGGGCCACACATCGAAACACAGCCGGGTCGGGGCCGACAACACCGGTTCCGGTAACGCCCGGGAGACGGACGCCTTAATTTCGGTCCTATATGGATGGAATCGATGGTTCGGGTTCAATGTGGTGCGCCGTTCGGCCGATCCCACCCAGGGTGCCAGTACAGGCACACTGCGAAGCGGGTCACCGGGAAGACCCGTCCATGATGATCAACTACGCCGCCGGCACGCGGCACACCACCGGTGTGTCCGGCGAAATGAGGGCAAACGGCATGACAGGTGTCGACCTACCAACCCGTCCCGAGGCCGCACCTGAACGGGTGATCCCCGAAGTGGCACCGGAGGCCGCGCCGCCGTCGTTCGGCCAGGAACGACTGTGGTTCATGGAGCAGTTCGCGCCCGGCACCCCGGCGTACGTGATCCCCTCGACGATCCGGCTGCGCGGGCCGCTCGACCCCGACCTGCTGCGGCAGGCGTTCGACGCGGTCGCCGCCCGGCACGACAGCCTCCGGATGCGGTTCACCCAGACCGCCGACGGGCGGCCCCGGGTGGAGGTCGCCGACGCGGTACGCGTCCCCCTGCCGCTCGTCACCGCCGACGACGAGGAGCACGGCCGGGCCCTGGTGGCCGCCGCCGCCCGGCGGCCGTTCGACCTGACGCACGCCCCGCTGGTGCGCGCCCTGCTGGTCCGGCTCGGCCCCGACGACCACCTCCTGCACGTCGCCACCCACCACATCGTCAGCGACGGCTGGTCACAGGACCTGCTGTTCGCCGAGGTCGCCGCGCACTACGCCGCGAGCCTCGACGGCGAGCCGGTGCCGCCCGCACCGGTGACCCGGTACACCGACTACGCCGCCTGGCAGCGCGACCGGGCCGACGGGCCGGCCGCCACCGGCGAACTCGACTACTGGCGCGAGGCGCTCACCGGCGTACCGCCGCTGGACCTGCCGACCGACCGGCCGCGCCCGGCCGAACAGCGCTACGACGGCAGGTCGCAGCACTTCCAGCTCGACGCCGAACTCACCGACGGACTCAAGCGGCTGGCCCGCGGCCGGCGGGCGACGCTCTACATGACCCTGCTGGCCGGACTCCAGGCGCTGTTCTTCCGCTACACCGGACAGCGCGACTTCGCGATCGGCTCCCCGGTCGCCGGCCGGGTCGTCCCCGAACTGGAGAACATGATCGGCCTGTTCGTCAACACGCTGGCGCTGCGCGCCGACGTGTCCACCGACGACGGTGCCGAGCCCAGCTTCGCCACCCTGCTCACCCGCACCCGGGGTACGGCGATCAAGGCGCTGACCCGCCAGCAGGTGCCGTTCGAGCGGCTGGTCCAGGAACTGAACGTCACCCGCGACGTCAGCCGTACCCCGGTCTTCCAGGTCCTCTTCGCCCTGCAGAACTACCAACGCGGCAGCAAGCGGTGGCCGGCCGGGCTGACCGCCGAACCGTTCAACACCCGGGTACGCAGCGCCCGCTTCGACGTCTCCTGCTACCTGACCGAGACCCCGGACGGGATCCGCGGCGAGTTCCTCTACAACACCAACCTCTTCGACGCCGACACCGCCGGCCGGATCGCCGACCACTACGTCAACCTGCTGCGGGCCGCGGTCGCCGCGCCCGACCGGCCGCTGGTCGACCTGGACCTGCTCGGCCCGGCCGAGCACGAACGGCTGCTCGGCTTCGCCACCGCACCCGACCCGCTGCCGCCGCCGGCCGCCGTACCGGCCGGCGACACCCTCGCCGACCTGGTCCGCACGCACGCGGCCGCCACCCCGGACGCCCCGGCGGTGGTCTGCGGCGCGGACTCGATCACCTACCGCGAACTGGACCGGCGCGCCGACAAGCTCGCCCATCACCTGCGCGGGCGCGGCGTCGGCCCGGACACCCTGGTCGGCGTCTGCCTGGAACAGTCGGTCGACCTCGCGGTGGCACTGCTCGCCGTGCTGCGGGCCGGTGGCGCGTACGTGCCACTGGATCCCGAGCAGCCGCCGGCCCGGCTGGCCACCATGCTCGCCGACGCCGGGCTGTCCCTGCTGCTGACCGGCAGCGACCTGCTCGAGCCGCTCGCCGCGGCCCGGGCCGACCGGCCCGGCACGATCCCCGAACCGGTCTGCCTCGACCGGATCGGCGCCGAGATCGACGCCGGCCCGGACGGGCCGCCCGACGGTGGTCCGGCCCCGGACAACCTCGCGTACGTCATCTACACCTCCGGCTCGACCGGCACGCCGAAGGGCGTCGCGGTCGCCCACCGGCAGGTGGTCAACTACCTCGCCGACGTACGCCACCGCTTCGACATCGCGCCGGCCGCCCGCTACGCGCTGCTGCAGTCGATGTCGTTCGACTTCAGCGTCACGGTGTTCTACCTGGCGCTGTCGACCGGTGGGGTCGTACACCTGGTGCCGCGCCGGTGCACCGGCGCCGAACTCGCCGACGAGCTGGCCCGCAACGCCATCGACTACATCAAGATGACGCCGTCGCACCTGGCCGCGCTGGCCGCCGACACCGGCCCCGGCCCGCTGCTGCCGCGCCGCGCGCTGATCCTCGGCGGCGAGGCGTCCGACCTGTCGTGGGCCGCCGGGCTCGCCGCCGGCCCCACGGCCGTCCTCAACCACTACGGACCGACCGAGGCCACCGTCGGGATCACCACCGACCGGGTACGGCCCGACGACACCGGCCCCGGCATGGTGCCGATCGGCCGGCCGCTGCCGCACGCCCGGGTGTACGTGCTGGACAGCACCGGCCGGCCCGCCCCGATCGGCGTCCCCGGGGAGATCTACCTCGGCGGCGACCGGCTGGCCCGCGGCTACCTGGGCCGGTCCGACCTGACCGCCCAGCGGTTCGTCGCCGACCCGTACGGCCCGCCCGGGTCCCGGATGTACCGCACCGGCGACCTCGGGCGGTGGCTGCCGGACGGCCGGCTGGCGTTCCTCGGCCGCGGCGACCACCAGGTCAAACTGCGCGGCTACCGGGTCGAGCTCGGCGAGGTCGAGGCGGCGCTGCGGGACACGGCCGGGGTCGGGCAGGCGGTCGTGGTGCTGCGCGACGACCGGCTGGTCGGCTACCTGGAACGGGCCGGCGACGGCACCGACGTCGAGCCGGCCGAGTTGCGCCGCCGGCTCGCCGACCGGCTGCCGGAGTACATGATCCCGGCCCGCTACGTGTGGCTGGACCGGTTGCCGTTGCAGGACCACGGCAAGGTCGACCGCAGGGCGCTTCCCGAGCCGGTCGACGACCGGCCGGCCGGCGAGCGGGTGCCGCCGCAGGGACCGGTGGAGACCACGATCGCGCTGGCCTGGGCGGAGATCCTGAAGCTGCCCGAGGTCGGTGTCACCGACGACTTCTTCGAACTCGGCGGGCACTCGCTGCTGGCCACCCAGGTCGTCGCGCGGCTGCGCCGGGAACTGCCGGCGGCCACCAGCGCCGAGCTGCGGCCGCTGAGCGTCATGGACCTGTTCAAGCACCGCACCGTACGCGAACTGGCCGCCCTGGTCCTCGGCGACGCCGGCCGGGCCGGCGGGCTGCTGCACGAGCTGACCCCCGCCGTACCGGCCGGGCAGGTGGTCCGGTCGCTGGTCTGCGTGCCGTACGGCGGCGGCAGCGCGGTGGTCTACCAGCCGCTCGCCGACGCGCTGCCGGCCGGCCACCGGCTCTACTCGGTGGCGGTGCCCGGGCACGACATCGGGCTCGACGACGAGCCGGCCCCGATCGAGGAGGTGGCCCGGGCGGTCGCCGACGAGGTGCTGGCCACCGTCGACGGGCCGCTGGTCCTGTACGGCCACTGCGGCCCCGGCGGCGCCCTCGCCGTCGAGGTGGCCCGGCTGCTCGAGGCCGCCGGCCGCGACCTGGACGCGATCTACCTGGGCGGGGTCTTCCCCTTCGGCCGGCCGGTCGGCGGGGTGCTCGGGCCGCTGATGCGGCTGCGGATCGCCGAACGGATCCGCAGCGACCGGATCTACCGCACCTGGTTGCAGGCGCAGGGCGCCGACATCGGTGCGCTCGACGCCGACCAGGCCGCGTTCCTGATCCGGGCGATGCGGCACGACGCCGAGGTGTCCGAGGACTACTTCAGCGCGCTGATGCACCGCGGGGTCACGCCGCTGCGGGCGCCGATCGTGTCGGTCGTCGGCGACCGCGACCGGGGCACCGAGTGGGCCGAGGAACGCTACCGGGAGTGGCACTTCCTCAGCGACCGGACCGCGCTGGTGTCGATCGACGAGGGCGGGCACTACTTCCTGAAGTACCGGGCCGATGAGTTGGCCGAGATCGTCACCACGGTCGACGGGCGGCTCGACGGGCCGGCGCCGGACGGTGGGCCGGCCGCGGTCGCGACGACCCCGGACGACGCCGCCCCGGGCAGCGCCACCGTCGCCGACGACGACGGTGCCGAACCGGCGTGGCGGCTGGTGGAGGTGTCCCGCCGCGACGGCAGCCCGGGCCCGGCGAAGTCCACGCCGGCCGGAAAGGCCGCCGGCCGTAGGGAGCGCCGGGAGCCGACGCCGAGCATGAAGCGGTTCGGGCTGGTCGCGGCCGGCCAGATCGTCACGATGGCCGGCACCGCGCTGACCAGCTTCGCCGTACCACTGTGGATCTTCATCGAGACCGGCTCGCTGGCCCGGTTCGCGCTGTTCTCCGTACTCGGGCTGGTGCCCGGCATGGTCGTCGCACCGTTCGCCGGCGCCCTGATCGACCGGACCAGCCGGCGCCGGGTCATCCTGCTCGCCTGCTGCGCGGCCGGCGTCGCCAAGCTCGCCGTCGCCGTGCTGCTGCTCACCGACCGGGCCCAGACCTGGCACTTCTACGTCCTGGTCGGCTGGCTGTCGGTGACGCTGGCGTTCCAGCGGCTGGCGTTCGTGTCGGCCGTGCCGCAACTGGTGCCCAAGCGCTTCCTCGGGCACGCCAACGGCATCGCGCAGATGGCCACCGGGCTGACCCAGTTCATGGTGCCGCTGGTGGCGGTCGCCCTGCTGGAGGCGATCGGCCTCAAGGGCATCCTCGTGGTCGACGTGGTGACGTACGCTCTCGCGATCGTGATCCTGCTCGCCATCCGCTTCCCGCGCACCATGGCCCTGCGCCGGCGGGAGACCCTCACCGCCGAGATCGCCGGCGGGGTGCGTTACTCGCTGCGCCGCCGCGAGTTCCGCGCCATGCTGGCGTTCTTCGCCACGCTCAACTTCTTCCTGTTCCCGGTGCTGTTCCTGCTCTCCCCGCTGGTGCTCGGTTTCGCCGACCTGGCGGAGGTGGCCCGGATCGCGATCGTCGGCGGGATCGGCGGTGCCTGCGGCGGCCTGGTGATGCTGGTCTGGGGCGGTCCCCGGCACTACCGGATGCGGGCGGTGCTGATCGGCACCCTGGCCATCGCCGCCGCCTGCGTGCTGACCGGCATGCGACCGTCGCTGGTCGTGATCGGGGCCGGCGCCTTCGGGATGTACTTCGCCCTCGCCCTGGTCAACGGCATCTACAACACCGTCGTGCAGACCAAGGTGCCGCAGCGGTTCCACGGCCGGGTGTTCGCGCTCAACCAGATGGTGGCCTCGTCCACGATGCCGATCGGCTGGGGAATCGTCGCCCCGCTGGCGTCGAAGGCGGCCGAGCCGCTGCTGCTGCCCGGCGGTGCGCTGGCCGGCAGCGTCGGCGCGGTGATCGGGGTCGGCCCCGGTCGCGGCATCGGCCTGCTCTACCTGGTCTTCGGGCTCGGCATCGCGGTGACCGCGGTGATCTCGATGCGGACCCGGGTCCTGTCCCGCTTCGACGACGAGGTCCCGGACGCGCCGCCGGAGGACGTGATCGGGATCGAGGCCCGGCGGGCCCGGACGGTCCCCGGACCTCGCAAGCCGGCCGACGACGGCCCCGTCGGGCCGGACGACGACAGTGACGACCCGGCCCGGCGGCCGGTGTCCGTGGCGAGCGGGAGCTGAGATGGCGTCCACGACGGTCACCCCGGCCCGCAGGGCCGCGCGTACGGTGCCGGACCTGCTCGCCTGGCGGGCCGAGGCACACCCCGACCGGGTGGCGATCGAGGTGCACGGCGTCGCGACGCTGAGCTTCGCGGCGTGGGAGTCGGCGGCCGGCGCGGTCGCCGCCGCCCTGCACCGCCGGGGCGTACGTCCCGGCGACCGGGTCGGGCTGGTCTTCGGCGCCCGCGACTGGGTCGACTTCGCGGTCGCGTACTGCGGGGTACAGCGGGCCGGCGCGGTGTCGGTGCCGCTGTCCGACCGGCTGGCGCCGGGGCAGCTCCGGCACGCCCTGGAGCACTGCGCGGCCGCCGCCGTGCTGCACGCCGGTGCCGCCGGCACGGGTCCGGACGGCGCCGACGGGCTGCCGGCGTACCCGGTGGCGGAGCTGTCCGGCGAGCCGGCCGGTGACGCGCCGGTGGTCGACCACCGGGTCCGGCCGGGCGACCTGGCGCAGATCCTCTACACGTCGGGCACGACCGGGCGGCCGAAGGGGGTCGGCGCGACGCACGCCAACCTGACCGTGCACGCGCCCAACCATCCGCGCCGGCTGGCGCTCGGCCACTCCGAGCGCTTCCTGCACGCGTTCGCGATCGGCACCAACGCCGCGCAGACGATGCTGTTCAACGCGCTGTCCGCCAAGCCGACGGCGTTGACGCCGGCGCAGTTCACGCCGGGCCGGTTCGCCCGGCTGATCGCCACCCCCGGCACCGGCACCGTGTTCCTGGTGCCGTCGATGGCGATCGAGCTGCTCGACTCCGGGGCGCTGGACGGCCGCGACCTGTCGCACGTACACCTGATCGGGTCGACGGCGGCGGCGCTGGCACCGGCGGTCGCCGCCCGGCTGTCGGCGGCGTTCCCGTCCGCGGCCGTGGTCAACTACTACTCGTCGACCGAAGCCGCACCGGCGCAGACCACGATGATCTTCGACCCGGCGCGGCGGGACGCGGTGGGCAAGGCGGTCGGCGGCACCCTCATGATCGCCGACGACGACGGCGAGCCGCTGCCGGCCGGCGAGACCGGCCACGTCTGGCTGCGCTGCGACCACCCGCGCGCCTACTACCGCGACGCCGAGGCCAGCGCGGCCACGTTCCGCGGCGAGTGGGTCCGGATGGGCGACGTCGGCCGGATGGACGCCGACGGCTACCTCTACCTGACCGACCGGCACCAGGACGTGATCAAATCCGGGGCGTTCAAGATCTCCAGCCTGGAGGTCGAGGCGGCGCTGCACGAACACCCGGCGGTCGCCGAGGCGGCCGTGGTCCCGGTCCCCCACCCGGTCCTCGGGTCGGCCATCGCCGCCGTCGTGGTGGCCCGTCCGGACACCCCGCCCGCCGACCTGGAACTGCCCGCGCTGCGCGGCTTCCTCGCCGGCCGGCTCACCGACTACCAACTGCCCACCCGGGTGCTCGTCGTCGAGGACCTGCCGCGCAACGAGGGCGGCAAGGTCGTCAAACGGGAGCTGATCACCCGCTTCGAAACCCAGGCCGAAACTCAGGAGGGTCCGTGACCACCGCCGAGGCGACGTACGCCCAACACGCCGTCTGGTTCACCGAGCAGGCCGGCGTCGCCGGCACCGCCTACCACATGGCGCTCGGGATCCACTTCGACGGCACGCTCGACGAGCGGGCGCTGACCGAGGCTTGCACCGCCGTCATCGCCCGGCACGAGGGACTGAGCAGCGCGGTCGAGACCGATGCCGACGGGGTGCCGCACCTGGTGCCCGCCACCGAGAAGATCACCCTGGGCAGCGGGCCGCTCACCGACGACCGGGTACGGGCCGAGATCGACCGCCCGTTCGACCCGCGCCGGGGGCCGCTGGCCCGGTTCACCCTGCTGACCGGCGCCCCCGACCGGCACCTGCTGCTGGTGACCGCCCACCACCTGGTCTTCGACGGCATGTCCAAGGACGTGCTGGCCCGCGACCTCGCGCACGCGTACGACGCCGCCGTCGCCGGCCGCCCCGCCGACCTCGGCCCGGCCGCCGACCACAGTGGACACGCTGCGGCCGAACGGGAGCGGGTCGCCGCCGCGCTGCCGGCCGCCCGCGACTACTGGGCGGGCCGGTGGAACCCGCCCGGCGACGTCGTCCTGCCCGGCCTGACCCGGCAGCCGGTCGCCGCCGCACCGGGCGCCACCGTCGAGTTCGACCTCGACGCCGACCTGGTCGCCGGCACCGCCCGGCTCGCCGCCGACCTCGGCGTCAGCCGCTTCGAACTGCTGCTGGCCGCCGTCCACGCCCTGCTGCACCGCTACGGCAACGAGGCACTGCCGGTCGGCGTCGGCCTGTCGACGCGTACGCCGGACACCGCCGGACAGATCGGCCTGTTCGTCAACGAACTGCCGGTGCCCGCCCCGGCCCCGGACGCCACCTTCCGGGCGTACGCGTGCGCGCTGCGCGCCGAGCTGCGCCAGCTCTACCGGCACCGGGACGTACCGCTGGCGCAGGCGGTCAGCGGGCTGCGCCCGGCCACCGCGCTGACCCCGGTGTCGGTCGGCTACCGGCGCCGCGCCCCCGAGCCGGCGTTCACCGGCGTCGCCAGCCGCGTCGACTGGACGATCTTCGGTGGCACCGCCCGCAACGCGCTGCACGTGCAGGTCGTCGACAGCGGCACCGGCCTGACCGTCGGCTTGCAGCACAGCCCGGACGCGATCCCCACCGACGCGGTCGCCCGGATCGGCGCCCACCTGCGCACCCTGATCGCCGGGGCGGTCGCCGACCCGGACCGGGCCGTCGACGAACTGCCCATCCTGCCCGACCGCGAACTCGACCTGGTGCTGGAGATCTTCAACGGCACCGCCCGCGACTACGCCGCCGACAGCCTGCCGGCCCGGTTCGCCGAGCAGGTCCGGCAGCGCCCCACCGACATCGCCCTGGTCGACGGGGACCGGGAGCTGACGTACGCCGGGCTGGAGGCGGTCAGCGGCCGGCTCGCGGCGGTGCTGCGCGACCGTGGTGTCGGCCCCGGTTCGCTGGTCGCGGTCGGGCTGCACCGCTCCTGGACCGCGGTGGCGACCCTGCTCGCCGTACTGCGTGCCGGAGCGGCGTACCTGCCGGTCGACCCGGACCTGCCGGCGGCCCGGCAGGCGGCGATCCTCGCCGACGCGGCCCCCGCCCTGGTCGTCACCACCGCGTCGGCCACCACCGCCGACGTCGCCACGGAACTGGCCGGCGGGCCGGACGTGCTGCCGGTCGACGACCTCGACACCCTGCCGGAGCCGGCCGGCGTCCCGGCGACCGCCGACCCGGCCGGCACCGACCTCGCGTACGTGCTCTACACCTCGGGCTCGACCGGCCGGCCCAAGGGCGTACGGGTGCCGCACGCCGCGCTGGCCAACCTGCTGTACGCCATGGGTGACGTGCTCGACAGCCGCCCGACCGACCGGTGGCTGGCGCTGACCTCGATGTCGTTCGACATCTCGCTGGTCGAGATGTTCCTGCCGCTGGCCACCGGCGGCCGGGTCGTCGTCGCGTCCGGGGTCAGCGCCGCCGACGGGGCCGCCGTCGTCCGGCTGGTCGAGACGCACGGGGTGACGAACGTGCAGGCGACCCCGTCCGGCTGGCGGGTGCTGCTGGCGGCCGGCATCGGTGGCGCCGACCGTGAGCTGGTCGCCCTGGCCGGCGGCGAGGTGCTGCCGACCGCGCTGGCCCGTGAGCTGCACGACCGGGTCGCCCGGGTGGTCAACGGGTACGGCCCCACCGAGGCGACGATCTACGCCACCACCGAGGAGGTGACCCGGGGCCGGGAGGTGACGATCGGCCGGCCGGTCGCCAACGCCCGCGCCTACGTCCTCGACCCCCAACTGCGTCCGCTGCCGATCGGCGTACCCGGCGAACTGGTCCTCGGCGGCGCCGGAGTGGCCGACGGCTACCTGGGCCGGCCGGAGCTGACCGCCGACCGGTTCCGCGCCGACCCGTACGACGCCCCGCACGGGCGGCTCTACCGCACCGGCGACCTGGCCCGGTGGACCACCGACGGGCGGCTGGAGTTCCTCGGCCGCGCCGACCACCAGGTCAAGATCCGCGGGCACCGGGTCGAACTCGGCGAGATCGAGACGCGGCTGCTGGAGCACCCGGCGGTCACCGGCTGCGCGGTCACGCTGCGCGACGGCGACGAGGGCGACAGTCGCCTCGTCGGCTACGTCGTGCCGGCCGGCGCCGCGCCCGACCCGGCCGCGCTGCGCGCCCACCTCGCCGAGACCCTGCCGGCGGTGATGGTCCCGGCGACCTGGGTCCTCCTCGACACGCTGCCGCTGAGCCCGAGCGGCAAGCTCGACCGGGCCGCGCTGCCCGCGCCGGCCCGGGAGCGGACCGAGCCGGCGGCCGGCACGCCCGGCGACACCGGCCCGGACGACGGCGCGGCGGTCGCCGACGAGGTGGTCGAGGAGATCCGGACCATCTGGCAGGACGTCCTCCAGATCGACGACATCGGCCTCGACGAGGACCTGTTCGACCTCGGCGGCCACTCGCTGACCATCACCCGGATCAGCAGCCGCATCCACCAACGACTGGGAGTTGAATTGTCACTGGAGGTCTTCTTCGAAATGCCCACGATCGCGGAGATCGCCGAGGTCGTCCGGGAGGCCCGTCGATGACCGCCCCCGGCCCGCTGCACCAGCGGCTCGCCGAACTCGTCCACGAGGCGACCGGCGGCGCGGTGTCGGTCGCCGACGCGCTGGCCGGTGACGTTCCCCTGGTCGCGCTGGGTCTGGACTCGCTCGGGCTACTCCGGTTGATCGATGCGATCGAGAGCGAGTACGACGTCGAGATCGATCTCCAGGGCAACACCGGCAGCCTCGACGAGATCGCCGCACATCTGGCCGAACGGGTTTCCGCGGCTCCTCCGACGGGCCGGCTAACGTAGAGGGCGGCTGCCGGATGTCGGCCCGATACCGGCTCGGCTACCGTAAACTGCCGACTTTCCCGGGTTACCGGGCAACTGTGAGGTGGTGTTGATGAGTCCTGACAGGGAGCATCCGCTGCTCGACGTCACGTCGACGTTCGATCTGCGATCGTTCGCCGAGTTTCGCGAGACGCGGAGCCGCGATTCCGCGACGAGTGGCATCGCGGCATCGCTACCGCCCGGTGCGGCGCTCCTGGCCATCCACCAGGGTCCCAACGCCGGCGCCCGGTTCCTGCTCGACACGGACCTGACGACGAGCGGCCGGCACCCCGACAGCGACATCTTCCTGGACGACGTGACCGTGTCCCGGCGGCACGGCGAGTTCCACCGCAACGGTGACACCTTCACCGTGCGTGACGCGGGCAGCCTCAACGGCACCTACGTCAACCGGGAACGGGTCGAATCGGCCACCCTCAACGACGGCGACGAGGTCCAGATCGGAAAGTTCCGGATGACCTTCATCGCCGCGCAGCGCCGCCCGCACCACGACGCCTGACCCCCGGACGCGACACTTCGACGGTCTTGCACCTGCCTGCCCACCCGTCGGGCGGCGGGTGCGGGACCGTCCGGCCGGGCGACCGTCCCACGGGGTGGTCGCCCGCCGGCCCGGAAAACGATCATGCTTGGATGAGGGCATGCCTACTCGAGGTGAGCGTGGCACGGATGACGGCGTCCGTGGATCCGGGGACCGCTTCGTCCCGGTCGACCGGCTGTCCGCCCTGGCCCGTGCGCTGCTGAGCGACGACCTCGGCGGCCGGGACGTCGTACCCGCCCGACTCGCCAGCCGGGTCACCGGGCAGGCCGACGAGTGGGCCGCCCACGGGTTCACCGAGGAGACCGTACGGCCCTGGCGCGAACTGTCTCCCGAGGCCGCCGGCTACCTGGCGAGCCGGGGCGTCGACCCGGCCGTGCTCACCCTGTCGGTGTCGCCCGGTGGGATCGGTCCGGTGCCGCTGGCCACCGCGATCGCCACCCACCAGATCCCGGTGCAGCGGGCCTACGAACTGCTGGTGCTGACCGGCGAACACCCGCGTACGCCGCTGACCGACGCGCCGGCCGCGGCACAGCCTCCGCCGCGGGCGGTCGCCCCGGTGGTCTTCTCACACGTGCCCGCCGACTCCGACACCTGCCGGTAGGCGCCGCTCCACTTTGGAGCTGTCAGCGTTGTCCACCGTCTGTGAGAGATGTAACGGGCGCATTGACCGGGGCCCCGGGCGGGCCGACCGTGGACGTCATGAGCGATCGCCCAGCGTCCGACGATGATCAGATCTCACCCGACCTCGCGCGCGTTCGCGACGAGGTGGCGTGTGAGCTGTACGCGCAACTCGGGCTGCGCGGAGAGACGATCGATCAGGCCGACGTCTGTGGGGTCGCCTACTCGGTGGCGGTCCGGCTCGGCGGGAGGTTCCGGATCGAAGAACGCCCCGGGCCCGACGCCGGCCCGGGCGACGACGACTCGCTGGGCCTGGACGGCGCGACCTTCCACGGTTCGGTCCTGCCCGGCGGGGACGGCCGGGGACCGTCGGAGCGGTATCCGGTTTTCGACCGGGCATGGCCGTCCCGCCCGTGACGGATTGCCCGGCGTCGCTTCCCGAAGCACCGACCAGGACATGATCGTCTGCTGCCGAACTGCACGAGGACGGCGTGTCGTACGGCTTCTCGACTGACGATCATGAGCTGCGGGCCCGGGTCTTGCCCGCCGGGGGCGCCCGTCAGTCGAAGGTGACGTGGGCGAAGGCGAACGGCTCGGCCAGGTCGGCGTGGCGGCGGTGCAACCCGTCGAGTTCGCGGGCCAGCGCCGACCGGGCGACGAGTTCGGGTTCCACTGTGGACAGGTTCTTGAGGCGTTCGCCGACCGCCATCACCGCCAGGTCGGCGGCGAACCGCCCCGGGTCGACGCCGCAGGAGAAGCCGTGCTGCCAGACCCGGACCCGTTCGAAGACCGACAGCCCGGCGCGCACCTCCACCCAGGCCCAGCCCTCGGCGGGTCCGTCGGTCCACCGTACGTGCAGGTCGCGGATGATCGGGTCGGTGAGCTGCCGGCCGGCGTACGCCTCGACGGCCGCCGCCCGGGCGAGCGCGCCCAGGTCGTTGACGTGCCCGGTCCGGCCGTCCGGCAGCCGGCCGAGGATGTCCCGGAAACCGGGCAGCCCTTCGGGCGGGTCACCGGCGGGATCGGCGGTGGCCCGCTGGAAGGCGCGGGCGTCGAGGACGTACTCGACGATCCGCCGGGCGACCGGCGGAAGCGCCGCCGACTCGAACCGCACCAGGCCGAACCCGGCCGCCGCGCACACGGTGCCGGTCATCCGGTCGGTCCGCGACGCGTCCGCCTCCCGCCGGCCGGGGTCCTCGAACCGGATACCGGCCAGCGCCGGGCCGCCGCCGGTCTCGTGTACGACGTAGTCGAGCCGGGTCCGCAGCGCCGACGACCACTGGTTGCCGGTGATGCCGGCCGGCCGGCGGTGCAGCACCGTGCTCAGCCGGCGGTCGACGTGCACCAGGTGGCCGCCGCGCTCGAAGGTGTCCGGGCCGGCCGGCGACCCGTCGGGGCGGCGGGTCACGGGCACCGGCCGCGTCTGCGTGGCGTCGGCGGACTTCACCATCTGTCCCCTGTCTTCGTGTGGTGCGTCGGCGGGCGGCGGCCCGCGCCCATGGTAGGACCCGGCCCGGAGCACGCGTCGGACCGGATGTCGCAGGGCGTCGTTACAGTGCGGCCCGACGATCAGGTGGCGGCAAGAGGGGGCAGCGGGTGCGTGACTTCGAGTTCGTCGACGGCGGTTCGGCGAAGTTCTGGCGGATCGACCGGAACGGCTCGTCGGTGACGGTCAGTTACGGCCGGCTCGGCACGGAGGGCCGTACCCAGGTCAAGCACCTGGGGTCGGAACAGGCCGCGATCGCGCACGCCGACCGGCTTGTCGCCGAGAAGGTCCGCAAGGGATACGTCGAGGCCGGCGGGACGCCATCCTCCCCCACCGCGCCGGTAGCGGCGGCGGCCGACGCCACCGAGGCGGCCCCGGCCGGGCCGGGCGACGCCGGAGCAGCCGACGCCGGCCCGGAGTCCCGGCCCGACGAGGACACCCTCGTCATCCCGGTCGCCTGGCGGCGCCGGATACACCCGCGCCGCGGCGGGCTGGCCAGCTCGACGACCGTCGACCGCAAGGCGGTCGGGGTGGCGGCAACCCTGTTCGAGAACCACCGGAAGCAGATCGAGCGGATGTTCGCCCGTACCGACGCCGACCCGGCACTGGTCGCCGAGGTCGAGCCGGTGCTGCGCGACGGCCTGCGGGCCGGGCTCGCCGACCCGGCCCTGACGGCGCGCGGCGCGGCCGCCGTCGCCGCCGCCGTCGCGAAGGCGGTGACCTGGTCCGACGAGGACAGGCTGCGGGCCTTCGCCGACGCGTGGACGGCCGTCCGCGGGACCACCTTCGCCGCCCGCGCCACCCTGGAGGTCTACGGGCTGGCGATCAGCCCGTCGTCGCGGCTGCTCCACATGAGGGACGTCCTGGTCCGCCCCATCACCGATGACGAGGCCAGGTCGGTGTGGAAGTGGCCGGCGGAGTCCATCACGGTACGGATGCGGAGCCTGCTCGCGGCGGCCACCGACGACGACTACCTCGAGGCGACCGCGGTGATCGCCGAATACCGGGACAAGCTGGTCGTGCAGCGGGTGACCACCTCCTACCTGGTGCCGACCCGCACCGACTGGGTCGACGAGGACCTCACCGGCACGGTCAACCGGTCGCGGCTGCTCTGGTCGCTGTACACGCGGGAGCAGTTCGAGACGTTCATCGCGAGCCACCTGCAGGGACACGGGGATCCCACCTTCGGCGACCTCGCCACCGTGCTGGAAGGGGTCGGGCCGGCGCCGGTCGCCACCTACATCGCCTGGTTCGGCGACCACATGGCCGCCGACGGCGAGAAGCGGCTCTACACGCTGCTGTCGACGCTGCCCACCGACGAGGCGTTCGCCACCCTGCTGGACCGCATCGACAACCGCTACGCGCAGCCGGCGCTCACCGAGGCGATGGTCCGGTTCCCGGTCCGCGCGCTGCGCCTGATGCCCGCCGCCGCCACCGGCCAGACGGCGAAGGCGAGGCTCGTCGCGGACCTGCTGCGGATGCACGTCTCCGGCAACCCCGAACTGGTCGCCGCGACGCTGCCCGACCTGCCGGAAGCCGACCGGGCCCACCTCGCCGCGCTCGCCGACGACACGGCGCGGGTCGCCGAGGCCCCCGCCGAACTGCTGCCGGAACTGCTGCGCAACCCGCCGTGGACGGCGCGGTCGACCGCCCGGCCGGTGGTGGTGACCGGGCTGACGCCGGTCGAGGAGGCGGCCGTCGCCTGGCGGCCGGGCGAGCGCGACGAGTGGCTGGCCACCCACTGCAACTGGATCGCGACGACACCCGCCAAGGGGAGCACCTGGGAACAGACCCGCGACGGCTACCTGGCCGGCAACCTCCGCCACCACCTGCGGGTCGGTCTGATGATCGGCGCCCCGGAGGAGATCGTCCGCCCCCTGCTGGCCGGCTGGCACCCCACGCACAACTGGGATGCCGCCGAGTGGGGCCGGGTCCTCGCCGGCCGGTACGAACTGGACGCGCTGCCGGCGATCATACGGATGGCCCCCACCGCCCCGACCGCCGTCGCGGAACTGCTCGCCCCGTACGCCAGCAGCGCCGCCGCCCCGCTGATCGCGCAGTGGCTGCAACGACTGAAGTCGGCCCGCCGACCGGCACTGGCCTGGCTGACCCGACACCCGGCGGCGGCGGCGCGCGCCCTGGTGCCCGACGCGCTCGGCAAGGCCGGACCCGTCCGGCGCAACGCCGAGGCCGCGCTGTGGGCGATCAATGCGGCCGGCCACGGGAAACAGGTGCTGGCGGCCGCCGGGACGTACGGCGAGCCGGCCCGGGCCGCGATCGCCACGCTGCTCGCCACCGACCCGCTGGCGGTCCTGCCGCCGAAGCTGCCGGTGGTGCCGGCCTGGGCGGACCCGATGATGCTGCCGCCGGTGCTGCTGCGCGACCGTCGGCACGCGCTGCCCCGTACGGCGGTCACCCACCTGATGATGACGCTGGCGCTGTCCCGGCCCGGTGAGACGTACGCCGGGGTCGACGTCGTACGCGACCTCTGCGACCCGGTGTCGCTGGCCGAGTTCGGCTGGGGGCTGTTCCAGCGCTGGCTGTCGGTCGGCGCCCCGGCAAAGGAGATCTGGGCGCTGGACGGGCTGGGGCTGATCGGCGACGACGACACCGTACGCCGGCTCACCCCGCTGATCCGGGCCTGGCCGGGCGAGGCGGCGCACGGCCGGGCGGTGTCCGGGCTGTCGGTGCTGGCGTCGATCGGCACCGACGTCGCCCTGATGCACCTGCACAGCATCGCCGAGAAGGTGAAGTTCAAGGGGCTGAAGGAACGGGCCGCCGAGAAGATCGCCGAGGTGGCCGAAGACCTGGGGCTGAGCCCGGAGGAACTGGCCGACCGGCTGGTGCCGGACCTCGGGCTCGACGCCGACGGCAGCCTCATCCTCGACTACGGGCCACGGCAGTTCGTCGTCGGCTTCGACGAGCAGCTCCGGCCGTACGTCGCCGACACCGCCGGGCACCGGCGCAAGGAGCTGCCGAAGCCGGGCGTACGCGACGACGAGTCGCTCGCCCCGGAGGCGTACAAGCGGTTCGCCGGCCTGAAGAAGGACGTCCGGACCATCGCCGCCGACCAGATCCGCCGGCTGGAACGGGCGATGGTCACCCAGCGGCGGTGGACCGGGGCCCAGTTCCGGGAGCTGTTCGTCGGGCATCCGCTGCTGTGGCACATCGTGCGCCGGCTGGTCTGGGCGATCTACGACGACGCCGGCACGGTCACCGGCTTCCGGGTGGCCGAGGACCGCACCCTGGCCGACGCCGACGACGAGACGCTGACCCTCGCCGACGACGCCTCGGTCGGCATCGTCCACCCGATGCACCTGGGCGAGGCGCTGCCGGCCTGGTCGGAGCTGTTCGCCGACTACGAGATCGTGCAGCCGTTCCCGCAGCTCGGCCGCGAGGTGCACCGGCTCACCGACGAGCAGGGCAAGGCCACCGAACTGGCCACCGTGGCCGGCATCACGGTCCCCACCACGGCCGTGCTCGCCCTCGAGCGGCGCGGCTGGAGCCGGGGCGAGCCGATGGACGGCGGCGTCCAGTGCTGGATGGAACGGCCCCTGCCCGGCAACCGCACGCTGGTGGTCGACCTCGACCCGGGCATCATCGTCGGGCTGGTCACCGAATGGAAGGAGCAGAAGCTCTCCGAGGTGTGGATCAACAACGCACCGCGCGGCGACTTCGGCCGCTGGCGCACGAAGGGGCTGCCGTTCGGCGTACTCGACCCGGTCACCGCCTCGGAGGTGCTGCGCGAACTGGCCGAACTGACCGCCGCCCAACCGTGACGGGGGTGTCGTGCGCAACCGGATCCGCCAGTTCGATGCTGGTGATCACACCGCCCGCCGCGCTCGCGGTGTCGTCAATCATGACCGGGTCGCGCTGTGTCATGGTGGGGCGTGACGTCACGTAAGACCCCCGCGCCCACCCCGGACGCCGACCGTCCGGGGCTGATCCGGCAGCTCCTGCGGGAGTTGCGCGGCTGGCGGCCGACGCTGGCCCGGCTGCGGCAGCTCGTCCGCAGCATGGTCACGTCGTTTCTCGTGCTGAGCGGCACGCTGTGGCTGATGCCGGGGGTCAACGTCAACGGCGTCGTCGCGATGCTGTGGCTGGTCGTGCTGGTGGCGGTGGTCGGCGCGCTGCTGCGGCCGCTGCTGCTGGCGCTGGCGACAATCCTCGGCGGGCTCGGCGCGCTGCTGGTCGGGGCGAGTGTGCAGACCATCGTCATGTACGTGGCGCTGCGGCTGGACCCGGCCTCGCACCTGTCCGGGCTGCCGGCCGCGTTCGCCGCGGCCTGGATCGCGGTCGCGCTCGCCGCGGTCGTCAACTGGTTCGCCGACGCCGGCACCGACGACGCGTTCACCGCCGAGGCGTTGCGGCTGATGGGCCGGGTACGGCGGGTCCGGGCCCGGTCCGGGCTGGCACCGGCCGGGCGGGGCGAGCCGGGCCTCGTGGTGGTGCAACTCGACGGGGTGCCGACGCCGCTGCTGCGGTGGGCGGTGCAGGCCGGCAACCTGCCCAACATCGGCCGGTGGCTGCGGTCGCGCAGCCACACCCTGACGAGTTGGCACACCGGGCTGCCGGCGACCACGCCGGCGGGCCAGGCCGGCATCCTGCACGGCGACGCCCGGTCGGTGCCGGCGTTCCGCTGGTACGAGAAGGACGCCGAACGGCTGATCGTCACCAACCGGCCGCGGGACGCGGCGGTGGTGGAGCGCCGGCTGTCGGACGGCAACGGCCTGCTGCGCGACGGCGGGGTGAGCATCAGCAACGTCTTCTCCGGCGACGCGCCGATCACGCTGTTCACGATCAGCCGGGCGGCGTTGCCGGGGCGCCGGACGCGTGGCTACGCGGCGTTCATGACCAGCCCGTACGGCTTCACCCGCGCGATCGTCCTCGGCTTCGGCCGGATGCTCAAGGAGGTGCACCAGGCCCGGATCCAGCGGCGCCGCGACATCCGGCCACGGGTGGGGCGGGCCGGCGCGTTCCTCGCGCTGCGACCGCTGACCGCCCTGCTGCGCGACCTCAACGTCACGCTGATCGCCGAGCAGATGGCCCGCGGCGCCCCGGTGATCTTCTGCGACTTCGTCGACTACGACGAGGTGGCGCACCACGCCGGCCCGGCCCGGCCGGAGGCCCTCGAGGCGCTGACCGAGCTGGACCAGATGCTCGGCATGCTGCAGCGGCTGGCGGTCGAGGCCGACCGTGACTACCACCTGGTGGTGCTGTCCGACCACGGGCAGAGCCAGGGCGCGACGTTCCAGCAGCGGTACGGCGAGACGCTCACCCAGCTCGTCGGCCGGCTGACCGGCACGCTGGCCACGCCCGAGCCGGCCCCGGAGCCCGCCGAGGGGCTGCCCGCACCGGACCGGCCGGTCCCGATCGCGCACACCGACCAGGCCGAGCCGGCGCCGGTGACCCGGTCGGCCCAGGTCGACCAGCCGGCGCCGGGCACGACCACGGACCGGCCGGTCGACGCGGACGCCGACCGGGCGGCCGTCGGGTCGGCGCCGCCGCCGCGGGCCGCCCGGCCGCGCCGACCGCGGCACCGGCCGGTCGGGCACCGGCTCGGGGACGGCCTGTGGGCGGGCCGCGCCGACCGGGAGCAGCCGCCGCGGGCCGCCGCGGCGACCGGCGCGGTCGAGACGTGGGGACCGGTCAACACGCTGCTCACCGAGCTCGCCGGCCAGCCGGGTGCGGGTGCGGCGGCGACCCGGGCGGCGATGCGGTCACGGACCACGGACCGGCAGGTGACGCTGGGCCCGGCCGGGGCGGAGACCCGTACGGCGGCCCGCCCGGAGACCGACTCGGTGGTGGTGGCGTCCGGCAACCTGGCGATGATCTACCTCCCCCACCGTCCGGGGCAGGTGGACCGGGCCGGGATCGAGGCGGCCCACCCCGGGCTGGTGGCCGGGCTGGCCGCCCATCCGGGCATCGGGCTGGTGGTCGTCGCCGACGGCGAGCGGGGGCCGGTGGCGGTCGGGCACCGGGGCGAGCACCGGTTGCGGGACGGCGTGGTCACCGGTGAGGACCCGCTGAAGGGCTACGGGCCGCGGGCCCGCGGCGATCTGCTGCGGCACCAGGAGGTCGACCATGTCGGCGACCTGGTGCTGATCAGCGCGATCGACCCCGGCACCGACGAGGTGGCGGCGTTCGAGGAGCTGGTCGGCAGTCATGGCGGGCTGGGCGGCTGGCAGACCGACGCGGTGCTGCTGCACCCGATCGGGTGGCGGATCGACGAGCCGGAGCTGGTCGGGCCGGACAGTGTCCACCGGCAGCTCGTCGGCTGGCTGGAACAGCTCGGGCTGCGCGAGCGGTCAGTGCCCGCGGCGGGTCTGCGCGAGGCTGATCAACTGGGTGACGAGCAGCACCACGATCACCGCGACGAGGACGCTCTGCCACGGTTTCGGGAAGATCGCGCCGCCGAAGACGCCGATACTGGCGTACACCGCTGACCACAGCAGGCAGGCGGGGGCGTTGGCCAGCGCGAACCGCCGCCAGTCGAGGCCGGTCACGGCGATGGTGAGCAGCACCGGGATGCGCCCGCCGGGCAGCAGCCGGGAGACCAGCAGCACCGGGATCTCCCGCTCGTGCAGCCGCTCGGCGAGTTCGTCGAGCCGGTGGCCGGCGCGCAGCCACCGTACCCGGCGGGCGAACTGTTCCCCGCCCCAGCGGCAGACGACGTAGGTGACCGCGTCGCCGGCGTACGCGCCGACGGCGCCGGTCAGCACGACGACGACAGTGGTCAGCGGGTGCTCGTGGAAGGCGAGCGCGGCGGCGGCGCTGACCGCCGCGCCGGTCGGCACGACCGGTATGACCGCGCCGAACGCCACCACCGCGAGCAGCCAGGGCAGCCCGTAGAGAACATCGGTCACGTGGGCGGGTCCAGGGTCAGGCTGGCGCCGGGTACGAGTTCGGTGACGCTGGTGCCGGGGGCGGTCGCGGCGGCGTGGCGGGTGAACCGGGCACCGGGCTCGTGGAACATGTACGGCCGTACCCGGGTCATGCCGACCGGCCAGAACGTGCCGAAGTGGATGGGTACGGCATGCCGGGGCGCGGCCCGCCGGACGGCCTCGGCGGCGGTGACCGGGTCGAGGTGGCCGTGGCCGAGGGTCGGCCCCCAGCCGCCGACCGGGATCAGGGCGAGGTCGAGCGGGCCGAGTTCGGTCATCTCGTCGAACAGGCCGGTGTCACCGGCGAACCAGGTGTCGGCGGCGCCGTGCACGGTGTAGCCGACGGCCAGCGCCCGGTGCCGGGACCACGGGCCACGGCCGCCGTGGTGGGCGGCGGGTACGGCCCGGACGCGCAGGGCGTCGACGGTGGTCTCCTCGCCGGGGGCGAGTTCGACGTGGCGGACGTCGGCGCCGAGCGCCCGGCGCAGGAAGGTGCCGGCGCCGGCCGGCACGACGATCGTGACGTGCGGCGGCATGCGGCGCAGCGACGGCAGGTCGAGGTGGTCGGCGTGCAGGTGCGAGACGAGTACGGCGTCGGGCGCGCCGGGCAGCCGGGGGGTCGGGCCGCGCATCCGGCGCAGGTGTGCGACCCGGTTGCCGAGCACCGGGTCGGTCAGCACGCGTACGCCGGAGTCCTCGATCCAGACCGTGCTGTGGCCCCACCAGGTGACGTGGACGCTGGTTGTCACTCCGACACCGTACGGGTCTCCGCCCGCTTGCGTTGATCAAGGGCTAATCGTGGGGGTTTTGTCGCAATCCACCCGCGACGAGTCCTCGATCGACGAGTCGGGGGTGGGGTGGACGGGGGCAGGGGCGGGGTGGGTGCTCCAGGCTCGGGCCAGGGCGGCGCAGACGATCAGCTGGATCTGGTGGAAGAGCATCATCGGCAGCAGGAGCAGCCCGAGGCTCGCCCCGCCGAACAGCACGGTGGCCATCGGCAGGCCGGTGGCCAGACTCTTCTTCGAGCCGCAGAAGACGATGGTGACCCGGTCCTCGCGGGAGAAGCGGAACAGCCGGGCGACGCCGTACGCCAGGCCCAGCACGATGGCGAGCAGTGCGGTGACGACGAGCAGCAGGCCGGCCAGCCGGCCGGGCGAGACCTGTTGCCAGACACCGGCGACGACCCCGGCGCTGAACGCGGTGTAGACCACCAGCAGGATCGAGGAGCGGTCGACGATGCCGGTCAACCGCTTGTGCCGGCCGAGCCAGTCGGCGGTCCAGCGCCGCGAGAACTGTCCGGCGGCGAAGGGCACGAGCAGTTGCAGTACGACCGCGCCGATGGCGCCGCCGGTCAGCGAGACGCCGCCGGTGCCGGTGAGCAGGGCGGCGGCCAGCAGCGGGGTGATCCCGATCCCGGCGAGGTTGGAGAACGACGCGCTGAACACGGCGGCGGGTACGTTGCCGCGGGCCATCGAGGTGAACGCGATCGAGGACTGGACGGTGGACGGTACGGCGCACAGGAACAGCAGCCCGAGGTGCAGGTCGTTGGTGAGCAGGGTGGGTACGAGCAGGCCGGCGGCGATGCCGAGCAGCGGGAAGACGGCGAAGGTCAGCAGCAGTACGACGATGTGCAGCCGCCAGTGGCGGGCACCGGCGAGGGCGGCCCGGGGCTCGATGCGGGCACCGTGCAGGAAGAAGAGCACGGCGATCCCGATCTTGGCGATCGTGCCGGCGACGTCGGCGGCGGTGCCGCGTACGGGCAGCAGGGTCGCCACCACGACGAGGGCGAGCATCGCGCCGATGAACGGGTCGATGACGAGCCACCGTGGCCACCGCACTGCGCGCATCCCCTCTCCTCGGGTCGGCGCCGGTGGCGTACCAACCCTGGTCGTCACGGCCCCGACCTGCTCCTTCGCGGATCGGCACCTATTCTGCGGCCGGCGATGGTGATCGGAAAAGGCGATCAGCCAACTGACTGTCATCACGTGGTGCGATAACCTTCGGCTGATGTACGACGCCGTGCAGTTGCGCAGTTTCCTCGCCGTGGCCCAGGCCCTGAGCTTCACCCGGGCCGCCGAGCGGCTCGGCGTACGCCAGTCGACGGTCAGCCAACACGTCCGCAAGCTGGAGCGGGAGGTGGGCCGGCCGCTGTTCGCCCGGGACACCCACGCGGTCGACCTGACCGTCGACGGCGAGGCACTGGTCGGCTTCGCCCGCGACATCCTGGAAGCCCAGGACCGGGCCCGCCGGCACTTCGCGACCCAGCCGGTACGCGGGCGGCTGCGGCTCGGGGTCTCCGACGACCTGGTCGCGACCCACCTGCCGCAGGTGCTGCGCGACTTCCGGCGCAGCCATCCGCTGGTCGACCTGGCCCTGACCGTCGACCTGAGCGGCTCGCTGCACCAGCGGCTCGACGCCGGTGAACTCGATCTGTTGTTCGCCAAGCGGCTCGCCGGGCAGTCCCGCGGCCGGCTGGTGTGGCGGGACCGGCTGGTCTGGGTCGGCGCGCCGGGGCTGCGGCTGGACCCCGACGAACCGGTCCCGCTGGTGGCCTATCCCCCGCCGAGCATCTCCCGGGCGCAGGCCCTGGCCGCGCTGAGTGGCGCCGGCCGGAGCTGGCGGTTCGCCTGCGTGAGCGGCAGCCTGGGCGGGCTGGTCGCGGCGGCCGGCGCCGGGCTCGGGGTGCTGGCCCACTCCCGGGGCCTCGTCCCGCCCGGCCTTGCGCCGATGCCCGCCGGCCACCGCCTGCCGCCGCTGGGCGAGGTCGAGGTGATCCTGCTGCACCGGGCCGGCCCGCCGACCCCGTCGGTGGCGGCACTGTCGGCGGCGGTTCTCGGCGTGGCCGGACCGGACCCGGCCGGCGCCGCCGGGCCGGGCTGAGCCGGCACCGCCCACCGGCCGGGCCGGCACCGCACTCACGGGCCGAGCCGGCACCGCCCGCGACCGGACCGAGCCGGCGAACGCCGCTACTCGAAGTTCCGGCCGACCAGGTCGAGGGCCTGCTCCATCACCTCGGCCAGGGGACGGGCCCCCTGGCCCTCCAGCCACGTCTCGACGGCGATCCGCTGTGCCGACAGGAACGCGGCCACCATCAGCCGGGCGGCGAGCGGGTCACCGGTGCGCCGGCTGATCTCCTGGGCGAGTTCGCGTTCGGTGTTGGCGTGTACGGCCATCTGCTGGGCCCGCAGCGACGGGTGCAGGCGGATCAGCCGGGTCTGGGCGGCCCACCACGGATCGAGTTCGTCCCAGTCGGCGTAGCGCGAGGCCGCGACCTGGCGCAGCGCCTGCCACGCCGTCTCGTGCTCGGGGCGGGACCGGGCCTCGTCGAGTAGCCGGCGCACCCGGACGCGGTCCTCGTAGAGGAGCGCGTCCTCCTTGTTCGCGAAGTAGTTGGAAAACGTGCGCCTCGACACGTTGGCCTCGTCGGCGATCGCCTCGACGGTGACCTCGGACAGCCCGTGCGCGATCGCCAGCCGCATCGCCGCCTGGTGCAGCGCCAGGCTGGTCGCGGCCTTCTTCCGGTCGCGCAGCCCCTGGCCGTCGGGGCCGGCGGGGGCGTCGCACGCCTGCCGCGGCCGTCCGGCGTCGTTCGCGATCTGCCCGGTCTCCACGGCGTGCACGATACCCACCTTCCCTGAAAGCTGCCCACTGAGCAACTTTGCGCATTGGGCAAGATCGTGGCAACCTTGTTCCGACCGCCACGACCCGTTATGGAGGCAGCGCGGATGAGCGCCAGTTCCACCGCCGCCACACCCGTCATCGCACCGCCCGCCGCACCGCCACCACCGGCTCCCGCGATGACCCACCGGCAGATCCTCGAATCGCTCAGCGGCCTGCTGCTGGTGCTGTTCGTGGCGATGCTCAGCGGCACCGTCGTCTCCACCGCGCTGCCCCTGATCATCGGCACGCTCAACGGCACCCAGACCCAGTTCACCTGGGTGGTCACCGCGACCCTGCTCACCGCCACCGCCACCACGCCGATCTGGGGCAAGCTCGCCGACCTGTTCGACAAGAAGAAGGTCGTCCAGGTCGCCATCGTGCTGTTCGTCGTCGGATCGCTGGTCAGCGGACTCGCCCAGACGGCCGGTCAGCTCATCGCCGCACGCGCGTTCCAGGGCATCGGCGTCGGCGGCCTCCAGGCCCTGGTACAGATCGTCATCGCCGCGATGATCCCGCCCCGCGAGCGCGGCCGCTACAACGGCTACGTCGGCGCGGTCGTGGCCGTCGCCACCGTCGGCGGCCCGCTGCTCGGCGGCCTGATCGTCGACGTCTCCTGGCTCGGCTGGCGGTGGTGCTTCTTCGCCGGCATCCCGGTGGCGGTCCTGGCGTTCGCGGTCCTGCACAAGACGCTGCGGCTGCCACACGTACCCCGGGCCGGCGTCCGCATCGACTACCTGGGCGCCGGGCTCATCGCCGCCGGGGTCAGCCTGCTGCTCATCTGGGTGTCGTTCGTCGGCGGGCCGTTCGCGTGGCTGTCCTGGCAGAGCGCGGCGATGGTCGGTGGCGGGCTGGCCATCCTCGCCGGGGCCGTACAGGTCGAACGGCGGGCCGTCGAGCCGGTCGTGCCACTTTCCATCATCCGTCGCCGCGACACCCTGCTGGCGATCGTCGCCAGCACCGCGGTCGGCATGGCGATGTTCGGTGGCGCCGTCTTCATCGGCCAGTACTTCCAGACCGGCCGGGGCTACGGGCCCACCGAGGCCGGCCTGCTGACCATCCCGATGATGGCCGGCGTGCTCGTCTCGTCGACGGTCAGCGGATCACTGATCAGCCGGAGCGGCCGGATCAAGCCGTACATCGTGACCGGCACCGTCGTGCTGGTCGGCGGGTTCGCCACGCTGGCGGTCATCGACCACGAGACACCGCTGTGGTTCGTCGGCGTCGGGCTGGCACTGGTCGGCATCGGGGTCGGCATGACCATGCAGAACCTGGTGCTGGCGGTGCAGAACACCGTGCCGCTGCGCGAACTCGGCGCGGCCAGCTCCGCGGTGGCGTTCTTCCGCTCGCTGGGCGGCACGGTCGGCGTCTCGGTGCTCGGCGCGGTGCTGGCCAACCGGGTCACCGCCAACATCGGCGGCGGCCTGACCGGCGCCGGCGCCGACACCAGCAGCCTCAACACGACCGCGCTGCCGGAATCCGCCCGCGAGGTGGTCCAGGCCGCCTACGGCGACGCCACCGGGCTGATCTTCGCCATCAGCGCCGGCATCGCCGTCGTCGGGGTGGGCGCCGCGCTGCTGCTCAAGCCGGTCCGGTTGCGTACCAGCCTCGACCTGACCGCTCCGGTCGCCACCGACGCGGTCACGCCGCCGGCGCCCGCCGTACCCGGCAAGTCCGCGGCACCGGTCACGGCCGGCACCCCACGCGAAAGCGCGCGGCACACCCGCTGCTGACCGTCGCCGGGTCCGGGGTCGACGACCCCGGACCCGGCGGGTCGGTCACTACTCGGCGGTGGCGGTGGCCGCCGCCGCGGCCTGCTCCTCGCGGCGCCGCAGGGTGCGGATCCACGCCTGCGCCGTGTGCCGGGGCACGTTGTAGTGGTCGGCGATCGCACCGGCGCTGCCGGCCTGCTGCAACACGAGCGCCAGATCCTCCGGCGAGCGGCGGTAGTTGCGCCCGCTGGCGGCCGGCGCGGCCTTCTTCGCCTTGGCCCGACCGGCCTTCGGCGTCGCCGCCCGGCCGGCCTTGTCCGCCTCCTCGGCGGTGTCCGCCGCCTTCTTGCCGGCCTTCCGGGTACGCGCGGCCGGGGCCGCCTTCTTCGTCGCCCGGCGGGCGGCGGGTGCCTTGCGCGGCCGCGGCACCGGAGCACCGGCGACGTCGGCCACCGGCCCGGCCGGCGGCTCCTCGACCGCTTCGACCACGGCTTCGACCTCGGCGTCCACCTCGACCGGGGCCGGCGCCTCGGGCACCGGCTCCACGGCCGGCTCCGCGGCGATCGTCGCGGCGGCGGGCGTGATCGCGGTGGTCGCCGCCGACGGGTTCACCGCGCGCAGCAGCAGGTCGAGGTCGACGGCGGGAAGCTGGTTGGCGGTCAGCCCAGCCCCCTCCGACGGCCGGACCAGCAGCTCGGTGATGCGCGCGGCGCCGCCTGTGACGTCGATGCGAAGTGTCGTGGTCGCCTGGGACGTGTCGTCCGGGGCGATGGTGATGGTGTAGGAACTCACCGCAATCAGATCCTCCGTTGAGTCTGCATGAGGTGACCGCGGGCTCCGGCCGAGCCGACGGTCACCGGAAAAAGCCTTTGACATAAGTGCCGGCGGACAAATTACCGTCGCCCGGTCAGCCCTGACCAGCACCGACGTCGGTAACCTGTGCCACCGGGGCGAGTGGCGCCCCGGCCGCGGACCCTGTCGCACCCCCGAATGGTGACAGTTACTCTACGTTGGACCCCCAACGCCCGCAGCCGGACCCACCAACTCGCCGGATCGAACCCGGGTGACACCGCGCCGACCGCGACCGTCCCGGCGGCCCGGACGTCGACCGGGGCCGTTCCATGGTCGTGGTCCTGACCCAACCCGACGCGCTCGCCATGGATCTCGGCGAGGTGGCCCGGCCGAACAGCCATCCGCCGCAGAGTGCGCACCGAACCCCGGGTGCGACCACTGTGGAACGTGATGGGGGCGGCCACGCTGCCGCACGCCACCCAAAGCGTCGAAACGCGCCCGCTCATGGTTGCGCATTCCGGCCTTCACGATCGCCACACCGCCGGCACTCGACCGGAGACAGCAATCACCTCCCGCCGGCGCCATGTCCCGGACTGCGGTCGGATATTCCTCCGCCCCGACCCGCAGGTGCCCAGGGGCGGATCCGGTCAGTTCGTCGGCTCGGACCAGGGCAGGTGCCGGGTATACCGGGACGCCCGGCCCGCCACCCCGCTGACCTCGCCGGCCGCCACCGCCCGGACGCGCCACGCCGTGGGCGATCCACGCTGATGTGATAAGGATCGCACCTTTTAGCCGCTCTGACCGTCCCGTCGTCCCACCCATCGACCACCGACGCTGCCGTGAGCGCCAGATTGGCCACCTCCCCGACCCGCCACGACCCGTCGCGCCCCCTGCCCGACCACCTCATCGGTGACGACATAGCCGCAGGTCAGCGGCTTGTGGCCGGGATGCCGACGGCCCCCGTACGCTGGATCGTCGTGCCCCGTCCCGCCGTCCGCCGCCCCGGTCGACAGCGAGCCGAACGGGGCCGCCTGTCAAACCGGCCGCCGTCGCGCGCCGGGCGGCCACTCCCGCGCCCTGGCAGGCTGCTCCGCGAAAAGAGGCAGTGGAGGAGGCACCGATGACCTCGTCACCAGACGCGACAGCCGTGGCATCCCCCGGCGAGAAGGCCGAGGCCCACCGGTCGCCGGTGGCACGCGGCCGCGACCGCTACCTCGACCTGTGGCGGGCGGCCGCGCTGGTACGGGTGGTCTACTACCACATCTTCGGCGGCGCCTGGCTGACCCTGTTGTTCCCGGCGATGGGCCTGATGTTCACCCTCGGCGGCTCCCTCATGGCCCGGTCCCTGGACCGGGGCGGCCGGCGGGCGGTCGGTGCCCGGCTGCGCCGGTTGCTGCCGCCGATCTGGGCGTTCGGGGTGGTCGCCGTCGGCCTGCTGGTGTACGCCGGCTGGCGTACCCCGCCGCCGACCACGCTCGGCTGGGCCGACCTGGTCTGGTGGCTGTTCCCGGCCCGGGTGCCGCCGGTCGGCGGCGACGCGTGGGCCTGGACCTTCGTCGCCGTGCTCTGGTACATCACGACGTACCTGTGGCTGGTGCTGCTGTCGCCGGCCCTGCTGGCGCTCTTCCGCCGCTGGCCGTGGCCGAGTCTGGCGGGCGCCGTCCTGCTGCCGGTCGCGATGCTGTTCGACGTGGTGACCATCGGCGGCTACTTCGCCGAGCAGGCCGACCATGTCAGCGCCTACCTCGCGCTGTGGATGCTCGGTTTCGCCCACCACGACGGTCTGCTGCGCCGGATCCCGGCCCGCCGGTACGCGATGGGGGTCGGGGTGCTCGCCGTGGCCGGCGCCGGCTGGGTCTGTGTCGCCGCGCTGACCACGACCGGCACGTTCGACCTCAACCGCATCCCGGCCGGCAAGACGCTGTGGTCGATCGCGTTCGTCGCCACCGTGCTGCGGTTCCGGCCCCGGCTGGAATGGCTCGAACGGATCAAGCCGCTGGACCGGGTGGTGGACCTGCTCAACGGCCGGGCCGTCACGATCTACCTGTGGCACATGCCGGCCGCCCTGCTGGCCGCGCTCCTGTTCACCCCGAGCGGTTTCGAGCCGGGTGTGACCGAGATCGTGCTGCGGCTGGCGCTCGTCTGGCTGCTGATCGGGATCGCGGTCGTCCTGTTCGGCTGGGTGGAGGACCTGGCCGCCCGGCGGCGTCCCGTACTGCTGCCCCGCCCCTCGGCGCCGCGCGGCGCCGGGACGCCCGGCACCGGGACGCCCGCCGTCGGGACACCGGCCGCCGGGGCACCCGCCGCGGAGGTGCCGTTCGTCGCGCCGCCGGTCGGGCGTACCGCCCTGGCCGGGCCGGTCCCGGCCGAACCACCGGTCGCGGCGGTGCCGGGGGCGCGCCCCGCCGTACGCTGGAACCGGATCATGGTCGCCTCGGTGGCGGCCGTGTCGGTCGGGCTGGCGGTCGCGGCGGCCAGGGTCGTACCCGGGCCGGTGGGCAACGAGCAGATCCAGGCCGAGAACGCCCGCTACCTGTCGGACATGCTGCTGGTCGTCGACGGCACACCGGCCGTCGACCAGCCCGAACCGGAGCCGCGTACCCGCCCCGGTGCGGTCGACGTCGACGGTGCCACCTATCCCAACGCGGTCGTGGTGGCCGCGCCGAGCCGGCTGCGGGTCACCCCGCCGGCCGGGTGCGAGCAGTTGCGGGCGGTGATCGCGGTCGCCGAGGCGGACGCCGACGACGTCGAGGTCACCTTCACGGTGCACGCCGACGGGCAGGCCGTCTACGGGTCGGGGCCACGCACCCGGGTCGACACCGCCGAACAGATCGACATCGGCATCCCCGCCGCCACCGTCGTCGACCTGGTGGCGACCAGCGCGACCGGCAGCGCCTCGGCGATCTGGGCCGACGCCCGCTTCGTCTGCCCGTCCTGACCGTCGCCGGCCCGTGTCGACCGGGTACGCCGACGTCCCGGCGCCTCGGGTCGGGGCGCCGGGACGTACGGGTTCAGCGGGTCAGCACCAGCCGCTGGTGGCCAGGGCGCTGCGGAACGTGCCGGCGGCGGCCCGCAGGGTGAAGCCGCAGTCGCTGGCACCGATGCCGGGCACCGTGACGGTCCGCTCGCCGGTGCCCGCGTGCGGCTGCAGGGTGACGGTCCGGGTGCTGTAGTAGGCGTACGGGATGTTCACGCCGAGCCGCGGGTCCCAGCGGTTGCCCCAGTGCTGCGTCTTGACGGTCAGCTCCCACGAGGTCTCCTCGACCGAGTTGTCGGTGAAGGCGAACTGGGCGGTGCCGTCGGCGTTGCGGGAGACGGTGCGCAGGTTGGTCGGGGCGGCCAGCGTCGCGGTGTACGTCTTGCAGCCGAGCTGCGGGTTGCCCGGGTGGCTGGCGCCGGACGGGACCACGCTGATCGCGTACGCGCACACCTGGTGGGTGCCGAGCCCGGCCGGGATGGTGGCGTCGTAGCCGCGGTAGGCGCCGTACGCCGGGTAGACCTGCGCCACGTCGGGCCGGTAGGTGTTGGCGGTCAGCGTCTGCTTGAACACGCCGTCGATGTAGATGTCGACCAGCAGCGGGCTGCTGCCGCTGTCGGCGTCGTACGCCCAGCCGCCGACCCGGACGGCGTTGCCGACGTAGGTCACGCCGTCGAGCGAGCCACGGGCCGCGCTGTCCCGCACGGTGGGCTCGGGCTCGTACCCGGGGTCGCAGGCCGGCGGCGGTATCGGCCGGTCACAGTAGGGATCGGCCTGGGCCGGGGCGGCCAGTGCGGCGCCGAAGGCCACGGCCATGGTGACGACGGCGGTACGCGCCAGCAGTCGCTTCATCGTTCTTCCTCTCAGTTCTGCCCACCCGTTTCGGTGGCAGGGGAAACGCTAGGAGGAAGGTGGCCGGTGCCGCCCGGCCCCGGACCGGTTGCGGCACGATCCCGGGAGAGTCCACTGTGCTCGGTCATCGACCGTCGTCCCTGTCCCGGATAGATCCGCGTGCGCAGGGATTTCGCGGCCCGACGCGCCGGCGACCCGCCCGGCGTACTCCCTGGTCACGGAAATCGTGGCCGGCGGGTGCCCGGGGTCACCGGGCACCCGCCGGGCGCGGTCAGCGCTGTCCGGTGTCGGAGACCTTGACCGTGCAGGTGGCGGTCGCCCGCACCGTCGGGTCGCTCTCCGAGACGGCGGTCAGCGACACGGTCGCGGTCGGCGTCGAGCCGGGGTCCCGCGCGACGTAGACGGTGACGCTGTCACGCTTGTGGAACGGGATCGCGGTGACCTCGTTGTAGAGTTCCGCGTTCCAGCCGCTGCCTTCGGTGGTGACGCTGAGCCGGTAGATGTCGGCCCGCGCCATGTCCTTGACGTCGGTGGGGTGCGTCGCGCGGTCGAACGCGACCGGCTTGCCGGAGTTGATGACCGGGAAGGTGCACCGGGCGGCCTTGCCGGGCTTGTGGCGGCCGGCCTTGCCGTCGTTGACCTGTACGCCCCGGGTGTGCGGGCCGGCGCCGTCGAGCGAGCGCACACCCACGGTGTACGTCCGCACGCCGTCGGCGTCGTAGTGCAGGTCGATGATGTAGAAGTGCAGCCGGTTGTGCGGGTCGACCCACTCGAACTCGGTGCCGGAGTTGGTGCCGACGTTGAAGGTGGCGTCGTTGAGCTGGCGCGGGTCACCGGGTACGACCATCCGCGGCGTGCCGTCCGGCTGGTAGAAGTCGACCATCCCGATATCCTCGGGCTTGGGGTCGATCGTCCAGGCGAAGCAGGTCGCGGTGCCGCAGTTGGTGGCACGCGGCTTGGTCTTGTTGATGATGACGCCGTTGCCGGGGATGTACGAGTCGACGCCGATCTGCTGCACCGTCTCGATCGTGTAGTGCGTGTAGTCGCTGTTGCCGGCGCAGTCGACGCCGCCGGTCGACGGGTGGCACGACGGGGTCCGGTCGACCGGCGCGGCGCCGTCGAGGGTGACCCGTACGCCGAGCAACTCGTCGGTCAGCGGCCCGGCGGCGCGGGCGCGGACCTTTGCCACGACGAGCCCGGACTGCTTCAGGCCCTCCCGGCTCAGGTCGACGATGTCGGCCTCGGAGATCAGTCCGAGCTGGAGCTTGTTACGGATGTTGTGGTGCGGGCCGACGGTGGAGCCGCCGTCCGCCGGGACCTTCCAGCGGGTGTGCATGCCGGTCGGGCCGTTCCAGGAGCCCTGGCTCATCATGTCCCACTGCCCGGTGAAGGTGCGCTGGGCGGGGACGGCGAAGGCGCCGTTGTAGTTGTCGCCGATGCCGAGGATGTGGCTGAACTCGTGGGCGTACCCGGCGGTGCCGGACGACTCGGCCATGTTGCCCGAGCGGTTGCCGGCGCTGGCCCAGGTGAACGAGCCGGCCGCCCAGGACGTCCACGGGATGTAGCGGGTCTTCATCGCGTTGGGCATCTTGTTCTCGGGGTCGAACTCCGCGGGCGGTCCCCACGCGTCCGGCACGTCCTCCGGCCCGTTGAACATCATCTCGCCGAAGACCTGCCAGGCGGTCGACTCGTCGAGACCGGCGCCCATGTAGAACACCTGGTCGTACGAGTTGGCGACCTCCTCACCGACGTCGGCGACCCAGGCGGCGCGGGCGTCGCGGGCGAAGTTGCCGTTGCAGGTGAAGTTGGGCGGGCAGCTCGACGCGTCGCCGTACGGCGCGTTGCCGTACTCGAAGTGGTTGCGCGGCATCCGGTACGAGCCGTACGAGGTGAGGTCGACGCCGTACTTGCCGTACGAGACCTCCATCCAGTACGAGTTCAGCGTCTGGCCGTGGTTGAGCTTGCCGGGCTTGTTGAGCAGGTCGCGGTAGAACTCGGGTACGTCGTCGCGCGGGATGTCGCCGACGCCGATCGGGTTACCGAAGATCGTCGAGCCCTCGGGCTGGGTGATCTGGAACGGCATGTTCGGGTAGTCGAGGACGACGAGTGCGGCGTTCCACTTGTCGACGGTCGGCTGCCGGTTGGGGTCGGTCCAGTCGATGCCGGGGACCGGCTTGAAGTCCTCCCAGGTGAGGTCGTACTGGTTGTCCCAGTCCTGGGGGTCGAGCGGGGTGATCTTCGGGCTGTACTCGGGCACCGTCGCGATGGCGGGTTGCGGGTGGACGATGGCGCCAACCGCGAGGGCGGCGACCATGGTCACCGCTCCGAGCCGACGCCTGGATCTGCCGTTCAGAGCCATACGGTCTCCTCTTGGGGGTGGTGGTTGCGTGGCCCCCGTTGACACGCAAGAGCCTCAGGCAGACTTGATCGAGGCAGTAATATTGTAGTGTCACCCACCACCTCTCACAACACCCTTTAAGCTAGGTAGTGATCCCCCTCCATGACAGCTCAGAATCCCTATCGATGAGCCAAACCAGGGCTCGATCACGATTCAGATACGATAGTGCAATTGCACATCGCACACGAGCTCTGACATGGTTAGGTCCTTCCACACGGCCGGCGGTAAACCGGCTACCGGCGCCTTAACCAGGGCGACCGACCGGCGAGCGTCGACACGGGGCGGGGTGGCGCCCGACCGGACCGCGGCGCGCCCCCAACGCTGGGACAACCAAGGAGAACGGAATGCGTATAACCGGCAAACTACGCCCGGTTGTCGCTCTGACGGCTACTGCTGCCCTCATCGCGGGTTGCAGCGGCTCGGGCGACAGCTCCGATCGCGACGGTGACCGTAAGACCTTCATCTTCGGTGCATCGGACGACCCCAAGACCCTCGACGCGGCCTACGTGTCCGACGGTGAGTCCTTCCGGGCGATCTTCCAGATCTACGAGACCCTGGTCGCCCTCGAGCCGGGCGGCACCGAGGTCGTCCCCTCGCTGGCCACCGAGTGGACGATCAGCGACGACGGCCTCGCCTACACCTTCAACCTGAAGCCGAACGTCAAGTTCCACGACGGCGAGGCGTTCAACGCGGCGGCGGTCTGCTTCAACTTCGACCGCTGGTACAACTTCAAGGGCGCCCAGCAGAACGGCGACATCTCGTACTACTGGCAGACGATCTTCGGTGGCTTCGCCACCAAGGACAACGACTCGGTCCCGGAGACCAGCCGGTACAAGTCCTGCGAGGCCACCAACGACACGACGGTCACGCTGAACCTGGCCCAGCCGTCGTCGGCGCTGCTCGCCGGCCTGGTCCTGCCCGCCTTCTCGATCGCCAGCCCGAAGGCGATCACCGACGGTGGCACCGACGTCACCGTCCAGGGTGACTCGATCTCCTACAGCGGCGGCTTCGGCTCCACGACCGTCGCCGGCACCGGCCCGTTCAAGTTCGTGAGCTGGGAGCGGGGCGACCGCCTCGTCCTCGAGGCGAACGAGGAGTACCACGAGGGCCGGCCGAAGCTGGACGAGATCATCTTCCGGCCGATCGCCGACGCCACCGCCCGTCTCCAGGCCCTCCAGGCCGGTGAGATCGACGCGTACGAGGGTGTCGCGGCCGCCGACGTCGCCGCCGTGGAATCGGCCGCCCAGGTCGTCTCCCGGCCGGCGTTCAACGTCGGTTACGTCGGCTTCAACAACAACATCCCGCTGCTGAAGAACCAGAAGATCCGGCAGGCGATCGCGCACGCTCTCAACCGCCAGGGTCTGCTGGACGCCCAGTACCCGCAGGGCGCCGAGGTGGCCAACCAGTTCCTGCCGCCGTCGCAGTGGGGCTACAACAGCTCCATCACCGGCTACGAGTACAGCGAGGAGAAGGCGAAGCAGCTCATCGCCGAGTCCGGCGAGACCAACCTGACGCTGGAGTTCTGGTACCCGGCCAACGTTTCCCGGCCGTACATGCCGAACCCGCAGGCGGTCTACGAGTCCTTCGCCGCCGACCTGGAGAAGGTGGGCTTCACCATCGTCCCCAAGACGGTGCCGTGGACCCCGGACTACCTGCAGAACATCCAGAGCGACAACCTGGGCCAGCTCTTCCTGCTGGGCTGGAGCGGTGACTACGCCGACCCGGACAACTTCGTGGGTACCTTCTTCCGCGAGAACAACCCGCAGTTCGCCCTGAACGAGCCGAACATCCAGGGCAAGCTCAACCAGGCGCTGGCCGAGACCGACCAGGCCGCCCGCCAGGCGCTGTACGAGGAAGTCAACCAGCTCCTGTTCGAGTACATCCCCGGTGTGCCGTTCGTGCACAACCAGCCGCTGCTCGCCCTGGCCAAGGACGTCACCGGCTACACCCCGTCTCCCGTGAGCCTGGAGTACTTCAAGCTCATCGACCTCGGGAGCTGAACCGACGTGCTGCGCTTCGTCTTCCGACGACTGATCCAACTCGTCCCGATCCTGCTCGGGCTCTCGATCCTGCTGTTCGCGTGGGTACGCGCCCTGCCGGGTGGTCCCGCTCAGGCTCTGCTCGGGCAACGGGCGACGCCGGAGGCAGTCCGGGACATCGAGGTGCAGCTCGGCCTGGACCGCCCGCTGTGGGAGCAGTACCTGCAGTTCCTGTGGCGGGCGGTCCGGCTCGACTTCGGCGCGTCACTCCAGACCGGCCAGCCGGTCGTCGACGAGATGATGCGCCGGTTCCCGGCGACGATCGAACTCGCCCTCTGCGCGCTGCTGATCGCGGTCGCGATCGGCATCCCGCTCGGCTACCTGGCCGCCCGCCGGCACGGCACCTGGGTCGACCACCTGGTCGTCTCCGGGTCGCTGCTGGGCGTGACCGTACCGATCTTCTTTCTCGCCTACCTGCTCAAGTTCGTCTTCGCGGTGCAGCTCGGCTGGCTGCCGACCGCCGGCCGGGCCGACGCCCGGGCCCGGACCGAGCATCCCACCGGCTTCTACGTCCTGGACGGGATAATCACCGGTGACCTCGGCGCCAGCTGGGACGCGATCACACACCTGATCCTGCCGGCCCTGGCACTGGCGTCGATCCCGCTCGCGGTGATCGTCCGGATGACCCGCGCCTCGGTGCTCAACGTCCTCAACGAGGACTACGTACGCACCGCCGAGGCCAAGGGCCTGCTCGCCGGCACGATCACCCGCCGCCACGTACTGCGCAACTCGATGCTGCCGGTGACCACGGTCATCGGTCTGCAACTGGGTGTGCTGCTCGCCGGCGCGGTGCTGACCGAGACGGTGTTCGCGTTCGCCGGCGTCGGCAAGTTCATGGCCGACGGCATCGTCGAACGTGACTTCCCGACCATTCAGGGATTCATCCTGGTCATCGCCGTCATCTACGTCGTGGTCAACATGATCGTCGACCTGGTGTACGGCCTGCTCGATCCGCGGGTGAGGGTTTCATGAGTGTTACCGAGGCCGGTGCCGTCCCCGCCGGACAGGCGCCGGAGAAGCTTGGGTCGGACAAGTCCGACTCCCGCCCGCCGGCCCGGGGCCTGCGCGGCGAGGCCGCCCGCCGGTTCTTCCGCAACCCGATGGCGATCGTCGGCCTGGTCCTGATCGCGATCTTCGTGACGGTCGCGATCCTGGCGCCCTGGATCGCCCCGTACTCGCCGAAGGACAACTCCTGGCTGTCCGAGGTCCGCCCCGGCGTCTACCCCGGACCGTCGGCCGAACACTGGCTGGGCATCGACCCGCTCGGCCGTGACGTGTTCTCCCGGCTCGTCCACGGCGCCCGGCAGTCGCTGCTGATCGGTGTGGTGTCGCTGACCCTCGGCGCCACCGCCGGTGTCTTCCTGGGCCTGCTGGCCGGCGCGTTCGGCGGCTGGGTCGACACGGTCGTCATGCGGTTCGTCGACATCATGCTCTCCGTACCGGGCCTGCTGTTCGCCATCGCGGTCGCCGCGATGCTCGGCCAGAGCCTGACCTCGGTGATGATCGCCATCGCGGTGGTCAACGTCCCGATCTTCGCCCGTCTGTTGCGCGGCGAGATGCTCGGCCAACGCACCGCCGACTACGTGCTGGCGGCGAAGTCGCTGGGCATCTCCCGGGCGGGCATCGTCTTCCGGCACGTGCTGCCGAACTCGTTCACCCCGATCCTGGTCCAGGGCACCCTGACCCTGGCCCTGGCGATCGTGGAGGCGGCCGGCCTGGCGTTCCTCGGCCTGTCCGGCAGCGACCCGTCCACCCCCGAGTGGGGCCGGATGCTCAACGACGCGCAGAGCACCCTCGCCGCCGCCCCGATGCTGGCGTTCTACCCCGGCCTGGCGATCGTCCTGGCCGCGCTCGGCTTCACCCTGGTCGGCGAGTCGCTGCGGGAAGCCCTCGACCCGAAGATGCGGCGGTGACCCGATGAGTTTCCTCCAGGTACGCGACCTGACCGTGACGTTCCAGCGGTCCGGTCACCCACCGGTGCGGGCCGTCGACGGGCTCACCCTCGACGTGGCGGCCGGCCAGTCGGTCGGCATCGTCGGCGAGTCCGGCTCCGGCAAGTCGGTGACCTCGCTGGCGATCATGGGCCTCCTCCCCCGCCGCGGCGTCAAGGTCACCGGCCAGGTACGCCTCGGCGACCGGGACCTGACCGCCCTCACGCCGCGCCAGATGCGCGACGTACGGGGCAGCGAGGTCGCGATGATCTTCCAGGACCCGATGACGTCCCTGAACCCGGTGATCACCGTGGGCCGCCAGCTCACCGAGGTGATCACCCGGCACTCGCAGGCGTCCAAGGTGGACGCCCGCCGCGAGGCCGAGTCGCTGCTGCGCCGGGTCGGCATCCCCGATCCGGTCCGCCGTCTCGGCGAGTACCCGCACCAGTTGTCCGGCGGCATGCGGCAGCGCGTCATGATCGCCATCGCGATCGCCTGCCGGCCCAGGCTGCTGATCGCCGACGAGCCGACCACCGCCCTCGACGTGACCATCCAGGCGCAGATCCTCGACCTGCTGCGCGACCTGGTCAGCGAGAGCGGCTGCGGCCTGATCATGATCACGCACGACCTGGGCGTCGTCGCCGGCCTGTGCGACGAGGTGCACGTCATGTACGCCGGCCGGGTCGTCGAGTCGGCGACCGCCACCAACCTCTTCGGGCGGCCGTCGCACCCGTACACCGACGGCCTGCTGCGCTCCATCCCCCGCATGGACGACGACCGCGGCGCCGCCCTGCACACCATCCGCGGCTCGGTACGCGACCTGGTTCCCTGGGACCGCGGCTGCGCGTTCCAACCCCGCTGCGACCGGGCGGTCGACGCCTGCCTGGCCGGCCCGCCCGCGGTGACCGACGTGTCGGTGACCTCGCCGCACCGGGCCCGCTGCATCCGGCCGGTCAACGTCGCGGCCTCCTCCACCAGCGTCAGCAAGGCGAAAGGCGGTGTCCGGTGAGCCTGCTCGAGGTACGCGACCTCAAGGTGCACTTCCCGATCAAGGCGGGCACGCTCTTCCAGCGGACCACCGGCGCGGTCAAGGCCGTCGACGGCGTCGACCTCGACGTCGACGCCGGAAAGACGTTCGGCCTGGTCGGCGAGTCCGGCTGCGGCAAGTCCACGCTCGGCCGGGCCATCATGCGGCTGACCGAGCCGACCAGCGGCTCGGTCACCCTCGACGGCCAGGACCTGCTGGCGCTGAAGGAACGGCCGCTGCGGTCGCTGCGGCGCACCTTCCAGATGGTCTTCCAGGACCCGATGGCCAGCCTCAACCCGCGGCAGAACGTCGAGTCGCTGCTCACCGAACCGCTGCGGGCGCACAAGATGCCCGGCGGCGCGGCCGGGCACGCCAAGCGGATCCGCGAACTGCTCGACGTCGTCGGCCTGCCGTCGTCGGTGGTCAACCGCTACCCGCACGAGTTCTCCGGCGGCCAGCGGCAGCGGCTCGGCATCGCCCGCGCCCTGGTGCTGAACCCGCAGCTGGTCATCGCCGACGAGCCGGTCTCCGCGCTCGACGTGTCGATCCAGGCCCAGGTGATCAACCTGCTCAAGGAACTGCAGGAGCGGTTCTCGCTGACCTACCTGGTCATCGCGCACGACCTGGCGGTGGTCCGGCACATCAGCGACACCGTCGCCGTCATGTACCTGGGCACGATCATCGAGCAGGCGTCGTCGGAGACCCTCTACCGTACGCCCATGCACCCGTACACCCGGTCGCTGATGAGCGCCGTCCCGGTGCCGGACCCGTCGGTCGAGGTGGCCCGCAAGCGCATCCTGCTGCACGGCGACCTGCCGTCGCCGGCCAACCCGCCCAGCGGCTGCCGCTTCCACACCCGGTGCCCGTGGCGGCAGGCCAGCCGCTGCGACGACGAGCGGCCGGTGCTGCGCGAGCTCGCCTCCGGGCACAAGGTCGCCTGCCACTTCGCCGAGGACATCGAGGCCGGCCGGATCCAGCCGCGGACCGACGGCGCCGCCGCCGACCCGGCGCCGGTCAAGGTCGCCGAGCAGCCGGACGAGATCGAGGAGCCGGTGGAGGCCGCCAACCTGGCCAAGGGAGGTCCGGACCGCGCAGCGGGCGTGCAAGGCGGGATACGACCGAATGCCCTCTGAGCACACATCCGGCACCGTCCATCTGCGCCGCCCCGGGGTCAGTCTCGTCATCGACGCGACCGGCCCCGGACTGCCGGAGATCAGGCACTGGGGACCGGAACTCGGCGACGCCGACGCGGCGTACGTCGCCCGGCGACCCGACGAGCCGTCGGCGATCAACACCCCGGACCCGACGGTGCCGGTGGCGGTCCTGCCCGAGGCCGGCACCGGCCACATGGGCCGGCCCGGGCTGCGCGGCCACCGGGCCGGCACCGCCTGGTCGTCGGCGTTCACGCTGACCGCGACGAGCGTGACGGCGGACGCCGCCACCTTCACCGCGCTGGACGAACGCACCGGGCTCGAACTCGTCACGCACGTCGAGCTGGCCCCGTCCGGCCTGGCCCGGCTCCGGCACACCGTCACCAACACCGGCGGCACGCCGTACACGGTGGACGCGCTCGAGGTGGCGGTGCCGGTGCCGGCGCACGCCGACGAACTGCTCGACTTCACCGGACGCTGGGCCCGCGAACGCCACCCGCAGCGCCGGGCGTTCGACCACGGTACCTGGGTACGGGAGAACCGGCGCGGCCGGACCGGACACGACGCCACGATCGGGCTGGTCGCCGGCACCCGCGGCTTCGGCCACCGGCACGGCGAGGTGTGGGCGGTGCACGTGGCCTGGAGCGGCAACCACGTGACGTACGCCCAGCGGCTGCCCGAGCGGCGGTCCACGCTGGGCGGCGGTGAACTGCTGCTCAGCGGCGAGGTGATCCTCGCACCCGGGGAGTCGTACGAGTCGCCGTGGCTGTACGCGGCGTACAGCGGCGCCGGCCTGGACGGGATCGGGGCCGCCTTCCACGGCTGGCTGCGGTCCCGGCCGGGGCATCCGGACACCCCGCGCCCGGTGGTGCTCAACACCTGGGAGGCGGTCTACTTCGACCACGACGCCGACCGGCTGCGCGGCCTCGCCGACGTGGCCGCCGACCTGGGCGTGGAACGGTTCGTGCTCGACGACGGCTGGTTCACCGGCCGCCGCACCTCCAGTGCCGGCCTCGGTGACTGGTACGTCGACCCGGACGTGTGGCCGGACGGCCTGCACCCGCTCATCGACCACGTCACCGGCCTCGGCATGGAGTTCGGCCTGTGGGTCGAACCGGAGATGGTCAACCCCGACTCGGCGCTCTTCCGGGCCCACCCGGAGTGGGTGCTGCGCCCCGCCGACGGGGTGCTGCCGCCGCCCGGCCGCCGCCAGCAGGTGCTCGACGTGTCCCACCCGGACGCGTACGCGTACCTGCTGGAACGGCTCGACGACCTGCTGCGCGCGTACCGGATCGCGTACCTGAAGTGGGACCACAACCGGGACCTGGTCGACGCCGGCCACCACGGCCGGGCCGCCGTACGCGAGCAGACCCGCGCGGTCTACCGGCTGCTGGCCGAACTACGCCGCCGGCACCCGCACGTGGAGATCGAGAGCTGCTCGTCCGGCGGCGCCCGGATCGACCTGGAGGTCCTGGAGCACACCGCCCGGGTGTGGGCCAGCGACTGCAACGACGCCCTGGAGCGGCAGGCGATCCAGCGCTGGACCGGCCTGTTCGTGCCGCCCGAACTGGTCGGCGCGCACGTCGGCCCGCCGCGCTCGCACACCACCGCCCGTACCCACGACCTGTCGTTCCGGGTGGCGACCGCCGTCTTCGGGCACTTCGGCCTGGAGTGGGACGTCACGACCGCGACGGCCGACGAACGGGCCGCGCTGCGGACCGCGATCGCCGGCTACAAGGACCTGCGGCCGGTGCTGCACGGCGGCACCGTCGTCCGCGCCGACCACCCCGACCCGGCCGCCTGGGTGCACGGCGTCGTCGCCCCGGACCGGGCCACCGCCGTCTTCGCCTACGTGCAGCTCGCCACGTCGGTCGACGCCGTACCGGCACCGTGGCGGATGCCCGGCCTGGACCCCGACCGGGTCTACCGGGTCACCGTCCTGTCCGAGTTCGGCCGGCCGGCGACCACCGGCCGGATCGACCCGGCGTGGTACGGCTCCGGCCCGGTCGAGGTCGGCGGGCGGGTGCTCGGCACGGTCGGGCTGCACCCACCGGTGCTCGCCCCCGAGCAGGCCCTGCTGGTCCGGCTGGACGCGGTCGGGCCGGCCGCCGACGGAGGTGTGTGATGACCGCCCCTGACGTGCTGGTGATCGGCGCCGGCGTGGTCGGCGCCGCCTGCGCCTGGTACGCCACCAGGGCCGGGCTGCGGGTCACCGTCGTCGACCGGGGCCCGGTCGCCGGCGGCACGACCGGGGCCGGCGAGGGCAACATCCTGGTCTCGGACAAGCCGCCCGGCGCGGAGTTGCGGCTCGCCCAGCTCTCCTCCGGCCTCTGGCGCGACCTGGGCGAACAGGTCGGCGGCTTCGAGTACGAGCCGAAGGGCGGCGTGGTCGTCGCGTCGGCGGCGGAGACCCTGGACCAGTTGGGGACGCTCGCCGACGACCAGCGCGGCGCCGGCGTCGAGGTCACGATGATCGGGCCGGACGGGCTGTCCGACTACGAGCCGCACCTGAACCCGGCGCTGGCCGGTGGCGCGTACTACCCGCAGGACGCCCAGGTCCAGCCGGCGCTGGCCGCCGCCCGGCTGCTGCGCGCCGCGCGGGCCGAGGGCGCGCGACTGCGGTCCGGGGTCGAGGTGCGCGGCCTGCTGCGCGACGGCGACCGGGTGACCGGCGTACGCACCGGCGACGGCGACCTCGCCGCCGGCGCCGTGATCAACGCGGCCGGCACCTGGGGCGGCGAGATCGCCCGGCTGGCCGGGATCGACCTGCCGGTGCTGCCCCGGCGCGGCTTCATCCTGGTGACCGAGCCGCTGCCGCGCATCGTGCGGCACAAGGTCTACGCCGCCGAGTACGTCTCCGACGTCGCCAGCGGCGACGCCGATCTCCAGACGTCGCCGGTGGTCGAGGGGACGCCGGCCGGGCCGGTGCTGATCGGGTCGAGCCGGGAACGGGTCGGGTACGACCGCACCCTGTCGGTGCCGGCCCTGCGGGCGGTGGCCGCGAAGGCGATCGGGCTGTTCCCGGTGCTGGCCGGGGTGTCGGTGATGCGGGCCTACCGCGGTTTCCGGCCGTACTGCCCCGACCACCTGCCGGTCATCGGCCCGGACCCGCGGGCGCCGGGGCTGCTGCACGCCTGTGGCCACGAGGGGGCCGGCATCGGCCTGTCCGCGGCGACCGGGCTGCTGCTGTCGCAGGTGCTGACCGGCCGGGACACCGAACTCGACCTGGCCCCCTTCCGACCGGAGCGGTTCGCATGACCGAGCAACGCGAGGGAATCGACCGGCTCAGCCCGCAGTCATGCGGCCGCCGAGCGAAGCGAGGTGCCGCATGACCGAGCAACGCGAGGGAATCGACCGGCTCAGCCCGCAGTCATGCGGCCGCCGAGCGAAGCGAGGTGCCGCGTGACCGAGGAGTTTTCCTTTGACGACCGGCGGGTCGGTTTCACCGCCGGGCAGACCGTCGGTGCCGCCCTGGTCGGGGCCGGAATCCGGTCCTGGCGCACCACCCGGGTCGAGGGCCGTCCCCGGGGCGTCTTCTGCGGCATCGGGGTCTGTTTCGACTGCCTGATCACCATCGACGGCGTACCGAACCAGCGGGCCTGTCTGGTCCCGGCGCAGCCGGGGATGGCGGTCCGTACCCAGGAGGGTGGTGGCCGTGACCAGCTCGCGGTTTGACATCGCGGTCGTCGGGGCCGGCCCGGGCGGGCTGGCCGCGGTGACGGCGGCGGTCGCCGCCGGGGCCCGGGTCGCCCTGGTCGACGGGGCCGGGCAGCCGGGTGGGCAGTACTGGCGGCATCCGGCCGGCGACCTCGACGCGGTCGCCGACCTGCACCACGGGCTGCGGACGTTCCGGGCCCAGGTGCGGGCGACCGACGCGGCGACCACCTTCTTCGGCCATCAGGTGTGGACGATCGAGAAGGTGGCCGCCGGTTTCGTCGTACGGGCGGTGGCGGCCGGCACCGAGGTCGAGATCGCGGCGGCGACGCTGGTCCTGGCCCCGGGCGCGTACGACCGGCAGTTGCCGTTTCCCGGCTGGGACCTGCCCGGCGTCTACACGGCGGGCGGGGCGCAGGCGCTGCTCAAGGGCAACCAGGTCCTCGCCGGCCGGCGGGTCGTGGTGGGCGGGACCGGGCCGTTCCTGCTTCCGGTGGCGTCGGGGCTGGCGGCACGCGGTGCGAAGGTCGCCGGGGTGTTCGAGGCGAACTCGCCGCTGGGCTGGGTGCGCCGGCTTCCGGCGGTGCTGCCGGTGGCCGGCAAGCTGACCGAGGGGGCGGGTTACACGGCGGCCCTGGCCCGGTACCGGGTGCCGTACCGGTCGCGGCACGCGATCGTCGCGGCGCACGGCACGGACCGGGTGACGGCGGTGACCGTGGCCCGCCTCGACCGGGACTGGCGGGTGGTCGCCGGTTCGCAGCGGCGGGTCGACTGTGACGCGGTCGCGGTCGGCTGGGGCTTCACGCCGCAACTGGAGCTGCCGTTGGCGGTCGGGTGTGCCACCCGGGTCGACGTCGACGGGTCGGTGGTGGTGGAGGTCGACGCGGCGCAGCGGTCGTCGGTGCCCGGTGTGTACGTCGCCGGGGAGGCGTGCGGGGTCGGCGGGGCCGCGCTGGCCACCGTCGAGGGTGCCGTCGCCGGCCGGGCCGCGGCCGGGGAGGCGACCGGCCGGGCGGCGGGCGACGGCGGAGTGCCGCGCCGGCTGGCCGGGCAGCGGAGCCGGCTGCGGGCGTTCGCGGCCGCGATGCACCACACCCATCCGGTACGCGACGGCTGGCGGGAGTGGCTGACCGACGAGACGCTGGTGTGCCGCTGCGAGGAGGTGTCCGCGGGGCGGTTGCGCGAGGCGACCGACGAGCTGGGTGCCACCGACGCGCGGTCGGCGAAGCTGCTGAGCCGGGCCGGGATGGGCTGGTGCCAGGGCCGGGTCTGCGGTTACGCGACGGCGTGCCTGGTGGCGGCACAGTGCGGCCGGCCGGCCAATCCGGGTTCGGCCGCGGAGCGGCCGGTCGCCGTACCGATCACGTTGGGTCTGCTGTCCCAGGAGCCGGGAACCTGACCGTGGCCAGGCAATTTCTGTCAGTGACCTCAGTGACATTTTACATGTCACCGATTATGGTAATGTCGTACTGGGGCCGAATGTCAGGCACTGATCCTGACCCGGCCCGAAATCTCCCACTTGGCCGGCACCACCGAGAGGACCGCCATGCCTGACGTCGACCGCACCGTCCGCGCCGCCGACGACGCCTTCGAGGCGTGGGAACGGCACGGCCGCACCGGCCGGGCCGAGGTGCTCGACGCGATCGCCGACCGCCTCGAGGCCGCCCGGGCCGACCTCGTCCCCGTCGCCGAGCGGGAGACCGGCCTGGCCACCGCCCGCCTCGAAGGCGAGGTGGGACGGGCCGCCTACCAGTTCCGGCTGTTCGGCACCGTGCTGCGCGAGGGCTCGTACGTCGAGGCGACCATCGACCCGGCCGGTGACACCCCCCTGGGCCGCCGCCCCGACCTGCGCCGGATGCTGATCCCGCTCGGAGCGGTCGGTGTCTTCGGCGCCAGCAACTTCCCGTTCGCGTTCAGCGTCGCCGGCGGCGACACCGCCTCCGCCCTGGCCGCCGGCTGCCCGGTCGTGGTCAAGGCCCACCCGTCGCACCCGGAGACCAGCCGCCGGTCGTACGAGGTCATCCGCGCCGCGGTCGAGTCGGCCGGGCTGCCCGCCGGGGTGATCGGCCTCGTCGAGGGCCACCAGGCCGGCGTCGACCTGGTGAACCACCCGGACGTCACCGCGGTCGGCTTCACCGGCTCGATCGCCGGTGGCCGGGCCCTGGCCGACCTCGCCGCCGCCCGCCCCCGGCCGATCCCCTTCTACGGCGAACTCGGCAGCCTCAACCCGCTGGTCGTCTCGCCCGGCGCCGCGGCCGCCGACCCGACCGGCATCGCCACCGGCTACGTCAACTCGGTCACCGGCAGCCTCGGCCAGCTCTGCACCAAGCCGGGCCTGCTCTTCGTGCCCGCCGGCCCGGACGGCGACAAGCTGCGCACGGCGGTCGCCGACGCCATCGCCACCACCGGCCCCGGCCGCCCGCTCAACAGCGCGATCAAGGACGCGTACGTCCGCGAGACCGGCCGGCGCCGCGACGACGCCCGGCTGACCCTGCTGGGCGAGGGCGCGACCGCCGGCCCCGACGAGGCCAGCCCGGCACTGTTCACCGTCGCCGCCGCCGACCTCACCGGGGACCTGCTGGAGGAGTGCTTCGGCCCCACCGCCCTGGTGATCGGCTACGACAACGTCGACGAGCTGGTCGACGCGCTGCGCCGGCTCGACGGGCAACTGACCGCCACCCTGCACGTCACCGCCGACGAGGCGGCGCTGCGCGACCGGCTGCACGACGTGGTGCGCCGCCGCGCCGGCCGGCTGCTCTTCGGCGGCTTCCCCACCGGCCTCGCGGTCGCCTGGGCGACCCACCACGGTGGACCGTACCCCTCGACCACCCTGAGTGGACACACCTCGGTCGGTGCCACCGCGATCCGGCGCTGGCTGCGGCCGGTCAGCTACCAGGACGCGCCGGCGGACCTCCTGCCGGCCGAGCTGCGCGACGGAAACCCGACCGGCATCCCGCGCCGGATCGACGGGACACTGACCATTTGAGACACGACGGCACGGCCGGCCCACCCGGGCCGACCGGCCGCCGGGCGGGCCCGGCCCGCCGTACGACGAGCGTCGGCGACGAGGCCGACGGCCCATGACACCATTGCACCGAAGGAGACGAGCGTGGAAGACCGGAAGCCTTGGCACGGCGTCCTCGTGGCGACGCCGACCCCGCTGCGTGCCGACCTGACGGTCGACTACGACAGCTACGCCGAGCACGTGAAATGGCTGGCCGACAACGGCTGCCACGGGGTGTGCCCGAACGGGTCCCTGGGTGAATACCAGGTCCTCACCGACGAGGAGCGGGCGCGGATGGTCCAGGTGGCGGTCGAAGCCGCGCCGGAGGGCTTCACCGTCATGCCCGGCGTCGGCGCGTACGGCGCCCGCGAGGCCCGCGCCTGGGCCGAGCAGGCCGCCGAGGCCGGTGCGCAGGTGGTGATGGCGCTGCCGCCGAACTCCTACCGGGGCGACGACCGGGCGGTCATCGAGCACTACCGCGAGGTGGCCAAGGCCGGGCTGCCGGTGTCGGCGTACAACAACCCGCTCGACACGAAGATCGACCTGCGGCCGGAACTGCTCGCCGAGCTGTACAACGAGGGCCTCATCGTCGGCGTCAAGGAGTTCACCGGCGAGGCCCGGCGGGCCTACCAGATCACCGAACTGGCGCCCGGCCTCGACGTGCTGATCGGCTCCGACGACTCGGTGCTCGAGGTGGGGCTGGCCGGGGCCAAGGGCTGGGTCTCCGGCTACCCGAGCGCCTTCCCGCGCGCCTGCGTCGAGCTGTACGAGGCGACGCTGCGGCACGACCTGTCGGTGGCCCTGCCGCTCTACCGCGACCTGCACGCGTTGCTGCGGTGGGACTTCCACACCGAGTTCGTCCAGGCGATCAAGCTGTCCATGGACGTCGTCGGCCGGTACGGTGGCCCGTGCCGCCCGCCGCGCCAGCCGCTGCTGCCCCGCGACGAGGCGGAGATCCGCGAGCTCACCGAGCGGGCCGCCGCCAAGTACGCCTGACACGGCGGGGAAAGAGGTTCCGATGCGGTCGAAGCGGGTGTTCCACGCGGTGGACTCCCACACCGAGGGGATGCCGACCAGGGTCATCACCGGCGGCGTGGGCACCCTGCCCGGCGCGACGATGTTCGAGCGCCGCCAGTGGTTCCTGGCCAACGCCGACAACATCAGGAAGCTGCTGATGTTCGAGCCGCGTGGGCACTCGGCGATGAGCGGCGCGATCCTCCAGCCGCCGACGCGGCCGGACGCCGACTGGGGCGTGCTCTACATCGAGGTCTCCGGGTGCCTGCCGATGTGCGGGCACGGCACGATCGGGGTGGCGACCGTTCTGGTGGAGACCGGCATGGTGGAGGTGACCGAGCCGGTCACCACGATCCGGCTCGACACCCCGGCCGGGCTCGTCGTGGCCGAGGTCGCCACCACCGACGGCGTCGCCGAGTCGGTGACGATCCGCAACGTGCCGTCGTACACCGACCGCCTGGACGCTCAGGTCACCGTGCCGGGCTTCGGCACGGTGACCTACGACCTGGCGTACGGCGGGAACTTCTACGCCATCCTGGAAGCCGAGCAGTTGGGGCTGAAGGTCGATCCGGCGCAGCAGCAGGAACTGCTCACCGCCGGACTGGCCATCATGGATGCCATCAACGAGCAGGACCGGCCGGTCCATCCGGAGAACGCCGAGATCAACGTCTGCCACCACGTGCAGCTGGTCGCCGCCGGTTCGACCGCGCGGCACTCCCGGCACGCCATGGCGATCCACCCGGGCTGGTTCGACCGGTCGCCTTGTGGCACCGGCACGTCGGCCCGGATGGCACAGTTGCACTCGCGTGGTGAACTGGGGCCCGGCGACGAGTTCGTCAACCAGTCGCTGATCGGAAGCCGGTTCATCGGCCGGATCATCGGCGAGACGACGGTGGCCGACCGTCCCGCGATCCTGCCCACCGTCACCGGCCGGGCCTGGATCACCGGAACCGCGCAGTACTTCCTCGACCCGAGGGACCCCTTCCCGGAGGGTTTCCTTCTCTAGGATTGGCAACCAGCGGTCCCGCGGGCTCTCCGGCCCGGCACGCATGCCGCACGACGACTAGCGAGAGACGACACAGATGGCCGACTCCTCAAAGTTGACTCTTCCGACCTTCGCCCGGCGGATGAGCCTGCGCGAGAAAGTGGCCGACGCACTTCGGGGTGCGATCGTGTCGGGCGAGATGAAGCCGGGCGAGCTGTATTCGGCGCCCGACCTGGCCGAGCGGTTCGGGGTCTCGGCGACCCCGGTCCGCGAGGCCATGCTCGATCTCGTCAAGCAGGGGCTGGTCAATCCGGTACGCAACAAGGGCTTCCAGGTGACGGCGGTGTCCGAGGCCGACCTCGACCACATCACCCGGATCCGGGAGCTGCTCGAGCCGCCGGCGGCCGGCGAGGCGTGCGGGCACATCACCCCGGAGTTGCTGACGACGTTGCAGTCACTGGCCGGCGACATCGTCGCGGCGGCGGCCGAGGGCGACCTGATCCGGTACATCGGGGCCGACCACGAGTTCCACCGGCGCCTGCTGGGCGCCGGTGGCAACCACCGGCTGGTCCGGATCGTGGAGGACCTGCGGTCGCAGAGCCGCCTCTACGGGCTGGCCAGCCTGGCCGAAGCCGGACAACTGGTCCGTAACGCTCTCGAGCACGTGCAGATGTGCGACCTGATCCAGGCCGGCAAGGCCAGCGATCTGGAAGACCTGATGCGTACGCACATCGGCCGCGTCCGCCGCGAGTGGGCCGGCCGCCCCTCCTAAATCCCCACCCCCTCTCCCCCTCTCCCCCCACCCCTCTCCGTTCCGCGATCTTGCAGTTATCTCCCCCTTTTGCGCACTTTGTCGGGCGACAAGTGCAAGATCGCGGGGAAAGGATGCCGCATGGCGTCCACCGTTCTGATCAACGCCCGGGTCCTCGACGTGACCACGGGCGACTACCGCAGCGGCAGCCGCGTCGTCCTCACCGACGGCCGGATCACCGAGATCGGCCCGAACGCCACCGCCGAGGGCGCCGAGACGATCGACGTCGGCGACCGGGTCGTCATGCCCGGCCTCCTCGACGCCCACTTCCACCCGATGATCGCCTCGATGCACATCGGCTCGCTGCTCGACTGGCCGATGACGCTGCTCTCGCAGTACGCCCGGCGGGCCCTGGAGGACGCGCTGGCCCGGGGCTTCACCACCGTACGGGACCCCTGCGGCAGCGACCGCGGCCTGGCCCGGGCGGTCGAACTCGGCCTGATCCGCGGCCCCCGCATGTTCGTCTCCGGCCGCGCGCTGTCGCAGACCGGCGGGCACGGCGACGAGTGGCCGTCGGACATCGGCTGCCCCGGTCACCACCACAGCCCGTTCTCCCGGATCGCCGACGGCGTCGACGAGGTCCGCAAGGCGGCCCGCGACGAACTCAAGCGCGGCGCCGACCACATCAAGATCATGGCGTCCGGCGGCATCTCGTCCCCGACCGACGAGATCTGGACCCTGCAGTACACCGAGGCGGAGATGGCCGCCGCCGTCGAGGAGGCCCGGGCCCGGCGGGCGTACGTGCTCGCCCACGCCTACACGGCCGACTCGGTGGCCCGCGCCGTACGCGCCGGGGTCCGCTCGATCGAGCACGGCAACCTCATCGACGCCGACACCGCCGCCCTGATGGCGCAGCACCGGACGTTCCTGGTGCCGACGCTGGTCGCGTACGAGAAGATCTTCGAACTCGGTGAAGAGCTGGGCATGCCGGAGAACCAGCGGCGCAAGGTCGTCGACGTCATCGACGCCGGCCTCGACGCGGTCAACCTGGCCGCCGACGCCGGCGTACGGATCGGGTTCGGCACCGACCTGCTCGGCCCGGCCCAGGTGCACCAGAGCCGGGAGTTCGGCATCCGGGCCAAGGCGCAGGAGCCGATCGACGTCATCCGGTCGGCCACCGTCGTCAACGCCGACCTGTTCGGCATCGCCGACCGGGTGGGGCTGGTCGAGCCCGGCTTCGACGCCGACCTGATCGTCGTCGACGGCGACCCGCTCGCCGACGCGGCCGTGCTGTCGCACCCGGAGACGGTGCGCCTGGTGATGCGCGCGGGCGAGGTCATGGCCGGCGGGCTGTAGACCGGACGACGAAAGGGCGCCCCCGGTGGAACCGGGGGCGCCCTTCGTGGTGATGGTGGTGGTTACTTCTCGACGCGGCAGTTCGCCGTCGCCTTCTTGGTCGGGTCGCTCTCCGAGGTGGCGGTGAGCTTCACGACGCCGGCCGACACCGCGGCGTCGGTGGCGCCCACCCAGACCTTGGTCTTGACCGTCTTGCCGAACTTCGCCGTGACGACCTCGGTCGGCATGTCGACCCGCCAGCCCTTGCCGATGACCTGGGCCGACAGCCGGTAGACGTCCGACTGCAGGTAGGCGCCGACGTTCTCCGGGTGCGCCTGGCCGCCGGCGACGTACGTGCCGGTGTTGGTCACCTCGAAGGTGCAGGTCGCGCCCCGCTTGGTCGGGTTGCCCGCGACGGTGGCGTTCTTGCCGACCTTCACGCCGCGCACGCTGTTGCCGGCGCCGTCGAGCGAGCGGACCGCCAGGGTGTACGTCAGCACGCCGTCCGCGTCCGTCTTCTTGTTGATGACGTAGAAGTGCAGCCGGTTGGCCTGGTCGACGTACTCGTACTCGCTGCCGGAGTTGGTGCCGGCCTTGAACAGCGCGTCGTTGAGCTGCCGGTAGTCGGCGATCGTCCGCTTGACCGGCGTGCCGTCCGGCTTGTAGTAGTCGACCATGTTGATGTCCTGCGGGTTGGCGTCGACCACCCAGGTGAAGCAGGTGTAGCCGCAGGTGTTGCTCTCGGCCGTCTTGTTCTTCGCGATCATGACGCCGTTGTCCGGCGTGAACGAGTCGGAACCGATCCGCTGGATGGTCTCCAGCGTGTAGTGGTCGTACACCGACTGGCCGGCGCACAGCGGGTCGGCGTTCATGTCACAGGCCGGGGTGTTGTCCCGGTTCATGCTGATCCGTACGCCCTGGACGTCCTTCGCGCCGGGCACCGCGGTGCGGGCCTTGACGTCGATGACCGCGACACCGGTCGTGGCCAGCGCCTCCCGGGAGAGCCGGACGACCTGGTCCTCGTCGATGTGGCCCAGCTTCAGCTTGCTGCGCAGGGTCTGCCCGGCCGGCATCGCCGCGCCCTGGGCCGCCGGCACCACCCACCGGGCGTGCGGGCCGCCCGGACCGTTGAACGAACCACGGTCCATCTGGTCCCACGGACCCGAGCCGACCCGCCGGTACGGCGTGACGTACGGGTTGTTGTTGTTGTCGGCGATGCCGAACGTGTGCGCGATCTCGTGCGTGATCGTGCCGGAGCTCTCACCCTGGCGCATGCTCGACGAGCCCCACTGCTGGGCGCCGGCCTTCCACGAGGTCCACGGCACGTAGCGGCTGACGACCCAGTTCGGCAGGTTGGGGTCCGGCGGGCCCCAGGCGTCCGGGACGTCCTCCTTGTTCTGGAACATCATCTCGCCGAACTCCTGCCACACCGACGTCTCGTCGTAGCCGGCGTAGATGCGCAGGACGAGGTCGAACTGCGAGCGGATGTCCTGGCCGGCGTCGGCGCGCCACAGCGTGTCGGCGTCGGTCTCGAACCGGCCGTTGCAGGTGAAGCCGGACGGGCAACCGGACTGGTTCTGGCCGATGTCGTTGAGGCCGTACTCGAACTGGTTGCGCGGCATCCGGTACGGCCCGAACGGCGTGAACTCCACGCCGACCCGGCCACCGGTCTGCTCCATCCAGTACTTGTTGACGGTGTGCCCGCGGTTGATCTCGTTCGGGGTGCCCCAGAAGTCCGTGTAGAACTGCGGAACGTCCTCGCGCGCCACCGGGTTGACCTGCGGGTTGCGGAACGCGTCGGTGCCACGCCGCTGGGTGATGACGAACGGCTGGTCGGCGTAGTCGACGGCGACCAGGGCGATCTTCAGCTTGCGCTGGGTCGGCTGCCGGTTCGGGTCGCCCCAGTCGACGCCCGGGACGGGCTGGTAGTCGTCCCAGGTCATGTCTTCCTGGTCCTGCCAGTTCTGCGGGTCGATCGCCGAGAACGGCCCGCCGCCCGACGTGTCGGCCTGCGCCGGCCCGGCGGTGAGACCCGCGAGCATGACCGCCGCGGCCGCGGCGGCGACCGCGGTGAACACCTTCCTGTGCCGGAACACCGGCCTTCTGGCTCTATTCGCCATCAACAGCACCTTCCTGATACTGGACACACCGAACGCGGGCGGCGGGGGTCGACGCCGGAACGGCTGTTCGGCCGGCGGACCGTCGTACGGGCGACGGGTCGGCCGTACGGGGGCGCGACCGGCGGGCCACCGAAGGCCCGCTTCGATCACGAACGGTAGGGAACGGGCGAGCGGCAGGTCTTCGGACAAGTGCCGAAAGCCCGCCCGCGCGTGGAGAACTTCTGTCGAGATCCGCTTCGATACCGTCCGGCGACCGACCGAATGCCGTACCGCGACGGTCGTACCGTCCGACAGATGAACGAACCCGGCCGGGCCACCGTCCACAAGTCCGCGCCAAGCACCGGTTAAGTCGGCCACCGGACCGTAGGGGTGACCCGAGACCGTACGACACCCGGAGCAAGCCCATGACCGCCGACCGCCCGAACCTGGTCGCCTTCCGGATCGTCCACCGCGCCATGCGCGGGGACGCCCGCCGCCTCGCCGACACCGTCGAACGCATCGCCCGCGGCGCGAGCCCGTGCGACGCCGCCCGCGCGCGGGCCATCGCCGGATACGTCGACACGCTGTGCGACGGCATCCACCACCACCACGCCAACGAGGACCGGCTGCTGTGGCCGGTGCTGGAACGCAGCGCCGGCGCCGAGGTCGACCTGACCGCCCTCTCCGACGACCACTCCCACCTCGACCCGCTGCTCGACCAGGTGCGGGCCGGGGCGCGGGCGCTGGCCGCGGCACCGGGCGACCGGCCGGCGGCCGGCCGGCTCGCCACCCTGCTCGGCACGCTGCGCGACCTGCTCGACGAGCACATCGAGGACGAGGAACGGACGATCTTCCCGATCATCGACCGGTACGTGTCCGGCGCCGACTGGCGCGCCGTCGAGGACCAGATCCGAAAGGGCTCCCAGATCCGGTTCGACCTGCCCCGGATGGAACGCTTCGCGGCCCCGGACGAACTCGCCGAGCTGTACCGGATGGCCGGCCCGGGTCTGCGGATCATGGTCGCGCTGGTGCGCCCCGGCTACCGCCGCCGGGAACGGCTCATCTTCGGCTGAGCGGGGCGATCGCGGCCGCGGCGGTGGCGGCCTGCTCGGCCCAGTGGTCGGCGCCGAGCCGGGTCGCCAGCTCACCGGCCGCAGCGAAGTGCTCGGCCGCCCGCTCCGGCCGGCCGAGCAGCACCGCCAGCTCGCCGAGGGCGTGGTCGACGGGCCCACCGGTGACCGAGCCGCTGGACAGCCCGGCCAGCCGGCCGGCCCACGGCAGCAGCGCGGTGTAGCAGTCGTCGGCGACGGCCTGGTCCGCGAAGGCGACCGCCACCTGGGCCCGGAGCCCCGTCCAGAGCAGCCAGTAGTAGTCCTCGCGTACCGGCAGGTCCGGACGCCACACCGCGCGGGCCTCGGCGGGCCGACCGGCGGCGAGCAGCGCGCCGGCCATCAGGTCGTGGGTGTACTGGGGGACTTGGGCGTACAGGGGCGCCAGCTCCGGCAGCGACTGCTCGACCCGGCCGGCGGCGAGCCGGGTGAAATACCGCGCCGCCACGCCGACCGCGAGGGCGTTCGGTACGCCGGCCCGGTCGAGCCGTTCGGCGGTCTCGGTGAAGCCGCGTTCGGCCTCGTCGAACGCGCCGGCGACCAGCGCCCGCAGCGCGTCGAACAGCGACATCACGGCGAGCGTCGGGCCGAGCTGGCCGAGGGTGGAGGAGCGGATCGCCTGGTCGACGTGCCGGCCGGCGACGGCCAGTTCACAGTTGTCCAGCGCGACCTGGAACAGGATGTGGTGCGCCTGCGACTCGTAGCCGGGCAGGCCGGCGGCACGGGCGACCTCGAGCAGTTCGGCACCGAGCGCCGGCAGCCGGTGGAACCGGCGGGGCGCCAGGTCGACGAAGTACCGCGCGTTCAGCGCGACGCACAGCGCCGCCAGGTCGCCGACCGCCCGCGCCAGCCGCAGGGCCTCCGTCGACGCCTGGTCGGCCCGGTCCGGGTCGTCGCCCTCGATCTCGAAGACCAGGGCGCTCAACAGTCGGCTCCGTAGCACGTCGAATCGGGCCGGCAGGGCCGCCAGGGTCCGCTCGATCGTGGCCACGAGGTCGACGTCGACCGCGCGGGCCTCGCGGATCGTCCAGGTCACCGGGGCGTCCATGGCCACCAGGGCCCGGGCGGTGGCGACGGGGTCGGCCAGTGGGCGCGCCGCCGCCACCGCCCGCTGCCGGGTGGCGCGGGCCCCCCGCGAGTCGGCACACCGGGACTGCGCGGACGCCAACCCGCACAACAGGTCGACCCGGGTCGCCGGGTCCGCGTCGGCGACCTGGTCCAGCGCGGCCAGTGCCCCGGCCCACAGCTCCGCCGCCTCGAGGTGGGCGTTGATGCCGGCGGCCCGCCGGGCGGCCCCGGCGGCGTACCCGACGGCCCGGTCCACCGCCGTGGGCCCGGCGGCGAGCGCATGGTACGCGAGCGCGGCCAGGTCATCCGGCCGCTGCTGCTCCAATGTAGACAGCACCCGGCCGTGCATCCGGGTCCGCCGCAACCGGGGCGTGTCCTCGTAGAGCGCGTCCCGGATCAACGCGTGCGTGAACCGCACCCGGCCCGGTGCCGGCTCGACCAGCAACCCGGTCAGCACGCCCGCCTCCAGGCCGTCGAACACCGTGTCCTCACCGGCCGGGTCGGCCGCCAGCAACACGTCCACGTCGACGTCCCGACCGATCACGGCCGCGCCGCGCAGCACCGTCACCGCACTCGCCGGCAGCCGCGAGATCCGCCGCCGCAGCACGTTACGGATGCCCGACGGGATCACCTGCACGGCGGCGGCCGGCCCCTCGGCGACGATCAGCCGGGCGGTCTCGCAGACGAACAACGGGTTGCCGCCGGTGCGCTCGGTCACCGCCCGTACCGTTTCCGGGTCGACGGCGGCACCGACGTACCGGCGCAGCAGCCGGCCGACGGACGCCTCGTCCAGGCCGCCGAGGTCCAGGACGTCGGACCGGGGCCCGGCCAGCGCCGCCAGCGTGGCATCGAGGTCGGCGTGGAACTCCGCCGGCCGGTAGGTGCCGACCACCAGCATCGGAACGGTCGTCTGCTCGGCGGCGACCATCCGCAGCACCTGCAGCGTCTCGCAGTCGGCCCGGTGCACGTCGTCGAGCAGCACCAGCAGCGGTCCCCTCGCCGCGACCTCGGCCAGGTAGGCGCCGACGGCACGGGCCAGCCAGAACTGGCCACCGCCCGGCGGGCCGTCGCCCAGCAGCGGCGCCAGCCGGTCGGCCAGCCGGTCACCGATCGGGTGGCTCCGGCTCAGCCCCCGCACCACCTCGCTCCACGCCCACGCGGGCGGGGCGCCGCCCTCCACCTCGGGACACCGCCCGACGGCCACCTGCCAGCCGCGGTCACGGAGCCGGCTACCGACCGCCTCGACCAGCGCGGTCTTGCCCGCCCCCGCCTCACCGCCCACCCACCGGACCCGTAACCCGCCGGTGGCGGCCTGGTCGCCGGCCGCCAGCAACGCGGCCAACTCGACGTCCCGCCCGTCAAGTTCCCCGACCGTACGGCCGACCGGCACACCGCCCCGGGCCGGCGGCTCGGCCGGCGGCAGGGCCGGTGCCGGCCCGGCCAGATGCGGCGCCTGCGCCAGGACGTCGGTCTCCAGGGCGCGTAGCGCCGGGCCGGGGTCCACCCCCAACTCGTCGACGAGCCGCTGCCGGGTGCGGCGCAGCAGCCCGAGCGCGTCGCCCTGCCGGCCCGCCCGGTACAGGGCCAGGGCCAGCAGCCGGACCCCCTCCTCGCGCAGCGGGTGCTCCTGGACGTGCGCGTCGAGGGCCGGCACGACCTGCAGGTGCCGTCCCCGGTCCAGCGCCGCCTGCGCGCGCAACTCGACCGCGCCGGCCCGCAACTCGTCGAGCCGGTTCGCCTCGCCGGCCGCCCACGGGTCGTCGACGAACTCGGCGTACGCCGGTCCGGTCCACAGCCCGAGCGCGGCGTCGACCAGCTCCTCGACCCGGTCCGGCCGGTGCTCGGCCCGGGCCTGGCCGGCGTCGGCGAGCAGGGATTCGAACCGCCAGGCGTCGACGTCGTCCGGTTCGAGACGCAGCGCGTACCCGGGGGCGACGCTGACCAGGACGCCGGCCGGGGTACGCGGCGGCCGGTCCGGCTCCAGCAGCCGTCGCAGGTGCGACACGTAGACCTGGAGCGCGGCGAGCGCCTTCGGTGGCGGCTCACCGCGCCACAGGTCGTCGATGAGCCGGTCGGTGGAGACGACGTGGCCGCCGGCCCGGACCAGCCGGGCCAGCACCGCCCGTTGCCGGGGACCTCCCGGATCCACCGCCGTCCCGCCGACCGTCACGTGTAGCGGGCCGAGCACTCCTACCCGCACCATGAGGCGCAGCATAGTCGCCGGCAGATGCCATGATCTCGATTGTCGAGGAGGCGACAGGAAGCCGCGGAGCGGTGTCCGGGAGCGTCGGATCGGAGGACGACGGATGCGACAGTTGGTGCGGTTCGGGATACAACAGGCGCTGAGCTGCGTCTTCGCCGTCGCGCTGTTCGGGATGCTCGCCGTCACCGAGGTCTGGACCACCCCGATCCCCCGGTACGACCTGCTGCTGATCGGTTGCCTGCTGCTGACCGCCGTACTGTGGCTGGCCCGCGTCGAGACGACCCGCGAGGTGCTGGTCATCGGAGTGTTCCACCTCGTCGGGCTGGCCCTGGAACTGTTCAAGGTCCGGGCCGGCTCGTGGGCGTACCCGGAGGACGCCTACACCAAGATCGGTGGCGTGCCGCTCTACAGCGGCTTCATGTACGCGGCCGTCGGCAGCTACATGTGCCAGGCCTGGCGTCGGCTCGACCTGGCGCTCACCGGCTACCGGCCGGTGCCGACCTCGATCGCGGCGGCCGGCGTCTACGCCAACTTCTTCACCCACCACTGGCTGCCCGACCTGCGCCTGCTCGGCGCGCTCGCACTGGTCGCGACGACGTGGCGGACCACGGTGTCGTACCGGGTCGGCACGGTGCGCTACCGGATGCCGCTCTCGGTCTCGTTCGTCCTCATCGGCCTGTTCCTGTGGCTGGCCGAGAACGCCGCCACGTTCCTCGGCGCCTGGCAGTACCCGGACCAGGGCGACATCTGGCGGATGGTGCACCTGTCGAAGTTCGGCTCGTGGGCGCTGCTGGTCAGCGTCAGCTTCGTGCTGGTGGCGTCGCTGAAGCGGCTGGACGCGCGAAGTCGGGGTGAGGCCGGCTCCGACTTCGACCGCCCGGCCCCGGCCCGGGGGCGGATCTTCCCGCAGCGCCGGGCCGGGGCGGGCACGGCGCGTCGTGACCGAAGGCCGGCCGACGTGTCTCAGGGCATCGGCAGCAACCGGAAGCCCTGACCCGCCACCTCCCGCTCGACGCCGCACAGCAGGTCGTCGATCTCCCGCTCGTACCAGGCGAGATCCTCCACCGCCTGGACGAACACCACCGCCATCGCCTGGTGCACCAGATCCGGGCTCAGCCCGGCGGGTGTCTCCGGCCGCCCTTCCAACGCGGCCCGTACGACGGCGAGCGCGGTGGCCTCGTCGAGCCGGGGGTCCGTCGCCAGTACGGCGACCCGGCGGGCGAAGACCGCGACGGCTTCCGCCGGCGGGTCCGGTGCGAACCGCCGGTCCAGGGCGGCCAGGGCAGCCGTTCTCCAGAAGGCCACCGCGGCCTCGGCGCTCGGTTCCTTCGGGAGGTCTCCCGGGCGCGCCGGGTCGAACATCGCCCCGGCCCTGAGGTCCTGGCCGAGAACCGTCCTCGGCGCACCCGGCCGGACGCCCGGGGCCGGCGTCAACCGCGATCCGTGCCCCGCTATGCGGCGTTCGCGGTCGACCCTCAGTTCGGCGGCGTGGACCAGCTCCGTCAACCCGGCCCCGGCCGCGAAGCGGGTCTGCGCGAGGCCGGTCAGCAGCGTGACGGCCCAGCCCTGGTCGCTGCCGAGCGCCGACCAGGCGGACAGGGCCGGCGCCCCGTTCTCCAGGGCGGCCACGACGAGTCGGGACGGCGTGTCGGGTCCGGGCCGCCGTCGCGCCCGGAAGGAAGCGAAGGATCTCGCCGGGCTGTGCAGCACCTCCCGTACGTACTTCTCGGCCCGGCCGTGGGTCGCGTCGCGCCCGAACGTGCGGCGCATCGCCACGATCCAGGCCTTGACCGCTACCTGACGCGACGGCCGGCGCAACGCCAGCGCGACATGGCCCGCAACGGTCGGCGCGGCCAGCAGCCGGTGCACCCTGCGGCCGGCAGCCGTCAACTCCCGCCGCTGTCCTGTCACGCCTACCACGCCGCCTCACGTCCCTGCCGCCGGCCGCCCGGCGGTCGTCGCGCCGGCCGGCGTCCCACCGGCCCGGTCGTCGGCGTCATTGTGCCCCAGGCCGCCCGCCACCGGCGTGCGCCGCCGCGCCGCCGGCCGTCGGGGCCGCCCTGTTCCGGCGCGAACCCCCAGCTTGTCGATGGCCTAACTGTCGGACCGCTCGGCTAGCCTCCAAGGCGTTCGGTGATCCGGGCCGGGCGGCACCTCGCCGGGCCCAGTCGGTCGCCGATGCGGACATTTGCGCCGGTGCGACAGCTCACCGGTCGGAACGGCGGCCGCTGGTCGGGCCGCGAGGCGAGAAGGGGCACCCGATGGAGAGTTCCGGCGAGGCCGTGAGCACGCTGGTCGACCACGTCGACCCGGTGGTCGACGCGGCCCGGGCCGAGCCGTTCGAGAGCCCGGAGCGCTACGCCGAGGTGATCGAGGAGATCCGGTCGGCGGCCGCCGCCTACTACGGCGGTTCGGACCTGGCGATGGACGACGCGACGTACGACGCGCTGATGGCCCGGGTGGCCGCGACCGAGGCGGCGTTCCCGCAGTGGAAGGCGACCGACTCGCCGACCGAGGTGGTGGCGGCCGGTGCGGCGGTCGTCGGCGACGTCGTGCACAGCTCGCCGATGCTCAGCCTCGACAACGTCTTCGACGAAGAGGGCCTGCGCAAGTGGGCGGCCCGCCTCGACAAGCTGCTCGGCCGGCCGGCCGGCGGCTACACGGTCGAGCCGAAGATCGACGGGCTGGCGATCGCCGCCCGCTACGTCGACGGGGTGCTGACCCAGGTCGCCACCCGCGGTGACGGGCGGGCCGGCGAGGACGTGACCGGACAGGCCCGGCGGGCCGCCGGCCTGCCGGAGCGGCTCGGCGAGCCGCTGACGCTGGAGGTCCGGGGCGAGGTCTTCATGACCGACGACGACTTCGCCAAGGCGCAGGTGATGCGGACCGGCACCGGGGAGCCGGCGTTCGCCCATCCGCGCAGCGCCGCGGCGGGCACGCTGCGGGCCCAGGACCGGACGTACGACGCTCCGCTGTCCTTCCTCGCCTACTCGGTGCACGGGCTCGACCTCGGGGAGCCGGTCGCGCACTCGGCCGCGATGGCGCACATGGAGAGTCTCGGGGTGGCGACCACGGCGGCGTCGCCGGTCGGTGCGGTCTGCGCCACGGTGGACGAGATCGTCGCCGCCGTCGAGGTGATCAACACCAAGCGGGGCGGCCTCGGTTACGGGGTCGACGGCGCGGTGATCAAGGCCGACCAGCCGGCCGACCGGGACGCGGCGGGCTCGTCGAGCCGGGCGCCGCGCTGGGGGGTGGCCTACAAGTTCCCGGCCGACACCCGCACCACCAAGCTGCTGCGCATCGACGTGCAGGTGGGCCGGACCGGGGTGATCACTCCGGTGGCCGTGCTCGAGGCGGTGCAGGTCGGCGGGGTCACGGTCACCTCGGCGACGCTGCACAACTTCGGCGATCTCGTACGCCGCAACGTGTGGCCCGGCGACACCGTGTTCGTCCGGCGGGCCGGCGACGTGATCCCGGAGATCACCGGCGCCAAGCTCGACGAGCGGCCGGCGGACGCGGTGGCGTTCGAGCCGCCGACGCACTGCCCGCGCTGCGGCGGCGAGATCGACCGTTCGCAGAAGCGGTGGCGGTGCACCCAGGGCCGGGCGTGCGGGGCGCGGGAGTCGCTGTCGTACTACGCCGCCCGCGACTCGATGGACATCGAGGGACTCGGCGACAAGATCATCGACCTGGTGGTGGCCGCCGACCTGGTCACCGACCCCGCCGACCTCTACGACCTCGACGTCGAGGCGCTGGTCAAGCTCGACCGGATGGGCGAGACGTCAGCCGGCAAGCTGGTCGCCAACATCGCCGCGTCGAAGTCGCAGCCGCTGTCGCGGGTGCTCACCGGCCTCGGCGTCCGGATGACCGGCCGGTCGATGTCGCGCCGGCTGGCCCGGCACTTCGGCACGATGGACGCGCTGACCGGGGCGAGCGTCGAGGACCTCCAGCAGGTCGAAGGGGTGGGTCCGGAGCGGGCGGTCACGATCCACGCCGAACTCGTCGACCTGGCGCCGGTGATCGCGAAGCTGCGCGAGCGCGGCGTCAACATGGCCGAGCCCGGGGTGAAGGAGTGGACGCCGGGCGCGGCCGAGGCCGCCGAGGAGGGCGACGCGACGGCCGACGCCGGTGCGCCGGTGCTGCCGCTGGGCAAGCCGGACGGCAAGCCGATGACGGTGGTGGTCACCGGGTCGGTGCCGGGCCTGACCCGCAACGAGGGCAACGAGGCCGTCGAACTGCTCGGCGGGAAGTCGTCGGGCTCGGTGTCGGCCCGCACCGACCTCGTCGTCGTCGGCGACGGTGCCGGCTCCAAGGCCGACAAGGCCGAGAGCCTCGGCGTCCGGATCATGCCGGCCGACCGGTTCGCGGAGTTGCTGGCCGCCCACCGGGCCGGCGACGCGGCGACCGTGGCCGAGATCCTGGCCGTGCCCTGACGGGCCGTACCACCCGCTGTCGAGCAGGTGCCGCGCCGCGAGCGGCGCGGCACCTGCTCGTTGACCGGTACCACCCGTTGATCGTCTGCGTTCCAGGCGTTCCCGGTCCGGCGTGTCGACTGCCGGAACAGCAGACGATCTTCCAGCCGCGTCGGACGGCAGCCGCCGTCCGACGGCAGCCGTCGCGTCAGGGGCCGGTCAGCCGCCCTCTTCGGTGTCGCGGCGGGAGACCCGGGATCCGGTCGGGTCGAGGAAGACATACCGGATGCTGGGGTGGACGTCGAGCAGCCGCCGCTCGGCCTCGTCGGCGGCGGCCTCGATCTCGGCGCCGGTCGCCACGTCGGCAAAGTCGATCTTCGCCGCGACCAGGATCTCATGCGGCCCGAGCTGCATCGTCAACAGGGTGGAGACCCGGTCGACGACCGGGATCGCGGAAAGCTCGGTGCTGATCGCCGACCGCAGCCGGCCCGGGGCGCTGTGCCCGACCAGCAGGGTGATGTTGCTACGGGCCAGGATGGTCGCCACGACCAGCAGCAGCAGCCCGATCGCGATCGACGCCACGCCGTCCCAGAGTTCGTTGCCGGTCGCCTGGGTCAGGCCGAGCCCCGCGGCCGCGAGGACCAGGCCGAGCAGCGCCGCGCTGTCCTCGAGGAAGACGGCCTTCACGGCGGTGTCGGCCGTACGGCTCAGGTAGCGGCGCATCGTGACGCCCCACGGCTTCGCGGCCCGGCGGACCTGGAGCGCGGCCCGGCCCAGCGAGATCGCCTCCAGGACGAAGGCGATGACCAGCACCAGGTAGCTGAGGGTGAAGTCGCTGGTCGGAGTGCCGCTGCGGATGCTGTTCACCCCGTGGGTGATGGCGAAGCCGGCGCCGCCGACGAAGGTGAAGACCGCGGCGAGGAACGCCCAGACGTAGCTCTCCTTGCCGTGCCCGAACGGGTGCCGGCTGTCCGCGCCCCGGGTGCCGCGCCGTACGGCGGTGTAGAGCAGGACCTCGGTGACGGTGTCGGCGAACGAGTGCGCCGCCTCCGACAGCATCGCCGCCGACCCGGAGACCAGCCCGGCGACCAGCTTCGCCACCGCCACCCCGAGATTCGCCAGGCCGGCGAGGATCACCGTACCGGCGCTCTCCGTCCCCTCCCCCGGCCGGGCCATCCCGGCTAACTCCTGGACCGGCGGGCGACGAGGGTGTCGGCCAGTGCGGCGGCAAGCGCGACCAGCATGAAGAACAGGGCGGCGGCCAGCGCGTCGCGGAACGCGATCGACCACTCGAACCCGGTGGCGGCCAGCCGGGCGAAGAAGACCGAGCCGACGCCGGCGATGCCGACGGCCGAGCCGATACGCTGCCCGGTCTGGAGCATTCCGGCGGCACTGCCGGCGTTGCCGACCGGCACCTGCGACAGGGTCAGCGTCTGGTTCGGGGTGATCACCAGCCCGCTGCCGCAGCCGGCGACGAGCAGCGGCGCGGTGGTCGCCAGCGCGGCGTCGTGGCCGGGTACGAAGTGGAGCGCGACGATGGTGCCGGCCAGGCCGAGCACCACCAGCAGCAGCCCGACAGCGACCAGCGGCCGCCCGTAACGGTTCACGAGCCGGCCGCCGACGATGGCGCCGGCCGCCGAGCCGAGGGCGAACGGGGTGACGGCGAGGCCGGCCAGCAACGCGCTGTAGCCCAGCCCGGTCTGCAGGTAGAGGGTGAACACGAAGAAGATCGCGGTGAACCCGGCGAAGTAGAGCAGGGCGATCACCGTACCCAGCGTGTACGACCGCAGCCGGAAGAGCGACAGTTCGAAGACCGGGGTCCCGCCGGCGCGACGGTGGTGAATCTCCCAGCGCACGAACGCGAAGAGCACGGCGGCGGCGACCGGCAGCAGCAGCCACTTCACCGGCCCCCGCCACTGCTGTTCCTGCACCAGCGGCAGCAGCAGCGCGACCACGCCGACCCCGAGCAGTGCCACGCCGACCGGGTCGAGGGTCCGCCATCCCGGTACGGCGCCGTGCCGGGTCGGGATCAGCCGCCAGCCGAGGATCGCGGCGACTATGCCGACCGGCACGTTGACGTAGAACACCCACCGCCAGCCCTCGTGCGGGCCGGCCAGATGGATCAGGCCGCCGCCGAGCAGCGGTCCGATCGCGGTGGAGACGCCGATGGTCGCGCCGAGCACCCCGAACGGACGGCCCCGCTCCGGCCCCCGGAACAGTTCCTGGATGAGGCCGGTGACCTGTGGATTCACCACGCCCGCGGCGACGCCCTGGATCAGCCGGGCGACGACCAGCCACGTCGCCGACTGGGCGAGGCCGGCGGCGGCGCTGGCGGCCGTGAAACCGATCAGCCCGACGACGAAGGCGCCGCGCCGGCCGCGGGCGTCACCGAAGCGGCCGGCGGGCACCAGGACCAGGCCGAACGTGAGCGCGTACCCGGACAGCACCCACTGCAGGTCGCTGGGGCTGGCGTGGAGCGCGGCCTGCATCGACGGGATGGCGACGTTGACGATGCTGACGTCGAGCAGGGTCATGAACGCCGCGACCAAACCGACCGAGAGGGCCCGCCAGCGCCGCCGGTCGGCAGCCCGGTCCGGGTGGGCGTCGGTCGGTATCGGGGCGGCCATGGTGCCCTTCCGCATGCCACGCACCGCGGATCGGTGCGCGGCGCTGCGCTTTCCCTCGCGGCCCGCGCCGAAACCGGCCCACCCGACGCGCGGGTCGGCGTAGGTTACGGGTACGGGCCGGTAGCCGCGTGCGGGGCCAGGCTTCACGGGAGGACGTCCATGGCGGCCATCACCGATCGCGAAGAGCGGCAGATCGAAGAGGCGAACACGTCGGGGCGTACGCCGGTGGTGTTCGTCCACGGGTTGTGGCTGCTGCCGAGCAGTTGGGACCGCTGGCGGGTGGTGTTCGAGGAGGCCGGCTACACGGCGCTGACCCCCGGCTGGCCCGACGACCCCAACACCGTCGAGGAGGCCAACGCCCACCCGGAGGTGTTCGCGCACAAGTCCGTGAAGCAGGTCGCCGACCACTTCGAGGACGTGGTCCGGCGGCTGACCCGCCGGCCGGCGGTGGTCGGGCACTCGTTCGGCGGGCTGCTGACCCAACTGCTCGCCGGCCGGGGCGTCGCCGCGGTCTCGGTCGCCATCGACCCGGCCCCGTTCCGCGGGGTGCTGCCGCTGCCCATCTCGGCGTTGAAGTCGTCGTCACCGGTGCTAGGCAACCCGGCGAACTACAACCGGGCGGTGCCGTTGACGTACGAGCAGTTCCGGTACGCGTTCGCGAACGCCGTCGACGAGGACGAGGCGAAGGAACTGTACGAGACGTACGCGGTGCCGGCCTCCGGGGTGCCGCTGTTCCAGGCGGCGACCGCCAACCTCAACCCGTGGACCGAGGCGAAGGTCAACAGCCGCAATCCCGAACGCGGGCCGCTGCTGATCATCTCCGGCGAGCGGGACAACACGGTGCCGTGGGCGATCGCGAACGCGTCGTACAAGAAGCAGAAACGCAACAGCAGCCTCACCGAGATCGTCGAACTGGCCAACCGGGGACACTCGCTGACCATCGACCGTGGCTGGCGGGAGGTCGCCGACACCGCCCTCGCCTTCGTCAAGCGCTTCACCTGAGTCGGCCCCGACGCGATCGGCGCGTTGGAGCCCGTGAGCCGGTCGAGCCGTATCGTTACGGTCTGCTCTGACGGGTCACCGACCTGCTCAGCGGCGACGGGCATGGCGCCCGGGCAGGTTCGGCGACGACGAGGAGATCTTCCGTGACCACGGCACGGCTGGTGGACGTTCCATGACCGGGTCCGTCCCGGCCCGGACGGAACCGTTCGTACGGCGGGTACGGGTCCGCAACTACCGCTCCATCGCGGCCTGCGACGTGGAACTCGGACCACTGACCGTCCTGCTCGGCCCGAACGCATCGGGAAAGTCGAACTTCCTCGACGCGCTGCGCTTCGTGCGGGAGGTGATGTACAAGGCGCCGGCCGCCGCGATAACCGACCGAGGCGGCCTCGACGCCCTGCTACACAGATCGACCAGTGGAAGCGTCGAGTCATTCCAGATTCAGCTCGATCTGACGATCCCACCGCGACGTGCGGGTGACCTCGCCCTTCCAGCGACCTACGGCTTCGAGATCGCGGCCGACCCGCGCGAGGAATTGCCGCTGCTCGTCACACAGGAAACCGCGAGGATCCGCCTGCCGGACCGCGAAGTCACCTTGGGCTCGTCCAAAGAACCGACGTCGAGACTGCAACTGCCGGTGTCGAGTGCCCAGGAAGACAGCCCGTTTCTCCGGTTGCAGACCGCGCTGTGGGCGATGCTGTTCTACGACCTCGACTCGGTCGCATTGCGTGCGGTGGACGAGGAGGGCGGTAGCCGGAGAATCCTCACGGAACTCGGCCGAGCCGGCGAACGCCTTGGTCGGGTCCTGGCCGCGCTCGAGCATGAGGATCCCGCCGGCAAGGAACGAGTGGACGCGCACCTGTCGGCGCTCGTGCCGGGGGCGCTCGGTATCGACGAGCGGCGCGAAGGCCGCTACTCGACCGTGCAGGCCCGCTTTCGCTCCGATGCCGGCGTGCAGACGTTCCTCCGGGAGTCCCTGTCGGAGGGCACGCTGCGGGCCGCGGGTGTCCTGGCGGCGCTGTTCCAGGTTCCGGCGTCCGTCGGCCTGGCGACGCTCGTCGCGATCGAGGAGCCGGAGACCGCACTGCACCCCGCCGGCTTGGGAGCCCTCTACGAGGCCCTGGACGACGCATCGATGCGTGCCCAGGTCATCGTCACCAGCCAAAGTTCCGACCTGCTCGACAGTGAGTACGCCCATTTGGACCACATCCGGGCGGTCGCCAACGTCGGCGGCGCCACCCGCATCGGCAAGGTCGACGCGGCCGGCCACAACATCGTCGGCAAGGGGCTGATGAGCATCAGCGAACTGCACCGGAGCGGCCAGATGCTGCCGTCCGCCGTGGGCTACCCGGTCGATCTGCGGGCCGGGGAAGACCGGTGACAGCGGTCCGGATCGCCGCCATAGTCGAGGGTCAGGGCGAGGTCGCCGCCCTACCGGTGCTGCTCCGCCGGCTGGTTGCCGAGATCGATCCCGGGGTCTGATCGACTCCCCGCCCCCGTACCGGCTCGGCCGGGGCAACCTGGTGCGACCGGACGGCATCGAACGGGCCGTCGAAACCCTGGTCGAGCAGGTTGGCCAGTCCGCCGGGGTGCTGGTGCTGCTCGACGCGGACGACGACTGCCCGGCGACACTCGGACCGGAACTGGTCAGGCGGGCGAACCGGGCACGGCCGGATGTGACGATCGCCGCGGTTCTGGCGAATCGTGAGTTCGAGGCGTGGTTCCTGGCCGCCGCCCCGTCGCTGTCGGGGCTACGCGGTCTCGGACCGGACCTGCGCCGGCCGGACAACCTCGAGACGATACGTGACTGCAAGGGCTGGCTGAGCGCACGTCGTACCGACGGAAGGTCCTACAAGCCGTCGGTCGACCAGGCCGCACTGACCGCGAAGTTCGACCTGGGGATGGCGCGGGAGCACGCTTCGTCGTTCGACAAGCTGTGGCGTGACATGGCCCGGCTCCTCAGCGACAGTCGACGGTAACGGCCGGTGGTTCCCACCAACCGGGGTGTTGACGGGCGGTAGCGTCCGAGAAGTGGATCCCCATGGCCAGCGGGCGGCGATCGAGCGTCGGTTGCGGTCGCTGGCCGTGTTCGAGGCGGCGAACATCCCGCTGCAGGCGGTGATCTGGTTCGGCGTACTCGGGTTGCCCGGCTCGGCCGCGAACCTGGCCGGGTTCGCACTGTTCGTGTTGCTGCTGGCCGAGGGCACCGCGTACTGGGCGGCCAAGCTGCGGCAGCTGCGCCGGGCCGTCCGCCGGCTGCCCGGTCTGGCGTTCTTCCGGGTCGTCCGGGTGGTCAACGTGCCGCTGCTCGCCGCCGGGCTGGCGCTCGCCGGCTACGCGGTGGCGACCGACCCCGGGCGGGCGTCGTGGCCGGGGCTCGGGTTCGCGGTGTTCGCCGTGCTGGAGCACGTCAACTACTTCCACCTGCAGTTGATGCACGACACGGTCGCCGACTGGCGGCGGTTGCGGCGCGGCGGCCTGCACCGGTCGCATCTGGCCCGGGACCTGCGGCGGACCCGGAACCGGCCCGGCCGTCAGTACATCCGCTTGCCGCCGCCGGCGTAGATGAGCTGGCCGGAGACCCAGCGGGCCTGGTGCGAGGCGAGGAACACGACGATGTCGGCGACGTCGGCCGGCTCGCCGATGCGGCGCAGCGGGTTCGCGGCGCACAGTTCGCGCATGTCGTCGCTGATCCAGCCGCTCTGGATCGGGCCGGGGGCGACGGTGTTGACGGTGATGCCCGCCGGGCCGAGTTCCTGCGCGGCCGACCGGCTCAGGCTCTCCAGGGCGTACTTGGAGGCGCCGTACGAGACCTCGCCGGCGAACTGCGGCGCCGCGTCGGTGCTGATGTTGACGATCCGCCCCCAGTCCGCCGCCCGTTCCAGGTGGCGGCGGTGGAACTCGGCCATCAGCAGGGCCGGCGCCCGGGTGTTGACCGCGAGGTGGGCGTCGAGGCTGGCCGCGTCGAGCACCGGGCTGTCGCGGTGGAACAGCTGGTCACGGTCGGGGACGAACGTGTCGGGGGCGCTGTGGGCGGCGTTGTTGACCAGGATCTCGACCGGGCCGAGCGCCGCCTCGACCCGGTCGAACAGCGCGACACAGGCCGTCGGGTCGGCCAGGTCGACGACGAAGATCTCGGCGGGTACGCCGGTTCGGCGTACCTCGTCGAGGACGGTCCGGCCGTCGCTCGCGGTGGCGGCCGCGTAGCGTCCCGGGCCGGGTACGTCGGTGTCGGCGCCGGCCGGTCCGGGGGCCGGTGTCGGCTGGAAGGCCAGCGCGATCGTCGCGCCCTGGGCGGCGAGGGCCCGGCTGATCGCCGCGCCGATGCCGAGCGGGCTGTTGGAGCCGGTGACCAGCGCGACACGTCCGGCGACACCTGGGTCGATCACGGGTGGGACTCCATGGTGGTCAGTCGTCGATGGCCGCGTAGGCGGTGGTCCAGAAGTCGGCGTGTACGGGCGACGGCTCGGCGGTGGCGAGGCGCTGGGTGAGGACGATGCCGATGAGTTCCTCACGCGGGTCCGAGGCCCACGAGGTGCCGTAGCCGCCGTCCCATCCGTACCGGCCGGGTCCGGCGGAGATGTCGTCGCGGGCGGTGACCATGGACACGCCGAAGCCCCAGCCGCGGTTGTCGCCGAGGAAGGCGTGGGCTCCGGCCAGTTGCTCCGGGGTGAGGTGGTTGGCGGTCATGGTCTCGACCGACGGGCGGGAGAGGATGCGCGGGCCACGGCGGTAGCGGCCGTTGCCGAGCAGCATCCGCGCGAAGGCCAGATAGTCGTCCACGGTGGACACCAGGCCGCCGGCGGCGTCCGGGAACGCCGGCAAGCGGCTCCACTGGCTGTCGGCCACCGTGTCGTGCGGGGTGAGCTCGTCGGCGCCGGCCTCGTAGCACTCGGCGAAGCGGTCGAGCCGGTCGGCGGGCACGCTGAAGCCGGTGTCGGGCATGCCGAGCGGTTCGAAGATCCGCTCGCGCAGGAAGGACTCCAGCGGCTGCCCGCAGGCACGCGCGATCAGTACGCCGAGCACGTGGTAGGAGGTGTCGTAGAGCCACGCCTCGCCGGGCTGGCGCAGCAACGGCAGCGCGCCCAGTTCGCGCATCCACGCGTCGGGCGGGTGCGATGTGGACGGTTTCGGCGGGCCGAAGGTCCGCAGGCCGGCGTCGTCCTCGGCGCGCATGATCGGCGTCGACAGCGGGGCCACCATCGGGTGCCCGAAGCCCATCCGCATGGTGAGCAGGTCGCGCGGAGTGATCGGCCGGTTCGCCGGCCCGGTGTCGTCGAGCGGGCCGTCGACCCGGTTGAGCACCCGCCGGTCGGCGAGTTCGGGCAGCCACCGGTCGACCGGGTCGTCCAGCCGCAGGACGCACTCCTCGACCAGGATCATGGCGGCGACGGCGGTGACCGGTTTGGTCATCGAGGTGATCCGGAAGATGGTGTCGCGGCGCATCGGGGTGTCGCCGGCGACGGCGGTGGTGCCGATCGTCTCGACGTGGACCTCGTCGCGGCGGCTCACCAGGGCGACCAGACCGGGAACGGTGCCGCGTTCGACGTGCCCGGTCAGGACCCGGCGCAGGCGGCCGAGCCGGTCCGCCGACAGGCCGGCGGCACTCGATGTCCTCACCCACCCGATCTTGCCAGATTCCCGGCCGGCGGCAGTCCACGTCGCCGCACCAGCCACTCGGCGACGACGAGGTTCGGCAGCCAGCAGAGGAACGGGACGGCGTAGTAGGCGTTGTCGAACAGGGCCTGGAAGTCGGTCCCGGGCGTGGCGAAGGGAACCTGCACGAAGATCAGGACGGCCAGCCACAGTCGCAGTGCCGGCGCGGCGTACGTCAGCGCGTAGTTGCGGATCATCCACGCCTCGTGCTCGGCGAAATCCCGGCGCCGGACCGCCCGGTAGCCGCGCCAGGCGGTGAACGCCCAGAGCACGGCGAGCGTGCCGAACCCGAAGAAGCCGACCATGCCGGCGGAGTTGAACGGGGCCATGACCAGCGCGGTCAGGCTGGCCAGGGCGACCGACAGCAGGTAGGCGCGGCCGATCCCGCGGTGGACCGGCCGGTGCCGCCCGCGTAGCCGGTGGGAGAACTGCCACGGGCCGAGCAGCAGGGCGAGCGCGCCGGTGACGACGTGCGCGAAGAAGGCGGCCTGGACCGGCCCCGGCGTCGCCGCGTAGTTGTCGGCGAGCCCGATCTCGGCTTCGGCCATCGCTTCGAGGGTGCCCTGGGCGTACAGCGCCAGCGAGTACCCGGCGACGGCGAGCGAGGTGAGGGTGACCAGGGCCCAGCCGGTGCGGGACCGGGGCCGGCGGCGGGGGGTGCCGGTCGGTGGCGGGACGGTGAGGGTGGCGTCGGGCATCCTGCCTCCTCGGCAGCGGAACGCATGTATGAGACTCTTACAATGTAAGAGTTATCAACATAAGCCCTGATGTTAATGTCGTCAACATGTCGTCCAGCTCCGGGAGCCGCGCCTCGTACCACCACGGGTCGCTGCGCGAAGCCCTGGTCGACGGCGCCCGCCAACTGCTGGTCGAGACCGGCGAGGCCGGCTTCAGCCTCAACAACCTGGCCCGCCGCCTCGGCGTGAGCACCGCGGCGCCGTACCGGCACTTCGCCGACCGCGACGCGCTCCTCGCGGCCGTCGCCGACGGGGGGTACGCCCAACTCGACACCGCCCTGCGGACCGCCGCCGGCGAGTCGGACAACGCGGCCGACCAGCTCCTGCTGATGGGCCTCGCCTACCTGAGCTTCGCCACCGAGAACCCCGCCATCTTCGGCATCATGTTCCGTCCCGGGCCGGACGGCGTGAAGGAGTCCAACACCAAGCCGTTCCAGGTGCTCGTCGATGTCGTCGAGTCCGCCCAGTTCGCCGGCGCCCTGCGGGACGACGTACCGCCGCGGATCCTGGCCCGGACGATCTGGGCCACCGTGCACGGCCTGTCCTGCATCGTCATCGCCGGCGGGCTCGCGCACCTCGAACTGGACGACACCCCGCGACGGCTCGCGATGGACACGCTGCGCACCTTCGTGCGTGAGCAGGACGCACACTGACGACACCGCCGGGTCCGGCGATCCGCCGGCCCGGGCAGGCCCGGCGGCCTACCGTCATGAGGTGACCCGAGTCCTCGTGACCGGTGCCGCCGGGTTCATCGGCGGCCACGTCGTCGACGCACTGCTCGCCGCCGGCCACGAGGTCACCGCCCTCGACGCCGGCCACCCGGCCGCGCACCGTGGCGCCCCGCCGGCCACCGTCGCCGGTGTCCCGGTCCGGACCGCCGACCTGCGCGACGTCGACGCCGTACGCGACGCGCTCACCGGCGTCGGCGCCGTCGTGCACCAGGCCGCCATGGTCGGCCTGGGCGTCGACCTCGACGACCTGCCCGAGTACGTCGGCTGCAACGACCTCGGCACCGCCGTGCTGCTCGCCCAGATGGCCCGGGCCGGGGTACGGCGAATGGTGCTCGCCAGTTCCATGGTCGTCTACGGCGAGGGCGGGTACACCTGCGCCGACCACGGTCCCGTGCGTCCCCCGCCCCGCCGTACCGGCGACCTCGCCGCCGGCCGCTTCGAGCCCGCCTGTCCGGGCTGCGCCGCCCCGCTCACCCCGACCCTCGTCGACGAGGACGACCGGCTCGAACCCCGCAGCGTCTACGCCGCCACGAAACTCGCCCAGGAAAACCTGTGCGCCGCCTGGGCCGAAGCCTGCGCCGGCACCGTCGTCGCACTGCGTTACCACAACGTGTACGGTCCGGGGATGCCGCGGGACACGCCGTACAGCGGGGTCGCGGCGATCTTCCGGTCGGCGCTCGCCGCCGGACGGGCGCCACGGGTCTTCGAGGACGGCGGGCAGCGCCGCGACTTCGTACACGTCGGCGACGTGGCGAACGCCAACGTGGCCGCGCTCGCGGCCGGCCGGCCCGGGTTCCGGGCGTACAACGTCGCCTCCGGCTCGCCGACCACGATCGGGGCGGTCGCGGCCACGCTCGCCCGGGCGACCGGCGGTCCCCCGCCCGAGGTGACCGGTGAGTTCCGGGCCGGCGACGTACGCCACGTGGTCGCCTCGCCGGCGCGGGCCGCCGCCGAACTCGGCTTCCGGGCGGCCGTCGAACCCGGCACCGGGCTGACCGGTTTCGCCACCGCTCCCCTACGCTCCTGACCCGCGCCGGCCGTTTCGCCACCGCTCCCCTACGCCCCTGACCCGCGCGACGTGGGCGCGGATGCGCCGGGACCTCCCGACGAGGCGGGAGCGGCTGCGCCCGGGCGGGATGCCGTGGGGTTGGCCCCGGCTTTCTCGGTCGGGGGGCGGGGCCGGCGCCGGACCGGGCGCTAGTCACGCCCGGGCCGGCCGGCGCGCCCGACGAGGACGGCGATGACGAGCCCGGCCGCCACGGTGACCAGGACGGCGGCCACTCCGGCGTACGCCTGCAACCCGTGGGTGACGGCGTCGCGTACCGGTCCGAGCAGACCGGGAAGCTCGGCGGCGGCGGCGAATCCCTCGTGGACGCTGGACGCGGCCGCCTGGACGGCCGGTTCCGGCACCTGCGCCGAGCCGGTGCCGGCCAGCGTGGCACGGTAGACGAGCAGGCCGACGGCACCGCCGGCGGCCACCCCGAGCGCGGTGCCCAACTCGCCGCCCACCTCCTGGGCGGCGGCCGCCGAGCCGGCCTGCCGGGCCGGAGCGCCGCCGATGATCAGGTCGCTGACCAGTGCCGTCGCCGCCCCCTGCCCGAGGGCGACGACCGAGATCGCGGCGACGAGCGGCACGAGCGAGGTGCCCGTACCGGCGGCGAGGACGAGCAGGGCCGCCCCGACGGCGGTGACGGCGAGCCCGGCCGCGACGACGGTCGGGGGGCCGAACCGGGCGGCGAGGGCGGGCGCGAGCATCGCCCCGGCGATGTTCACCACGATGTACGGCAGGGTCCAGAGGCCGGCCTGCAACGGCGAGAGCCCGGCGACCCATTGCAGGTACTGGGTGAAGAGGTAGAACGTGCCGACGACGCCGACACCGACGAGCAGCAGGGTCGCCAGTGCGGTGCCCGTGCGGCGGTTGGTGAGCAGGGCGAGGTCGAACAGCGGGTCGCGCAGCCGGCGCTGCCGGCGGACGAAGGCGGCCAGGACGGCGACGCCGGCCGCGACGACGGCCAGGTCCGGCCAGACCGGTCCAGCGCCGCTCTCCTGCCCGGCGGCGAGTTCCTGCAACCCGTAGACGACGGCGAGCATCCCGGCCACGGACAGCGCCACACTCACCGCGTCGAGCCGTACGGCGGTCCGCTCCCGGTGTTCGGGGAGCAGTCTGGTGCCGGCGGCCAGCAGCAGGAGCATCGGCGGCACGTTGATGAGGAAGACCGACCCCCACCAGAAGAACTCCAGCAGCGCCCCGCCGAGGAGCGGGCCGACCGCCCCGCCGGTGGAGAAGGCGCTGAACATGATCGCGATGGCGAGGCGGCGTTGCCCCTCGTCGTGGAACATGAGGCGCAGCAGCGAGAACAGCGAGGGCATCAGGGTGGCCCCGGCGATGCCGAGCAGGGCCCGGGCCGCGATCAGCATCTCGGCGCTGACGGAGAAGGCCGCGACGGCGGACAGGGCGGCGAACGCGGTCGACCCGAGCAGCAGCAGCCGCCGGGGGCCGAGCCGGTCGCTGAGCCGCCCCATGGTGACCAGGAATCCCGCGATGAGGAACCCGTAGACGTGCACGATCCACAACACCTGGGTGGCGCTGGGCTCGAGGTCCGCGCTGAGGGTCGGCAGGGCGAAGAAGAGCACGGTCAGGTCGGTCGACAGCATCAGCATGGGCAGCACCAGCAGGGCGAGTCCCGCCCACTGCCGCCCGGTGGCGCGTTCGGGCGCGGTGTCGTCGCGGTCGAGGCGGGCCGTCCCGTCCGGCCCGCTCACCGGGTGGCCCCGGGTCGAGCGGTCGGGTGGTCGTGGAGGTCGGTCGCTGCCGGGTGGGGGGCGAGTTGGTCGGTGGACGCCGACATGGTCGCCACTCCTCTCATCTTTATTACGTGACGACTCGTAACGTTAACGGGTCGTCGGACACCCGTCCACCCCCGGCACGACTCCCCCGCCCGGTCGACGGCCGGCGTCAGCCCCCGCCCGCGCGGGCGACCACGAAGCAGAGGCCGGCGAGGACCAGCGCGTACGGCGCCCAGAACCAGCGCTCCCAACGGCTGGACGAGGCCGCGTTCAGCACCGCGCCGAGCAGCAGGAGTCCGAACAGGACCCAGACGCCGTACGCGGCCACCACCGCAGGCAGCGCCGGTGGGCCGAGTCCGGCCCGACGCAGCACGATCAGCGCGGCCGAGGCCCAGACGACGACCGCCACCCCGCTCGCCACCCGGAACCGGCCCGGCAGTACGCCGGCGTGGCCGCCGCCGAACGCGGCCCGACCCAGCGGCGCGCCGGCCGCCAGGGCCGACTGGAACAGGGCGAGCCCGATCAGCCCGGCGGCGGCGCCGATCGCCGCCGCGTCGGCGCTCACCGGTCCGTCCCGGGGGCGGCGGCGGGGAACCGGTCGAGCACGGCGAGGCATTCGTCGGCCCAGGCGACGGCCGCCCGGGCCGAGTGCCGGCCGGCCGAGACCGTCATCTGCCAGAACACGGCGTCGTCGGTGTGCTGCGACTCGGTGGCGACGGTCGCGGCGATCTCGTCGTACTCGGCGAGCCGCCGCCGCGCCTCGTCGCGCGACCGCGTCAGGAGCGCGCGGCACGCCTCGATGCCGAGGCTGCGCCCGAAGAACAGGCGCAGCAGCAGGCCGTTGCGGGCGGGCACGTCCTGGATCGGCTGGGCGAGCAGCTCGTGGAAGTGGCGGGTGCCGGCCGCCGTGATCCGGTACGCCCTGGTCGCCGGATCGCGCTCCACGTGGCCGAACTGCTCCAGCCTGGCCAGGGTCGGGTAGATCTGACCGAAGCTCTCGCTCCAGAAGTGCCCGAGCACGTCGCGGATCGCCTCCCGCAGCGCGTATCCGGTCATCGGCTCGATGCTCAGGGCACCGAGGACTGCCATGTCGGTCTGGCTCGAACGTGCCATCGTGACGACCCACCTCCCACTTTCTGCCAGATATATCTACCAGATAGCGCGTCCGTACGCGATGGCCGCGCGGCGTCCGGGCTGGTGTCACCGACCGTTTCCCGCGCGGCCGGCCCGACGAGCGCCGCCCTGGTAGCCGGCACATCGCCGCGTGGGTGAAAGATGACCTGATGCCGAGCCGTCTTGCCGTCATCGCCATCGACGCGACCCGCCCACGACTGATCGCCGACTTCTGGTGCTCGGTGCTCGGCTGGCGGATCGTCGACGAGGATGCCGAGGTGATCACCATCGCGGCCGCCGACCGACCCTGGCCGATGATCGACGTGGTGGTCGTACCCGAGGGCAAGGTGGTCAAGAACCGGTTGCACTTCGACCTGCGTGCCGACGGCGTGTCCACCGCCGAGGAGCTTGACCGGCTGCTCAACCTCGGTGCGCGACGCGTCGACGTGGGACAGCCGGCCGACGTGAGCTGGGTCGTGCTCGCCGATCCGGAAGGCAACGAGTTCTGCCTGCTGTCACGTCCGGTCCAGGAGCAGGGCCGATAGGTCCGGCGTCGGGTCCGGCCCTATCCGACGACGCGTAGCACCAGCGGCAGCGGGTCGGAGCCGATCTGCGCGGCGAGCAGCATGGCCCGGTCCCTGGTGAACCGGCCGCTGATCTCGGTGTCGCCGGTGATCACACCCTGGACCGCCGGCGCCGACACCACGAGGTTGTCGAGCACGACGGCCACCTGGTTGTCGCTGCCCGCACCGGACGCCTCCCTGGTCAGGTCCGTCCACCGCCGCTGGCCGGCGTCGGTGAAGCTGACGGTGACGATCCACTGCCCGGTCTGGTTCGGCTTCGCCTCGGCGTTCCCGACATCGGAGCTGCCGACCCTCACGACGTCGAGCAGGTATTTGACCGGCGGATCGGCCGCGTCGCAGGCGACGGTCGGCTCGGCCGCCGGGCCTCCCACCGGCCGGGCCGTCAGCTGGGCGCAGGTGACGGTCGGCACGCGGAACCGCATGTCGGGCGGCAGGGCGGCGACCTCCGCGGGCGTGAGCGTGGCGAACGGCGCCAGCCCGCGCACGGTGGCCGGGTCCAGCGGACCGGGTGTCGTGATCGTCTCGGCCAACTGGTAGGCCGGGCCGAGCTTCGCGGCGACCTTGTCTCGTGCCGGCACCGGCCCCCGGTCCGGAGTGGACGGGGTCGCACGGCCCGTGCCCTGGTCGGCGACCGCGCCGAGGACGCGACGGAAGCCCAGTTCCCCGGTGCCCGCGAGCGACCGCAGGTCGTCCTCGTGCCCGGTGCCGCCCACCCGTAGCACGAGGCGGTCGCCTTCGATGTCGACCGACGGCCGGTCCAGTTCGGCGGCGGCGAGCCGGTCGGCGAGCACGTCGCGGGTCCGTTCGAGATCGGCCCGCCCGGGTGCGGAGCCGTCGGTTGTCACCGCCTCCACGGTGAGCGTCGTGGCGCGGGAGTCACCGAGAAGGCGGTCGCGCAGCAGGAAGGCCGCGCCGCCACAGGCGAGGATGCCGAGCAGCGCGGCCCCGGCCAGCACGGCGACGACCACGACGAGCGTCCGGTCGTGGCGCGGAACTCCCGTAGCGGGTGGTGGCGGGCCGGCGGGTGGTGGCGGGCCGGCGGGTGGGGGCGCGGGATACACACGTCGACCCTAGAACGCTTTGTCGATATATGCCCGCATGAACATCCACCGACGGCGATCATCCTGTACGTCGACCGGTTCCCACACAGGCAAAGACGGATATCGTTGACCTTGTGCCGAAGGGCCGACCACCGACGCCGGCAGCGCCTCGTTGGCGGGCTCCGCGGTGCCCGCCGTGTTCGACCCCACCGAGACGGCTCCGGTCCGCGCACCAGAGCCAGATCCAGGAGGCCAAGTCATGAACACCATCGCCGCACTCGCCCGCCGGCTGGGCCGCCCCGGCGTCGTGGCCGCCACCGTCCTGCTCGCCGTGGTGGTCAACCTGATCATCTACGCCATCGGCCGGGGCGCCGGCGCCACCTATGTCTTCACCGCCGGCGGCCAGTCGACACACGTCGAACCGCTCACTCTCGTCGGCTTCACCGCCGTGCCGCTGGCCGTGGGCCTGACGGCCGCGGTGCTCCTGAGCCGGTGGTGGCACTGGGTCATCCCCGTCGCGCTCGTCGTCGCCCCGGTCCTGGCGCTGCTCTCGATCCCGGCCATGACGCTCCCGTCCGACCTCGACACCACCGGCAAGATCGCGCTCGCCCTGTGCCACGTGACCCTCGCGCCGATCTCGGTCGCCGGACTGCTCGCCATCCGCTCGCTCACACAGCCGGCCGCCCCGCCGCTGACCGCAGCGTCATGACCACCCGCCCGGGCGGCGGAGACATCGGCGCGTCATCCGCGTGGCACCGCCACGCGGGGTCGTTCGATGCGACCCTGGGCGGATGACAGCATGGCGGGACGTGGAACAGGCGGCGCCGGAGTTCGCGCGGCGCGTACGGGCGCTCTTCGACGCACACAAGCACAAGACGATCGCCACCCTGCGGGCCGACGGCTCGCCACGGATCTCCGGCATCGAGGCGGCCTTCGAGGACGGCGAAGTGGTCCTCGGCTCGATGCCGAACGCCCGCAAGGGCGCTGACCTGCGACGGGATCCACGGTTCGCCCTGCACAGCGCCACCGTCGATCCGGTCGAGGGCGCCGAGGCGCAGTGGCCGGGCGAGGCGAAGATCTCCGGCCGCGTAATCGTGGCAGGGTCGGGCACCGGGGCGGACGGCGACCGCTTCCACGCCGACATCACCGACGTCGTGCACACCCACCTCGACGACAAGGCCACGACGCTCATCGTCGAATGGTGGACGCCCACGCACGGACTGCGCAGGGTCGAGCGCGGGTAACCGGCGCCGATCACCTCCGTCGCCGCCCCGGTGATCGATGTCAGGGCGGATACGGCGGCCGGGCGACTGACAAGACCTCGGGCGGGGTGCGGCCGTCGCCGTACCCCGCCCGCGCCCACGAACAGCGACAGCAGCAGCGGCGCCTGCCCGACCGCCCGAAGAGCACCGAACTGACCTGCGCGGAATCGGGCGCAGCGGAGGACGCGGACGGCACAGCAACCCCTTTGCTCGCCGAGGACGAGTGGACGCCACCGTTCCGCCACGGGCGCATGAACGGTTCAGGCAGCGGGTGCCCGCCGTGCCGCACTGTCGAAGGCAGCACGCGATGACGGGCCGATCACGGCCCAGGACGTCAACGTGTGCTCGGGCGACCGGGCATTCCAACTCCTTGAGGGCCACTCGGCAGGCCGACGGTAACCATCGACAACGTTGCCGCGAGGCGGTACGAGCCAGGGCGGATGCGTCCGGCGACTTCGGACGGTGAGACAAATGTCCACATTGGCGCGGGTTGTCGGCGATCAAAGCTTGAAGATCGCGATCACCCGTGGTCTGCACAGGGTGATCTAGATATTGTTACCGGCAAGTTGGCTGCCGGTAAAACCGACGGGCCGCCGACATTCCTCTGCCCCCGCAGAACGGAGGATCCCGTGACTTCATCTGCCGAGAAGGCAGCGACCGGCGACGGCGTCGAGCCGCAGCGGCCCATACCCCGCTTCCTTACGCACGTCACGCCGACCCGCTACCGTCGCCGGCTCAGTCCTTTCTCCCGGCTACCGAAGCACTCCAAGATTGGCGAGACCTGGCACGTGGCGGCCAAGACCGCCCCGGACGAACTCGTCATCGCCGACCGTCCCCTCGACATCGACCCGGCCGGGCCGGTGAGCCGCACCTACACCGAGTGGGCCGCGCTCGTCGACCGGGCCGCGGCCTGGTTGCACCAGGCCGGCGTACGGCCGTGGGACCGGGTGGCGGTCCTCAAGGCCAACCACATGGACATCGTCATCCTCGAGTGCGCCATCGCCCGGATCGGCGCCATCCCGTGCATGTTCTCCGGATCGTACGGTCCGGAGGCGATGATCCCGATGCTGAAGCGGCTGGAGCGGCCGTTCCTGCTCACCGACCAGCACCACATCGAGAAGTGCGGCATCACCGCCGAGGTGACCGAGCAGGACACGGTTCGCACGATCAGCGTCGACCCGGTCGCCGACCGGCCGGACGTGCTACAGCTCGACGACTTCAAGGACGCGCCTCCGGTGCAGCCGAGCATGCGCGAGTTCTCCGAGCCGATGGTCATCACCCACACCTCGGGCACCACCGGCGTCCCGAAGCTGGTCATGCACTCCGCCGAGTCCATCTATTCGCTGGCGATCCTCGAGGTCGAGCGGTGGCCCGGGTTCGCGCTCAAGCGCACCGACACGGTGGCGTTCTGCGACCCGTACACGCATGAGCGGCTGGCGACGATGCAGCTCGCGATGGCGGCGATCGGACCCAAGGTGATCTTCCTGTCCGACCCGCTCTCGCCGCGGGTCCGGGAACTGATCCTGGAACACAAGCCGACCCTGGTCGAGGCGCTGCCGAACATCTACCTCGCCTGGGAGCCGCTGGCCCGCGACCCCGCCGGCCTGTTCAGCAACGTGCGGGAGTACGTCAACTCGTTCGACGCCATCCACACCCGGACCATCCGCACGTTCATGGCCGCGACGAAGCACAAGTTCCCGATCTGGGTCCAGTCGTGGAGCCAGACCGAGAACGGCGCGCTGGCGATCCGGCCGTTCTTCCGCTTCGTGGTCAAGCGCAAGGGGCACCGGCCGCCGCCGACCCAGTTGATCGGCTGGCCGATGCCGTTCCACGCCAAGATGCGGGCGATCGACCCGGTGACCGGCAAGGAGGTGCCGCGTGGCGAGGTCGGCCTGATCGAGATCGACCAGCCGGGCCGGTGCCTCGCCTACGTCGGCGAGCAGGACCGGCACGACCTGAAGGTCAACGGCAACTGGTGGAACACCGGTGACCTCGGGATCATGAACAAGTGGGGCGCCGTACGGATCGTGGACCGGGAGATCGACCGGATTCCCGGCGGCAGCGCGATCGAGTTCGAGGACCTGATCCTGGACCGGATCGAATACACGACCGAGGTCGTCGTCCTGCCCCGCGCCGGGGAACTGCCGGTGCCGGTGGTCAGCACCCTGGACGACGTACCACTGTCCAAGGAGGACTGGGCGCGCGCCGTCGCCGACCTCGGCCCGATGGCCGATCCGATCCAGATCCGGTGGGACGAGTTCCCGCGTACCGGAACGTGGAAGATCCGCCGGGTGGCGCTGCGCGAGCAACTGTTCTCCGGCTCGCAGGCGATCGGCATCGGCCGCTGGACCTGAACACCGCCGATCACTGAGACACCACTGTGGCGCCGGCCCGTGCGGCCGGCGCCACAGCCGGTCCGGCGACCGTACGCGGTCGAGCGAAGGGAACACCCATGTTGGACCTGCTCGGTCGGCTCGCGCACCAGGCGCGGTGGTGGCTGATCGGTGCCTCGGCCGTCTTCCTGGTCGCCGCCGGTGCCTGGGGAGCGAACGCCTTCGACGACCTGGCCGGTGGCGGCTTCACCTACGCCGCCAGCGAGAGCTCGCGGGCCGCCGACACCGAACGGGAACGGCTCGGCCGCAACGACGCCGACGTGGTGGTGCTGTTCCGCAGTGACCGCTGGACCGTCGCCGACCCGGCGTACCGGGACGCGGCCCGCGCCGTCCTCGACCGGCTTCCACCGGACCGGGTCGAAGGGGTGGTCGACTACTGGCGGACCGGCGAGCGCACCCTGGTCGGCACCGACCAGCGGGCGACGTTCGCGGCGGTGCAGGTCGCCGGCGCGACCGAGAACGACCGGCTGACCAACTTCCTGGCCATCAAGGAGCAGTTGACCAGCCCCGACCTCGACGTCTCGGTCGGCGGGCCGCTCGCCGTCTTCGACGACGTCAACACGCAGAGCCGCACCGACCTGATCCGCGCCGAGGCGCTCGCCGTACCCGTGCTCTTCCTGCTGCTCGTCCTGATCTTCCGCAACCTGCTGGCCGCGCTGCTACCGGTGCTCGTCGGCGTGCTGGCGATCGTCGGGTCGCTGGCCGGTCTGCGCCTGCTGGCCCAGTTCACCGACATCTCGATCTTCGCCGTCAACGTGGTCACCCTGCTCGGCCTCGGCCTCGCCGTCGACTACAGCCTGTTCATGGTCAGCCGGTTCCGGGAGGAACTCGGCACCGGCCAGACGGTCCCGCAGGCCCTGCGCCGCACCATGGTCACCGCCGGTCGGACCATCGTGGTCTCCGCGGTCACCGTCGCCCTCGCCCTGGCCAGCCTCGCCGTCTTTCCCCAGGTCTTCCTGCGTTCGGTCGCCATCGGCGGGGTGGCGGCGGTGCTGCTCGCCGGCTTCTTCTCGCTGACCGCGATGGCCGCCATGCTCGCCCTGCTCGGCCCGCGGCTGAAGGAACGCCGTCGCCGTACGGCCACCACGCCCGACCCCGACGCGGGCGCCTGGGCCCGGATCGCCCGGACCGTGATGCGCCGGCCGGTCCTGGTGGCCACGAGCGTCGTCGTCCTCCTGGTGCTGCTCGGCCTGCCGTTCCTGCGGATCTCGTACGGCTGGCTGGACACCCGGGTGCTGCCGGCCAGCGCCGAGAGCCGGCAGGTGCAGGTCGCCCTCGAGGAGTCCTTTCCGGACAGTGTCACCCGCGCGACCGACGCGATCGTCACGCTGGCCGGACCTGTCGGCGAGCCGGCCGGACAGCAGCAGCTCGCCGGCTACCTGGAGCGGGTGACCGCGGTGCCCGGCGTCGGGCGGGCCGACGTCACCGGCGCCGAGGGTGACACCGCCCGGATCACCATCCGGTCCGACGTCGAGCCGATCTCCGCCGAGGGGCGGGAACTGGTCGACGCGGTCCGCGCGGTCGAGCCGCCGCCGGGCGGGGCGGTGCTGGTCGGCGGCGACGCCGCCGGCTTCGCCGACCTGATGGACATGCTCGCCGAGCGGCTGCCCTGGATGGCGCTACTGGTCATCGCCACCACCTTCGTGCTGCTCTTCTTCGCCTTCGGCTCGCTGGTCCTGCCGGTCAAGGCGATCCTGATGAACATCCTCAGCCTGACCGCGGCGTTCGGCGCGGTGGTCTGGATCTTCCAGGACGGTCACCTCGCCGACCTGTTCCGGTTCACCTCCACCGGCAACATCGACGTCGTACAACCGATCCTGATCTTCGCGGTGGCGTTCGGGCTCTCCATGGACTACGAGGTGTTCCTGCTCTCCCGGATCCGCGAGCAGTACGACCTGACCGGCGACAACACCGAGGCGGTGGCGATCGGACTGCAACGCTCGGGCCGGATCATCACCAGCGCGGCCCTGCTGCTGGTGGTGGTCATCGTGTCGTTCGCGACGTCCAGCGTGCTGGTCGTGAAGATCATCGGGGTGGGGCTGGCGATCGCGGTCATCGTCGACGCCACCATCGTCCGGGCGCTGCTGATGCCGGCGACCATGCGGCTGCTCGGCGACCTCAACTGGTGGCTACCGGGACCGCTGCGCCCGCTCTACCGCCGCTGGGGCATCCGCGAGAACGGCTGACCCGCGGCCGGGGCGGTCCTGGACCGCCCCGGCCGCGTGCGCGCTGCTCAGAAGATGAGCGCCCGGCCGAGCCCCATGTCGGTGAGTCGGGTCGAGTGCACGGTGCTGGTCACCTCGAGCGCCTTCTGGATCCGCTCCTGCGCCGTCGTGTCGACCAGCCGGCGGCCGTCCCAGGCCTCGTAGTCGCCGATCAGCTCGTGGTGCGGCACGATGCCCTCCTGGAACCAGTTCTCCCACCGGGTCAGCTGGTCACCGACCGGCAACTGCTCCCACAGCCGCATCCCCTCGCGGATGATCTCCACGAGCCGGTCGCGCTCGTCCGGGTTCTGGTGCACGGCGTCGCGGATGATCGAGGTGCCGACGGCGAGGTGTCGTACCTCGTCGATCCCGGCCCCCTTCTCCATGTCCGCCATCCGCGGATCAATCGGCCGCCACTTGCGCTCGCTCAGCTCGAACGACGGGGCGAGGAACCCCTCGATCAGGATCGTCAGCAGGACCACGCCGCCGAGGAAGTCCCGCCGCTCCCGGACGATCGGGATGCCCAGCTCCTCCAACGGGTCGAGGATCGCCGCCCGGTCCGTCGCGGTCTGCGTGGCGATGACGGCGTCCACGTCGCTCGCGTCCACGCCGAGGTTGCGCAGGTGGTTGCGGAAGATCATGGAGTGCCGGGTCTCGTCCATCAGCTGGGTCGCGTAGAACTCGACCGTGGCGGAGTCCGGCGCGCACGCCACCAGGTAGCCGATCGCGCGGGCGGCCCGCTCCTCGGCCAGCGCGCGGAACGCCACCTCCTGGACCAGCGCCTCCCGCAGCGGCCCCGGCTCGCGCAGGAAGTCCGGCGTGACCAGGTCGGGGGCGTAGCCGACGATGTTGCCGCGCAGGGTACGTTGCGGCACGTTGGCGAACCAGTAGCGCAGGTCGCAGTCGGCCGGGGTCAGCCGGATCCCCTCGGCCCCGTCGAAGAGCGACATCGCCTGGTCCCAGTCGGCCGCGTCGCTCGCCGTCGCGGCCGAGGTCTGCGCCGCCGTACGTGGCGTGGTCGGCCGCGGGTCGTACGACACGGCCACCGGCTCCGCCATGTGCCGTGGCGCGGGCACGGTGACCGGGGCCGGCTTCTCGGGGGCGGGTCGTGCCGCCTCGGCCGCCGGAGCTGTCTCGGTGACCGCCGGACCGGCCGGCGCCGAGTCGTCCCGTGCCGAGTCGGCCCGTACCGGCTCGGCCGGCACCGGGTCGGCGGGCACCGGGTCGGCCGGCCACGCCGAGGTCGGGGTCGGCGCCGGGGTCGACGCTGCGGTCGCGGTCGGGTCGGCCGGCCGGGTGTCGGAGAAGATGAACGGCCCCGTCCCGTCCACGTAGTCGAGCAGCGACGCCGCGACGCTGCCGCGCGACGGCGGATGGAACGCGACACACTGGCAGGCCGCGATCAGGTATGCCACGTCCGGGGAGCCGATGAACGACATTCCGCCGAGCAGTTCGACGGCCCGCTGAGCGGCGTCGGTGAGCGCGTCCTGGGCGCCGTACCGGGCCATCAGGACCCGGGCCAGGGCACCACTGTCCGCCTCGCCCGCCATCAGCGCGCGGGCCGCTCCCTCGATCAGCTGGGTGGCGGTCTCCAGCCTGGTCGCGAGCGCGGCGCGCTCGGTGGTCCCGCCCTTTCCGGCGGTCAGTGCGCGTTCGACGAGGGCGCTGGCCATGCCAAGGTAGGAGGAGGTGATCAGCAGCTCGAACCAGATGAAGCCGACGGTCTGCAGGTCGTCGAGCATCCCGTCCGGACCGTTCTCGGTCGGGATGACCAGCTCGTCCTCGATGAAGACGTCGGTCAGCCGGATCTCGTCGCTCTCCGCCCCGGCGAGCACGCTGCTGCCCCAGAACGGATGCCGGCTGATTCCGCGCAGCGTCGCCGGCATCAGCAGGAACGCCGTCTGCATCCCGCCGTCACTGGCCGGCACCGAGACGCTGGCGGTGAGCAGGTCCATCGAGTGGGTCAGGCTGCACGGCTTCTTGGACCCGTTGATCCGGTAGCCGCCCTCGACCGGGGTGGCGGTCATGGTGGGGGCGAGGATGCCCTGTGCCGGGCGGCCCTCGGCGAAGCCGGAGGAGACCAGCAGGTTGCGGCTGGTGATCGCCTCGAGCAGCGCCCACTCCATGCCGGAGTTCTTGATGCTCTCGGCGAAGGTGAACAGCGTCGCCACCGAGAAGTGGTGCATGGTGGTGGCGACCGCGAGCGAGGGCGCGAGCGAGCCGATCGCCCGGGTCACCCGGACGGCGTCCAGCGGGGTGGCGCCCAGCCCGCCGTAGTCCTTGGGGATCACCAGACCGGGGCCGCCCGCGTTACGGAAGACCGGCAGGGTGGCGCCGCCCGGCGCCTCGCGCCGGTCGAACGGCAGCTCGGTGAGCCCGTCGATCAGGCCCGGCAGGTACGACTCGCACAGGGTCCGGGCCTGATCGAGTGAACGCATCGAAATTCCTCTTCGGATCGGGTCAGGGGACGAGGGTGCGGGCCGCCGACCGGCGCAGCTTGCCGGACGGGGTCTTCGGCAGTGAGCCGGGGGGCAGCACCACGACGGTGGCCGGCCGGGCGTCGATCTCGGCGACGACCCGGTTGACCACGGCGTCGCGCAGGTTCCGCTCGGCGTCGGCGTCACCGGCCAGGCGCGACTCGACCAGTACCGCGAACGACTCCCGGTCCACGCCGTCGCCGGCCAGCATCCGGACCGCCGCGACGTTGCCCGTCCGCACGCCGTCGACGGTGGCGGCCGCCCGCTCGATGTCGGTCGGGTAGATGTTGCGGCCGGCCATGATGATGACCTCCTTGGCCCGGCCGCAGACGACGAGTTGGCCGTCCACGCGGTAGCCCTCGTCGCCGATCTCCAGCCAGCCATCCTCGTCGAGGGCCGCGACCGGCCCCTGCTCGGTGAGATAGCCGGCGGTGACCGACTCGCCGCGCAGTTGCAGCCGGCCGACCTCCCGGTCGCCGAGTTCGGCGCCGGACTCGTCGACGACCCGGACGTCGACGCTCGGGAAGGCGGGGCCGAGCAGCGGCAGCCGGCGTACGGCGCCCGTGGGCTCGCCGCTGACCGGTACCGCGCGCCGGTTCTTCTCCAACTCGAGTGCGTCGACGGTGTCGAGGACCATCGGGTCGCCGAGCGGCGAGAGTGAGATGACCAGGGCGCTCTCGGCGGCGCCGTAGCAGCAGTTGATCACCGTCGGTCGCAGCCCGAAGCGCGCCCCCGCCGTGGTCAGGGCTTCCACCGAGGTCGGGTCGATCGGTTCGGCGCCGTTGAACGCGATCCGCATCCGGGACAGGTCCAGGGATCCGGCCTCGGCGCGGGCGAGCTGGCGGGCCAGGATCGCGTACGCGAAGTTGGGCGCGGCGGTGATCGTGCCGCCGTACTCGGTCATCAGTTCGGCCCACAGCAGTGGCCGGCGCAGGAACTCCGGCGGGGTGACGCTGACCAGTTCGAAGCCGGAGACCATCGGCACGACCAGGCAGCCGACCATGCCCATGTCGTGGAAGAGCGGCAGCCAGGTGACCATCACGTCGTCGTCGCCGCACTCGATGTGCGTGATCGTGTCGGAGACGTTGGCGTACAGGTTGCCGTGGCTGATCTGGACCGCCTTCGGCTCGGCGGTCGAGCCACTGGTCAGCTGCAGCAGCGCGGTGTCGGTCTCGGCGGCCGGCACGATCTCGAACTCCCGGTCACTGTCCAGGTCGGAGATCATCCGGTAGGCGATGCCCTGCGCCTCCAGGACGGCGGCCATCGCCTCGAACGGCGCGCCGAGCAGCACCAGCCGCGCGTCGATCATGCGCAGTACGCGCACCGTGTCCTCGGCCCAGGCGGCGAGATCCGTCCGCGGCGTCGGCTGGTGGAGCATGGTGACGCTGCCGCCGGCCAGCCAGGTGGCCCGCACGACGCGGGCGACGTCCACCGGCTCGCCGGCGAGGATCGCGACCGCCTGCCGGGCCGAAAGTCCACTCTCGACCAGCGCCGCCGCGGTGCGCATGGCGGCGGTGTGTAGCTGTCCCCAGGTACGCCGCGACGGTGCCGTGGGTGCCCCGGTGACCATGCCGCGTCGCGATCGGGCGGCGGCGTCGACCATTGCCTCTACGAAACGGCTCACGTCGGTCCAGTCACGATCATGACGACAGCCTAGGCAGTAACATGCCGGAAACCAAGGGTGGATGATCACGCCGGAAGGTGGCAGTCGTGGGTGACCGCGAGACGCAGCAATGGTTGGATGTCGTCCGCGCCGAGGTGGCGGCGGTGCTCGGCCGCGCACCCGAGGACGTGCCCCCGGACGGCGCGTTCGCCGAACTCGGCTTCGACTCGCTGAGCGCGTTGGAACTCGCCGAACGGCTGGCCGACGCGAGCGGCCTGGAGTTGGCGGGCACGCTGGCCTTCGACTATCCCAATCCGGCCACTTTGGCCGGATACCTGGCCGCGCGGACGAATCCGCCCACCGCCGCAGCGCCGGCCCCGGTAGCCGGCGCTTCCGCCGGTCCCGACCCGTCGGCCGACCCGATCGCGATCGTGGCGATGGCGTGCCGCTTTCCTGGCAATGCGTCCACTCCGGACGAATTCTGGGCGAACCTCGTCGAGGGGCACGACGGGATCGGTGCGTTCCCGATCGACCGTGGCTGGGATCCGGACGTTTTCCACCCGGACCCGGAGCATCCCGGCACCACCTATGCCCGGCACGGCGGCTTCCTCTACGGCGCCGGTGACTTCGACGCCGGATTCTTCGGACTCTCCCCACGCGAGGCACTGGCCACCGACCCGCAGCAGCGGCTGATGCTGGAGACCACCTGGGAGGCGCTGGAGCGGGCCGGCATCGACCCGCACCGGCTGCGCGGCAGCCGCACCGGCGTCTTCACCGGCGTCATCGGTGCCGACTACGCGCCCCGGCTGGGCGCCATCCCGGCCGACGTCGCCGGATTCCTGCTGGCCGGCAACGCGTCGAGCGTCGTCTCCGGCCGGGTGTCGTACACGCTGGGCCTGGAGGGCCCCTCGCTGTCGGTCGACACCGCCTGCTCGTCGTCGCTGGTCGCGCTCCACCTGGCCGCCCGCTCCCTGCGCGCGGGCGAGTGCTCGCTCGCCCTGGCCGGCGGGGTGACCGTGATCGGAACGCCGCTGGTCTTCACCGAGTTCAGCCGCCAGCGCGGCCTGGCTCCGGACGGCCGGTGCAAGCCGTTCGCGGCGGCCGCCGACGGAACCGGCTGGGCCGAGGGAGCCGGCGTACTCGTCCTGGAACGGCTCTCCGACGCCCGCCGGCACGGCCGGCCGGTGCTGGCCATCCTGCGTGGCAGCGCGGTCAACTCCGACGGGGCGTCGAACGGGCTCACCGCGCCGAACGGGCCGTCCCAGCAGCGGCTGATCGCCGACGCGCTCGCCGACGCCGGACTGCGACCGGCCGATGTGGACGTCGTCGAGGCACACGGCACCGGGACCCGGCTCGGCGACCCGATCGAGGCCCGGGCCCTGCTCGACGCGTACGGCCCGGACCGGCGACGGGCGCTCTGGCTCGGCTCGGTCAAGTCGAACATCGGCCACACCCAGGCCGCGGCCGGGGTCGCCGGGGTCATCAAGATGACGCTCGCGCTGCGGCACGAGCGGCTGCCCCGCACCCTGCACGTGGACGAGCCGACCCCGTTCGTGGACTGGTCCGCCGGCCCGCTGCGGCTGCTCACCGACGCCCAGCCCTGGCCGGCCGGGGCCGTACCGCGCCGCGCCGCCGTGTCGTCGTTCGGCATCAGCGGCACCAACGCGCACGTCATCATCGAGGAGGCGCCGCCGGCCCCCTCCCCCGCCCCGGCGCGGCCCGGCCCGGCGCCGCTGGTGCTCTCCGCGCGCACCGCGCCCGCGCTGCGCGAGCAGGCCCGCCAGCTCGAAAGCCACCTGCGTCACCGGCCGGAGCAGCCGCTGCCCGAGGTGGCCGTGGCGACCGCCGCCCGCACCGCGTTCGCGCACCGGGCCGTCGTGCTCGATCCCGCCGGCCTCGCCGACCTGGCGGCCGGCCGGCCGCACCCGACGGTGGTGACCGGCACCGTCGCCGAGGGCAGACTCGCCGTCGTCTTCCCCGGCCAGGGCGCGCAGCGGCAGGGCATGGGTCGCGAACTCGCCGCCGCCGACCCGGACTTCGCCGCCGACCTGGCCGAGGTCTGCGCCGCCTTCGACCCATACCTCGACCGTCCGCTGCGGACCGTCATCGACGACGAGCCGGACCTGCTCGACCAGACCGGCTACACCCAGCCCGCGCTCTTCGCCGTCGAGGTCGCCCTCTACCGCCGGTTGCGGCGCAGCGGGGTACGCCCCGACTACCTGCTCGGCCACTCGATCGGCGAGCTGACCGCCGCCCACGTGGCCGGCGTGCTCTCCCTCGCCGACGCCGCCCGCCTCGTCGCCGGCCGGGCCCGGCTGATGCAGGCCCTGCCGGCCGGCGGGGCGATGGCCGCCCTGCAGGCCGCCCCGCACGAGGTCGAGGCGCTGCTCGACCCGGCCGGGCAGACCGGCATCGCCGCGGTCAACGGGCCGACCGCCGTCGTCGTCGCCGGGCCGGCGGCCGAGGTGGACCAGCTCGTCGACGCCTTCGCCGGACAGGGCCGCAAGACCACCCGGCTACGGGTCAGCCACGCGTTCCACTCGCCACTGATGGAGCCGATGCTCGCCGAGTACGGCGCCCTGGCGGCCGGCGTCGAACACGCCGCGCCGGAACTGCCCGTGGTCGGCAACGAGACCGGTGAACCGGTCGAGGAGTTCACCGCCGCGCACTGGACCCGGCACGTCCGGCAGCCGGTGCGCTTCGCGCAGAGCGTACGGTGGCTCGCCGCCCAGGGCGTGACCCGGTTCCTGGAGGTCGGCCCCGGTGGCGCGCTGTCGGCCATGGTGCTGGACTCGGCCGGCGACGCCCCCGACGCCGCGACCGGGCCGGTCGCCGTACCGCTGCTGCGGACCGGTCGCGCCGAGCCGGAGTCGTTCACGCACGCGCTGGCCCGGCTGTTCGCGCTCGGCGTCGCCGTCGACTGGTCCGCCGTCGTCGGCCCGGGACCGCGCGCCGACCTGCCCACCTATCCCTTCCAGCGCCGGCGGTACTGGCTCACCCCGCCGACCCGGCCGGTGCTCGGCGAGCCCGTCGAGCTGCCGGCCGCCGCCGGGCGCCCCGGGCTGCTGTTCGCCGGGGAGCTGTCGCTGGCCGCCCAGCCGTGGCTCGCCGACCACCGGATCCGCGGCACCGTCGTCGTACCCGGGGCGCTGCTCGCCGAGTTGGCGGCCGCCGCCGGTGACCGGGCCGGCTGCCCCGAGGTCGCCGAGCTGCTGCTGCACGCGCCGCTGACGCTGCCCGACACCGGCGCGGTGCAGACCCGGATCGTCGTCGCCGAGCCCGGCGCCGACGGCGCCCGGCCGCTGGCCGTCCATGCCCGCCCGGCCGACGGCACCTGGACCCGGTACGCCACCGGCACCGTCGCCCCGGTCCGGGACAGCGACGCCACCCGGCTGCGGATCTGGCCGCCGCCCGGCGCAGCCGAGTTGTCCACCACCGACTGCTACGCCGGCCTGCGCGCGGCCGGCTACGAGTACGGGCCCGTCTTCCAGGGCCTGGGCCGTGCCTGGCAGCGCGGTGTCGAGACGTTCGCCGACGTCGCGCTACCGCCGGAGGCGGCCGGGACGGCGGACCGGTTCCTGCTGCACCCGGCCCTGCTCGACGCGGCACTGCACGCGCTCGGGCTGCGCGCCGACGCCGACGACCAGTTGGCGCTGCCGTTCTCCTGGACCGGGCTGCAGGTGCACGCCCGGGGCGCCGCCGCCGTACGCGCCCGGCTGACCCGCACCGCCGACGGGATCGAGGTGATGCTCGCCGACCCGACCGGCGCGCCGGTCGCCTCGATCCGCCAGCTCGCCCTGCGGCCCGTCGACCCCGACCAGTTGGCCGCCGCCCGGCCGCCGGACGGCACGTACGAACTGTGCTGGGTGCCGGCCGACGCGGGAGCCGGGATATCGGCCGGGGACGACGCCGCGATCACGTGGCTCGACGAGCTGCCGGCGGACGCCGCGGTGCCCGACGTGGTCTTCGCCGCCCTGCCCCCGGGCGGCGACGAGCCGGCCGGGGCGGTCACCGCCGCCCTCGAACTGGCGCGGCGCTGGCTGGCCGATCAACGGTTCGCCGCCGCCAAGCTGGCGGTGGTGACGCGGGGCGCCACCGGCGAAGCGCCGGCCGACCTCGGCCACGCGGCGGCGTCCGGGCTGCTCCGTACGGTGCAGTCGGAGTATCCGGGCCGGCTGACGCTGATCGACGTGATCGGCGACGCCCCCGTCCCGCCGGCGGCGCTCGCCGCGGCCGGCGCCGGCGACGAGCCGCAGGTCGCGCTCGCCGGCGGCGACGTGCTGGTGCCCCGCCTGCGGGAAGGCGGCCCCGCCGCCACCCCGGGCGCGTCCTGGGACCCGGCCGGCACCGTGCTGATCACCGGCGGCACCGGTGCCCTCGGCCGGCTCGTCGCCCGGCACCTGCTGGAGCACGGGCGGGCCCGACATCTGCTGCTGACCTCCCGGCGCGGCCCCGACGCCCCGGGCGCCGCCGACCTCGCCGCCGAACTGGACGCGCTGGGCGCCGCCTCAGTGCGCGTCGTCGCCTGCGACATCGCCGATCCGGCGGCGGTCGCCGGGCTGCTCGCCAGCGTTCCGGCGGAGCACCCGCTCACCGCGGTGCTGCACCTGGCCGGCGTACTCGACGACGGTGTTGTGGCCACGCAGACGCCGGAGCGGATCGCGGCCGTGCTGCGCCCGAAGGCGACCGGCGCGTGGCACCTGCACGAGCAGACCCGCGACCTCGGCCTCGCCGCGTTCGTCCTCTTCTCCTCCGCCGCCGGCCTGCTCGGCTCGCCGGGCCAGGCCGGGTACGCCGCCGCCAACGCCTACCTCGACGCGCTGGCCGCCCGCCGACGCGCGCAGGGCCTGCCGGCGCAGTCGCTGGCCTTCGGGCTGTGGGAGCTGGCGGGCGGAATGGCCGACCAGGTCGGCGCCGCCGGGCTGGGTCGGATGCGTCGCGCCGGGCTCGCGCCACTGTCCGCGGAGGCCGGCCTGGCCCTGCTGGACCGGGCGCTGGCGGCGAACCCGGCGCTGCCGGTCCTCGCCGACCTGGACCTGACCCTGCTGCGGGGGCAGGACCGCCGGCTGCTGCCGAACCTGCTGCACGACCTGCTGCCGGCGGAGCCCACCGGCGGGGCCCCGGTCGCGGCGGAGCCGGGCGCGGCTGGCGGTGCCGGCGGTGGCGCGGCTCGGTCGGACGGTCCGGACCTGGCCCGTACCCTGCCCGGGCTCGATCCGGCCGAGCAGGACCGGGTGCTGCGCGAACTGGTGCTCACCGAGGTCGCGCTGGTGCTGGGCCACCAGTCGAGCGCCGATCTCGATCCGGCGCGGAGCCTGCCCGAGCTGGGCTTCGACTCGCTGACGGCGGTCGAGCTGCGCAACCGGCTGGCCGCCGTCACCAGGCTCACCCTGCCGGCGACCCTGGTCTTCGACCACCCCGGCGTGCACGAACTGGTCGCCTACCTGCGCGGCGAACTGGTGCCGGAGCGGGCCGCGTCCGCGCTCGGGGTGCTCGAGGACCTGGGCCGGCTGGAGTCCGACCTGTCCCACCTGGCGATGGACGGGGTGTCCCGCAAGCGGGTGGCCGACGCCCTCGGCCGGCTCATGTCCCTCGTGGACGCCAGCGGCGACAAGATCGATGCGTCGAAGGACGACTTCTACGACCTGATCGACTGACCGCGACCCACGCCGGTGCGGCCAGCGGGCCGCACCGGCACGGGCCGGCTCGGGAACCTAGACGGCGACCGGGGCCGCCTCGACCGCGTCGATCTCGATGTCCGCGCCGAACAGCCCGCGCAGGATGTCACCGACCGCGTCCCGCAGCGCCGCGCAGGCCACCGGGTCGATCAGGCTGGCCAGCGAGGCGATGCCGAGATCGAACCGGCTGGCGAACTCCACCCGGACCACGTCGCCCTCCTCGACCACCAGCCAGGAGCCGGTGAAGACCGAGAAGTCGCCCTTGGTCTGCGCGAAGTCGATCCGCCGCGCCACCGCGTCGATGTCGTCGCGCTCGGTCCAGACCAGGATGCCCTTACGGAAGTTGACCTCCCACGCCGACTCCACCTGGGTCGGGCTGATCCTGGTGACCGCGACCGTCCGCACGGCATCGGTGAATTCCGGGTACGCGCCGAAGTCGGCGAGCCGGTCGAACGTCCGTTGGGCGTCGGCGCCGGGTAGCAGCGCGTGCACGACGACCGAGCACTCCATCGTGGCTCCTCAGTCGGGTAGATGATCAGTTCTTCAGGCCGCGGATCAGTTCGCGGATCGAGCGTCGCCAGGCGTCCTCGACCTCGGCGGGCGTCAGGGCGGCCGGACCGCCGGGCAGCGCGCCGAAGGACGTCGGCAACAGTTCCGGGATGATGACCAGGCCGCAGACCGCCACCACCGAGTCCAACCGGGCCAGGTCCTCCGCCGGCAGCACGTCCGCGAACGCGGGCCGGACCAGCCGGTCCACGATCGACGGATCGGCGACCCGGGACGCCGGAACGTCCAGCCCGCACTCCCGGCCGGTCTCGGTGACCAGTTCGAGGTAGCGCTCGACCGGCACCCCGGCCGGACCGGCGGTCAACCAGAACTCGCCGGCGCGCAGGTCGGCGTCGAGCACCGCGCGGATGCCCTTGGCGACCAGATCCTGCGGGACCAGGTCGAAATAGGTGCCCGGATGTGCCGGGATGAACGGCAGCCGACCGGTCAGCAGGTATTCGGCCAGTGTGTGCACGGCCTGGTTCTGCCGGATCACCCCGGTCGTCGAGTCGCCGATGACGATCGCCGGCCGGACGATGACGTGGTCGAGGCCGCTGTCGCGGACCATCACCTCACCGAGGTATTTCGAGGCCACGTACTCGTCGGTCCGCGCCGACCCCTTCTCGGTGCCCCGGCGCTCGCCGCCGCCGGCCTTGCCGTGCCGCGCCACGTAGGCCGTACTCACCTGCATCAGCAGGGCGTCCGCCTCGGCGGCGAACTCGATCACCCGGCCGAGGCCCTCGATGTTGAGCCGGTCGACCTCCGCCTGGTCGGCGGAGAAGTTCACGATCGCCGCCGAGTTGATCACGACGTCGACCTCGGCGCAGAGTTCCCGGTAGGCGCGCCGGTCCAGCCCGAGCGACGGGGCGTGCAGGTCGAGCCGGACCGCCCGGTCCGAGCCGGTCGGCAGCCGCCGGAACACCCCGGCGATCACGTCGTAGTCAGCCAGCTCGGGCAGCACCGCGGTGCCGACGACGCCGCTGGCGCCGGTGACCAGCACCGTACGGCCGCTCATCCGGCGACGCCCGGGGCCGGAAAGCGCGTGGCGAGCGCGGCGCAGGCGCGGTCGAAGGAGGCGGTCAGGCGTTCCTCGTCGGCCGCGGTCATCGTGGCCGGCGGGGTCAGCCGCAGCACCGGATGGGCGTTCATCGAGTGGTTGACCACCACGTCGTTGTCGAGCAGGTCCATCAGGAACTCGGCGGCGTGCTCCCCACCGCGGAACTCCACGCCGATCAGCAGCCCGGCGCCGCGCACCTCGGCGACCAGGTGCCCGATCCTGCGTACCGAATCGGTCAACGCCGCGAGCAGCCGGCCGCCCAGCCCCGCCGACCGGTCGACCAGCCCCTCGTCGCGGATCACCTCGACGGTCGCCCGGACCGCCGCCATCGCCAGCGGGTTGGCGGAGAACGTCGACGTGTGCAGGTAGGGGTCCTTGTCGAACGGGGCGAACACCTCGGCGGTCGCCAGCGTCGCCGCGACCGGCACCAGCCCGCCGCTGAGCGCCTTGCCGACCAGGAGCAGATCCGGCCGTACGCCGTCACGGTCCGCGCCCCACCAGGTGCCGAGCCGGCCCAGCCCGGTCATCACCTCGTCGAGGACCAGCAGGGCGCCGCGTTCGCGGCAGAGGGCGGCGACCGCGCCGAGGTAGCCCGGCTCGGGAATGATCACCCCGCCCTCGCTCTGCACCGGCTCCACCACCACACACGTCTCGCCGTCGACGACCTCGGCCAGGCCGGCCAGGTCGCCGAACCGGACGTGTCCGACCTCCGGCAGCAGCGGGCGGAACGGATCCTGGTAGAGCGCGCGGGCGGTCAGTGACAGCGCCCCGGTCGTCTTGCCGTGGTAGCCACTGTGCATGGAGACCAGCCGGTGGCGCCCGTTCGCCCGGGCGATCTTGATGGCGGTCTCCACCGCCTCGGCACCCGAGTTGGAGAAGTGCACCTTGGACAGCCCGGGCGGCGCCACCGAGGTCAGTGCCGCGGCCGCCCGGGCCGCCGGCTCGTTGAGCAGCACCCGGGTGGACAGTGCCTGCCGCTCCAGTTGGTCACGCACGGCGGCCAGCACCCGCGGGTGGCCGGCGCCGACGAAGAAGACGCCGTAGCCGCCGCAGTTCAGCAGGTCACGGCCGTCCTCAGTGTGCACGACGGAGCCGGTGGCACCGACCTCCAGCGGTGTGTTGAGCATCGCGGCCACGCGGCCCTGCCCGTCGCTGAGGTGCCGGCGGTAGAGATCGAGGACATCGGTGGACACGGCGGAAGTCTGCCCGAACGATCTTCAGCCGGCAAGGTCACGAAGGAAAAGAAGCGTGGTCGACGGCGCCCCGGACCGACGATTGCCGCTCGGGCACGGGCAATCTATGGTTTCCGGCGTGGATGCATACGGCGAGATCAAATACGTGGTCGCGGACCGGATTGCGACGATTTCGCTGAATCGGCCCGATACCCGTAACGGCTACACCGTACGGATGGCCAACGAACTGGCACACGCCTTCGACCGGGCCGACCACGACGACGACGTCCGCGTGGTCGTCTTCACCGGCGCCGGCGAACACTTCTGTGCCGGCCTCGACCTGTCCATATCGGAGTTCGACACCCCGGCCGACGGTGCGGCCGAGGAATGGGACGAGCCCGCCGGCCGCTGTTCGATGCGCATCTACGCGATGAACAAGCCGGTCATCGCCGCCATCCGGGGTGCGGCCGTCGGCGCCGGCGCCACCATCATCCTGCCCGCCGACTACCGGCTCGCCGCCACCGACGCCCGGTTCGGATACGTCTTCAGCCGGCGCGGCATCTACGCGGAGGGCGCCTCCGCCTGGTTCCTGCCCCGGCTGGTCGGGATGGGACGCGCCCTCGACTGGATGATCAGCGGGCGCGCCTTCGACGCCGCCGAGGCACTCGACGCCGGCCTCGTCCACAGTGTCCACGAGCCCGAGCAGCTACTGGACAAGGCATACCAACTCGCCCGCACCATCATCGCCACCACCGCACCGGTTTCCGTCGCGGTCATCCGCCAACTGCTCTACCGGATGAGCGCCCTGGACTCGCCGTACCCGGTACAGCGCCTGGATTCCCGGCTCGCCGCCGACAGTCTGGACAGTCCCGACGCCCGCGAGGGCTTCGACTCCTTCCGGCAGCGTCGTGAGCCCGCGTTCCCGGGCCGAGTCAGCGCCGACCTTCCCGGCTATCTGCCCTGGGGCAACGGCGCCGGGGCTCGCCGTGACAGCGAATGACGCCTACGGTAGCGGGATGATCGAGGAACTCACGGAGCGGATCACCGTCACGGCGCCGGCCGAGACCGTCTACGCAGCCGTCGCAGACCTGCGCCGGATGACCCGGTGGAGCCCGGAGTGCTTCGCGATCTGGGTGACCGCCCGGGACGGCAGCCGCCCCCGCCGCTTCGTCGGCTGGAACCGACGCGGCCCGTTCCTCTGGTTCACCACCGGACGGGTCGTCGTCGCGGAACCCGGCCGCGAGTTCGCCTTCGACATCACCGCCTTCGGCCAGCCGGTGGCACGCTGGGGCTACCGGTTCGCCCCGGCCGACGGAGGCACCGAGGTGACCGAGTACTGGCACGACCGGCGCAACCGGGCGGCCATGGTGCTCGGCCGGATCTTCACCGGCAAGGTCGCGAAGGCCCGGCCGGCGGCCAACCGTGACGGCATGCGGCAGACGCTCACCCGCCTCAAGGACGACGTCGAGCGCAGCTGACCGGCGTCCCGCTCGCACCCGGAGGCGAACCTCCACCGCCGCGTCGACCAAGCCCGAGCCGTCGAGACGGCGGGCCGCTCCATATCCGGCAGAGTCTCCGCCAGCCGGGTGAATCGGTCCTTGCCCGGGGCAGCCGATCGCTCAACCTCCAGGGGTTTCGATAGAACGTCCGGCGCACGGTCAGTTTCGGCCCGCCCGTGACCGCTGTATGTCACGGCTACCGGCCCGCGGACGGCCCGATGGTTCGGCTTCAGTCGTCGTGACCGGGAGCGGGACGAAGGTGTCCCCACTGCGGGTCGTAGCAAACAAGTCCGTGGTCAGCGGCCATCCGTGCAGCCGCAGAGGAAACCTCATCGGACCGGCTGAACGGGATCGCAAAGTAGACCATCGGGCCGGAGGCCTCGTCGATGAGGCCGTTCGACAGAGGGTGGAGCTGGGGGTCGTGGCCGTACAGATCGGGCCACCGGGCTGCCACGGCATCGACGTAGGCGCGGATGCGGGGCGTGGGCGGCTGCTCCTCGCTCTCGAAATACCGCTGATACCGGGCCTCATACGCCTCACCGGCCGCTTCGTCGTCGGCGGGCGTGTCACCCTCCCAAACCGCCAGGTCGTAGCTCATACGGGGAAGTGTGCCAGTGGTGGCGGTGGGGTCTTCGGCGGCTGACCTGGTGCGGGCGAACCGAGCCGCTTGGCTGACTGTCGTACCCGTGTGTGAGGCTTCGGGGCATGGCGACGTTCGTTCTGATCCACGGCGGCGGGGGTAGCGCGTGGGACTGGCATCTTCTGGTGCCTGAGCTGGTCGGCCGCGGCCACGATGTGGTGGTGCCGGAGTTGCCGATCGAGGACAGGTCGGCGGGGTTCGCCGAGTTCTGCGAAACGGTCGTCGACGCGATCGGTGACCGGGACGACCTTGTGGTCGTCGGGCACTCGTACGGTGCGTTCACCGCGCCGCTGATCGCCGACAGGCTGCCTGTGCGGCTGATCGTCCTGCTCACTCCGATGGTCCCGGCGCCCGGTGAGAAGCCCGGGGACTGGTGGGACAACACCGGTCACCGCAGTGCGGAGGGGCTCAGCGAGGAGCAGCAGTTCCACAACGGCGTGCCGGCCGAGGTCGTCGCGGAGGCCGCGAAGCATGGCCGGGAGCAGGTCAGCGCGGAATGGAACGAGCCGTGGCCTCTGGACGCCTGGCCGGACGTGCCGACGAAGGTGCTCATCGCCCACGAGGATCGGTTCTTCCCGGCGGACTTCCAGCGCCGGGTGGCCGCCGACCGGCTCGGCGTCACCCCGGATGAGATCGACGGTTGCCACGCGGTGGCACTCAGTCACCCCAAGCAACTCGCCGACCAGCTGACCGCGTACCTGCCGCACTGACGGCGAGAGGTACCACGGCCGTTGACGGCTGTCAGGTCGGTGCGTTCTGGAGTGTGTCCGCGACCGGGCGCCGGGTGGCAACCATCGCGGGGATGGCGGTGAGCGCCGCGACGGCGAGCAGGACCCCGAGCGCGGTGACGAGCAGCCACGAACCGGGTGGGTACTGGACCTCGCCGGTGCTGACGAACGCAAGAAGCCCTATGCCGGCCGGGATTCCCGCGGCGACGCCAGGTATGGCGGGAAGCAGTTGCGCTACCGCCAGGCCGACGCTGGCCTGTGCGGGCGTGGCGCCGAGTGTCCGCGCGACGGCCAGCGGCTGCCGGGCGTCGAGGACTGCGGTCCAGGTGCTCACGATGGCGTTGATGAGCGCGAGGATGCACAGAACGACGATGACCACGAGCAGGGCCTGGTCCATCCGCTCTGTGCGGGGGTTGGTGAGCTGCGTATAACCGAGGTCGAAGTGCTCCACACGGGTGTCGACCATGAGCATGGCGACGAGCGCGGTCGTGGTGATCAGGGTGTTGACCGTGACCAGCCGGGCGCGGCGCGGGCGGCGCGCGTTGATGCGTACCCCGATCAGCAGGGCGGTGGGCAGCCGCCGAGACAGCCAGATACGCCACCGCCGGCGCCGCGGTGGTGTTGCGGCGTCCGCCAGCGCGTTGACGGTGCTGGTGGCGGCGGCGCGCACCACCGGCACCAGAGTCGCCGCCACAGCGATCGCGAGGGCGAGGGCCGTGACAGCGATCACCGTACGCAGCGCGGGCGGCTGGGTGGTGACGGAGCCGATGAGTCCGGTGCTGGGGCGGATCAGCACGGGTGCGGCGAACCAGCCCGCGGCCAGCCCCGTGGCGGCGGCGGCAAGCCCGATCACGAGGTACTCGGCGAGGTGGACGGCGGCGATCATGGCTGGTCCGGCGCCGACGGCCTTGAGTAGCCCCACCCGGCGGCGTTGGCCCAAGATCCGGCCCACGACGATGCCGGCGACGCCGGCCAGCGCGAGGCCGCTGAGCAGCCAGCTGCCGACGAGCAGCGCCATCTGCGCGTCGCTGTAGAGCCGACCGTTGAGGTGGCCGATTCCCTGCCAGGTGGCGAGGTGGGGGCCGACGGTGTATGTGGTGCTGGCCGCCGGATCGGCGAGTTTGAGTTTGAGGGTGTACGACAGCGGTTGGCCGCCCGCGAGCGTGGCGATGTCGCCGCGGTCGACCCAGACCAGGCCGCCGCGCTCGACCAGGATACTGCCCGGGTAGTGCCACCCGGCGTACGGATAAGTCGCCCTCGCCGCGGTGACCGCGGTCCCGGCCACGCGCAGCGGGTGGCCGTCGACGTCGACCGTGTCGCCGGTGCGGACGCCGAGGGCGTCGGCGAAGGCACGCTCGACGACCACGCCGCCGGGGCGTACCCAGGTGCCGTCGGTCACGGCGGGCCGGTCGATCGATACGGGTGCGGTGTCCCGGCCCTCGACGACGGCGTGCGCGGACTTGCCGCGGGCCGTCATCGTCAGGTAGGCGATCGGGAAGGGGCCGCTGTGATCGGTGACGCCGGCGGCGGCGGTCAGCGGTGCGAGTTCGTCCAACGCGGCCTGGCCGGTGGCCAGGGGTGTGACGATCACGTCCGGGCCGGCGGTGGCGGTCCGGGTCTGCTGGTACGGCCGGTCGGCGATTTCGTTGAGGGTGAGGCCGAGGGTCAGCGTGGCGGTGGCGGCGGTGATGGCGACCAGCAGCAGCACGGTCTCGGTCCGGCGACGGCGCAGATCCCGCATCAGCAGCCGGCAGACGAGCAGAAGGTGGCCGGACATGTCACCGCCGCCCGTCGTAGACGGTGGCGGCGAATCGGTTGTCGTCGGCGAACGCGCCGTCGCGCATGGCGATCACCCGGTCGGCGACCGCGGCGATGCGGGCGTCGTGGGTGACCACCACGAGGGTCTGTCCCGTGGCGCGCAACTCCTCGAACAGCCGCAGCACGTCCAGGGTGGCGGCGCTGTCCAGGTTGCCGGTCGGTTCGTCGGCCAGTATGACCAACGGCTCGTTACTCAACGCGCGGGCGATGGCGACCCGCTGGCGCTGGCCGCCGGACAGCGCCGCCGGCAGGTGCCCGGCCCGGTCGGCCAACCCGACCCGGTCCAGCAGATACATCGCCCGCTTGCGGGCCCGCCCCGGTGACTGGCCGGCCAGCAGCGCGGCCAGCTCGACGTTCTCCACCGCGGTGAGTTCGTCCATGAGGTGGAACGACTGGAAGATGAACCCGACGCTGTCGCGTCGCAGCCGGGCCAGGACGCGTTCGCTCATCGTGTCGATCCGGCGGCCGGCCAGCCACACCTGCCCGTCGGTGGGGCGTTGCAGCCCGCCGAGCAGGTGCAGCAGAGTGGACTTGCCGCAGCCGCTGGGCCCCATGACCGCCAGTGTCTGCCCGGCCGGTACGTCCAGATCGACCTCGTCAACCGCGCGTACCAGCCCGCGCTCCCGGCCGTATTGTCTGGTCAGCCCGCGCGCCCGCAGCACCGTCGATCCGGTCACGTCTCCGCCTCCCGTCCAGTCCGACCACGCCCGCCCCACATCCGCTCACACGCCTCCAGCCACTCCAGGTCGGCCCGCAGCCGCAGCACCACACCCTCCAGCAGCAACCCGGCAACCGGGTCCACCGACAGGTTCAGTGCGGCCCGCTGGGCGTCGCGTAGTCGGCGCAGCACCTCGCGCCGCTGCGCGTCGACCAGGGCCACGGGATCGGCCAGTCGGGCCGCCGCGGCGGCCACCAGTTTGAGATGGAACTCCATGAGATCCGGCTTCGGCCAGCTCACCTCGGTCAGCCAGGTGGCAACCCGCTGCTGCCCCGCCGGGGTGAGGGTGTAGACCCAGCGGTCAGGCCGGTCCGGCAAGCCCTCGGCCCGTTCCGAGGCCACCAGACCAGCCTTCGCCAGCCGGCCCAGCGTCACGTAGATCTGACCAGGGTTCATCGCCTCGCCCAGCGGGCCGAGCGCGGCACGCATCCGGCTGCGCAGCTCGTACCCGTGCGCCCGCTCCTTCGCCAGCATGGCCAGCACCACGTCCTGCACCCGCCACCTCTTCGCGTAGATCGCTAATAGATAACGGCTACCTATGGGCTGTCAAATCCTGCCGTGACCCTGAACATTGGTGGTGTTGCTCAGGCTGCGGCCCGGGCTGCGATCCGAGCCACCGGCGTTGGCGTTGGGACCGGATGCCAGCAGCCGGTCCAGCAGCACGGGAGGTTGCGTCACGAGGCCGACCCACCGCGATCGGGCCACGTCGATCGGCGGCAGCCAAGGACTCGGCACGAGGCGGATGTTGTCGGCGACTGGCTGCGCGCCTCGTTCGAGCCGCGTCCTTGCACATGGCCGAGGCTTCGGAAGGCTGCGACGAGTGGCCGCCCTGGGCGGCGTCTCGCCACCGCCGTCCACGCGTCGCCGACGATTCACCCCAGGCAGAACATCTGATGTTTCCGACGCCGCTGCGGAAAAGTCGTCCCGCGACCCGCCATTTCGCACCGTGAGTCGACCACTGATCTGCGGAACTCTGAGCAATCAGCGTCAATTCCAATCAACAGACTTTAACGCAAAACCTAACCGGTCAAAACCTCCGCATCGCCGAGCCGCCGATCGGCCGCAGCACGCCGTTTTCTGATCACTATCAAAATGACCATGCCGCCACGGCACTGCCGGACTCCAAGCGTGGCGCGCACCTAGCGTGACCTTGCGCGGCAGGCGACCAGTTCACACCGCAACGCGCCTGGGACCTGGATAAACAAGGGACCGAAAAGATCCCCTCAGTCGAACATACGAACGACCCCTTGACGCGCAGAACGCGCCGCCCGAGAATTGAGAGTGCCGCCGGGTGATGAAAACGGGGTCAATCCTGGCGGGCCGTGCACAAAGCCATAGAAGATATGTCGGGCTCGCAAGTATCCAGATCCACCGACTGCTCTTTTTACAGTACACCGCGCCGAGATCGGCGATACCGGGCGGGCCACCTGAAGATTCTCTCATTGCCCCCTTTTGCCGGAAATACAGGCACCCCGTGGCACCCGAACGTCATCGCCGCCAGATAATGCCGCCGTTCTGAATAACGCCGGGTCGACCGGCGTGTCTCGGATTCACTGGGCGAACTGGCCCCCAGTTCAGACATGGGTGCGGCCAATCGACGCAAGCCTGGGTGACCAGGTATTTCGGGGGTCAGAGTTAATTCACCATTAGACGCCGGGATGTTGTCGGGCCAGGCAATACGCGCTCGCCACCAGATTCCGGACATCGACGTCAAGTCCGACGTCGAATAGTCGCAGCTCCACGGATCCCGGCCCGGCAATCCGGAATCCGCGATAGACCATGCCCGAAAGGGCCGGGACCGCGCACGTCCGGGGCCGAGCCGCCATTTTTCTTGCGCCCACGCACACCACCATCGATTTGGGGAAGAGGATGCCGAACAAGAATCTGGTCAGGGTGTACAGCGACAGGAACTACGTGTATACGACCATGGTGCGTCACCAGGGGACGACGGTGGCGTTCGCGATGGACGACTCCCGACGCATCTACTACAACGTGCTGAACCTCGATCTGGGCAGCCGGGAGCGCGGCGAGATCGACAGTTCGTACTGGAACGACAACCCGCCGCAGTTGACGTTCCCGAGCGAGATCACCGAGGTCGGTTTCGGTGCCGGCGAGACGGTCGGCGTGCCGGCCGTACAGCTGGGCGGGCGGGCCGAGGTGGCCGCCGGCACGCAGTTGCAGCCCGAGGACCTCGATCCGTTCCTGTCCACGACGGCCCGGCTGGGCGCCCAGGCGCCGTTCCAGGTCGTCTCGGACGGCAGGTATCTGCTGCTGTTCCGCCAGTCGGTCGACGAGACACACCCGGACGCGCTGTTCCGGCTGGCCGGCGGCGGCGTCTCCGGTGATGCGAGCCGCACGGACTACGCCCAGGCGGGCGGCGCGAAGGTGCCGCTGTTGACCCGTACCGTTCTCTGCGACCGCTTCGTGCAGGTGGGCGCGACGGTCAAGCCGGTGCTCGAGGTGCGCTACCGGCGCAGCCGGAGCAAGACGTCGCCCGCCTCGACCGGCGACACCCTGGGCACCAGGGACCTGGACGGCAACCCGTTCTACGAGTCCACCCGGCGGCTGTCCTTCGTCCGCGACGTCACCGACGGTGAGTTCGCGGTGTTGCTGCTGCCGACCCAGGTCAACGATGTGTCGCGGTGGCAACTGTTCGCCGTGAACTCGGTGACCGGCCGCATCGATGCGTTCAACGTCGAGCGGTCCGACGACGGGCTGTTCAACCTGTCGGGCACCCAGTTCTACACCAGCCCGGACCCGAGATACGCGGCTTCCGTGCTCGAGCGTGAGCCCGGCGTGGATCCGTTCACCAAGAAGCCGCTGGTGCCGGTTCCGCTGCCGACCGACCGGGCGGGAACCGCGCTGCGCCTGGACGGCAAGGACGACTACCTCGACCTGGGGAGTTCGGCGAGTTCGCGGTTGCAGGCTGGCTACACGGTGGAGGCGTGGGTCAACCCGGCCGCCGCCGGTGGGGTGATCGTGGCCGTCGGGGACGGGACGCAGGCGGGATCGTTCAGGTTGTCCGTGAGCACCATCGGTGCGCTGGGGTTGAGTCAACATCCGGGCGGCGGCAACACGCTCGCCTCGCAGGCCGCGGCGGTGCCGGTCGGCCGTTACAGCCATGTCGCGGCGGTGTTCACCCCGGGCACCGGGGCCAGGGGCCGGCTGTACGTCGACGGGGTCGAGGTGGCCAGCGGCGCGTTGACGTTCACGCCCTCGACGACCGGGTTGGCGACATACGTGGGCGCGCGACCATCGGACTCCGGTGCCGTCGACTTCTTCCGCGGTGACGTGGACGAGGTACGCATCTGGAGCCAGGCGCGCACCGCCGCCGACCTGGCCCGTGACTACCGTCGCCGGCTGGCCGGGGTGGAGCCCGGCCTGGTGGCCTACTACCGCTTCGACGAGGGCGGCGGAACCAGCATCGCCGACCACACCGACAACGGGTTCGACGGCACCGTCCGGGGTGGCGCGGCGTGGGTGACCTCGACTGCGCCGGTGGGGGACAGCCCCGGGCTGTCCCGGGAGACCTTCGGATTCGCCGGCCGGTCGCTCGCCTCCGGGGTGGCCGCGACGCTGTACTTCCAGCAGGAGGAGACCGTCGCCGGCTACACCGACCAGCCCAGCCCGGCGAAGAGGCAGGCGCGGGTCCTGCTGGCCTGCCCGACGATCGACGCCTCCGTCCCGGACGGCAATCCCCTGCTCGCCACCCTCGACCTCGCCCTCGCCGCCGACGGCCGGCTCGCGCAGGTACCCCGGTCGGTCGCGCTGTCCACCGTCGGGCGTCCCGACCCGACCAAGGACATGGACGTGCTCAGCGCGGCCCAGGACGCGGTCACGGCCGCGCAGGCGAAGCTGGTCATGGACCAGCATCTTCTCGACCAGGCAGACCAGGCCGTACGGGACACGCGCCCGGGGTACGACTACTGGAACAACAGGTACTGGGCCTTCGTGAACTCCGGCTACTGCTACGACGAGGGATGGTTCGTCTGGCCCCACGAGCGATCGGGTCGGGCGAACAGCTTGCTCGGGTCGCTGAACTCGGCGTCCTCGACCTACAACGCCGCTCTGCGTACCCAGGAGGACGCGAAGGCGCAACTGGCCCGGGACCAGACGCTGCTGGCCGACCGGCAGGCCACCCTGGCCGCGCTCAGCGGTGGACTGCAGGGCGGCGACGACGTGGTGCTGTCGATGCCGACGGTCGCCGTCGACAACACCGGACTGAGCGTTTTCGGCGCCGTGCTGGCCTTCGCCTGGAGCCGGAACACCCCGGTCCTGATCGACAGCGCGACCGGCGAGGTGGTGCTCTACTTCCGCGGCGTCGACGGACAGTTCTTCTCCGTCTACTACGACGTCACCGCCTCCCGAGCCGGCAAGCAGATCACGCTCCCCTCCGGCCGGCTGACCCTGACCAGCCGGGACACCGGGGTCGACCTGCCCGAACTGGGTTTCACCGTCTCGGCAGGCCCCGACGCCGACCACTGCACGGTGGTGGTCACCCGCACGGCGAACAACACGACCCACACCGAGACGTTCAACGCGGTGCCCCGCCGCGCAGACCAGTTCGCGGCCGTCATCAACGGCACCCCGGCCGGGGACCTGCTGGGCACGGTCGCGTCGATCCAGGCCAACACCGTGACCCTGGCCGCGCCGCTCGCCGCGGCGCTGGCGACGGGCACCCGGGTCAGCGTGGCCGGGGCGGTCCACCAGCTACGGGACGCCGCTCCCGCCGCCGCCTCCACCCTCACCCTGACCACGAACCCGGCCGCGACACCGGCGGGGGCGCAGGTGCGTGCGGTCGTCTACGACTACGCCTCGGCCACATCGAGCCGCCCCGGCGCACGGCCGGACTCCGGCTCGCTGATCGTCGCGGCCGACGCCGGTACGGCCACCGGCAACGTACCCAACGGCACGGCCGCCGACGTCGTGGCCGGCCGGGGCAACCGCTGGCAGGGTAATGCCCCCGGCCGGGCGTTCTCTTTCGACGGCACCAAACGGCTCGCGCTCCCGGCCGCCCAACGGCCCCGGGCGGCGATGACCGGCGACGTGACCGCGGAAGCCTGGGCCAACCCGGGCTTCGCCGGCTCGCAGAGCCGGATCCTGCATGCCAACCTGCCCGGCACCCCCACCACCCGTTACACCCTCGGTGTGTCCGGCACTCCGTACCCGTCGGCGCTGGAGTGCAACGGGAGCGGCGACTACCTCGACTGCGGCACCGGCATCGATCTGAGCGGCACCTCCTTCACGGTGGAGTTCTGGGCCAAGCGCCTGGCGTGGAACCGGGACGACTTCATCGTCGGCCTCGGAACTGCCGGCGCGACGGACCAGTACCTGCACATCGGGTTCCGCTCCGGCAACAGCTTCGCGATGGATTTCTACTCCGACAGCCTGAACGTCTCAACCTCGTACAGCGATCTGAACTGGCACCACTGGGCGTGCGTGTACGACCGGGAGGGCACGAACCGTATCCAGATCATCTACCGGGACGGCGTGGAAGTCGGCCGCCGCCCCGCCACCGGGCACTTCACCGGCACCGGCAAACTCCTGCTCGGCCGGATCGTCACCCCCTACTGGGACTGCAGGGCGTACGCCCAGTTCGACGAGGTACGGATCTGGGGTCGCGTCCGTACCGCGGAGGAGTTGACGGCGGACAAGGACCGTCGGCTGACCGGACGCGAGACCGGCCTGCTCGGCTACTGGAACTTTCCGGGCCGGCGGACCATGGACCTGACCGGGCGGGGCAACGACGCCACGATCGCCGGGAACCCCCGGGTCGTCGGCTCCAACTTCCCCGGGTACAAGGTCCTCGCCGGGGTCGGCGAGCAGTACGTGCGTAGCCGGGACGTATACCCGGCCGGCCAGTGGGGCCACCTGGCAGCGGTGTTCGAGCAGGACTGGGCGCTGCGCTTCGACGGCGCCGCGTGGCTGGACGCCGGCCGCGCCGACGCCCTCGTCGTCACCGGCGACCTGACGATCGAGGCCGCGGTTCGGCTCGACGCGCTGGGGACCACGCAGGGGCTGGTCTGCAAGGGCGGGCTGGCCGACGGCGCCGGCGGCACGGTGCCGTACGCCTTCTACGTGCAACCCGACGGGGCGCTGGCCTTCACCTACGAGAACACCGCGAGCACCCCGCCGGGCACCGCCGTGTCCACGACGAAACTGCAGGCCGGTGTGTTCACCCGGGTCGCGGTCACCCGCAGAACCAACGGGGGCAACCCCAACGTGCAGGACATCGTCTTCTACGTCAACGGCGCGCACGCCGGCACCACCTACCTCACCGGCCCGACACCGACGGGCAACGACGGGGTCCTGGAGATCGGTCGTTACCGCAGCGGCCAGACCGGCTACGGGTTGCGCGGCGTGCTCAGCGAGGTACGGCTGTGGAACGTCGCCCGGGAGGCGGCGAAGATCGGCGTGGCGGTCACCGAGAACACACCTGGCCTGGTCGCCCAGTGGACGTTCCCGGAGGACGCCGGGAACACCACCGCCGACGTCGCCGGCAGCTACACCGGCAGGTTGCACGGCGCCAGCTGGGTCAAGACGCCGGACCCCGGCGGCAACCGGTTCCGGCTCTACTGCAACGGCGACGCGACCCCCGCCGACCCGATCCCGGCCACGGACGCCATCGTCACCGGTGGCTACGGGCCGGAACAGTTCACCATCGGCGGCTGGACGGCCACCGACAACACCGTGCGCGACGGCTTCGCCGGCACCCTGGACGAGATCCGGGTATGGCAGACCGCGCGGACCGGTGAACAGATCCTCGACAACGTCTTCACCCGGCTGCGCGGAGAGTCCGAGGACCTCGTCTGCTACTACCCGTTCGACGCCGCCTCCACGGCCGCCGGTGCCCCGATCCTCGACGCCGGGCCACGCGGAAACAACCTGACCACCATCGCCGGCAGCGAGCCCGCCGTCGTGCTCTCCACGGCGCCGGTCTCCACCGACACCGCCGAGGTCCGCTCGGCGCTGACCGGCATCCGCACCGCCTTCCACGACCTGGTCGGCAACTCCCCCGGGGTCGCCGAGTACGCCGACGTCCAACGGATCCCGCACCGAGGCGTACGGGGCGTCATGAAACGCTGCTACGCCTACCAACAGGACGGCCGCTGGCACCTGGTCACCGGATACAAGGTCGGCAACCTGATCAGCAAGTGGGTCGGCCAGGCCCAGTTCGACCCGCAACTCGTCGGCTACATCGAGGGGGCTCCGCCGGTCCCCTCCGAGAACCTCGTCAAGCGCCCGGGCACCGACGACTACGTCGACGCCTCCACGGTCTCGTTCGTCCAGGCCGAAGAGGTCACCAACACCCTGTCGTCGAGCCGGGAGACCAGCATGGACGTCTCGGCGAAGATGAAGTTCTCGTGGGAGGTCTCGGCGGACGTACTGAACATCACCGCGCCCCTCGGTTTCGGCACCGCCCAACCGATGGTCAAGCTCGCCATGGAGGGGAACCTCGAGTTCGGCCTCGACTACTCCAACGGCTGGACCAGCGACGCCGAGGTGTCCGAGGGCAGCAACACCAGCCGCACCAGCAGCGTCGCCCTCAGCGGCGCCTGGGAAGACCCGGACCACCCGCTCAATCCGGCCGCCGGCCAGCGGTGGGTGCCGGCCAACACCGGCTACGCCCTGGTCCAGTCCGAGACCGCCGACGTCTTCGCGCTGCGCCTCGAACACACCGGCGCGCTGGTCGCCTACCGCATGATGCCCAACCCCGACATCCCCAGGGACTGGAACATCATCGAATTCCAGATCAACCCGCTGTACACCAAACAGGGCACCCTCGACGGTCTCGTCGGCTTCGGGCTGGCCGGCCCGTTCCCCGATCCGGCCCACTACCCCACCGCCGGCGACGGCGCCGAATACAGCTACTTCAAACCCCGGGAGGCGTACGCCCTCAAACGCCGTGTCGAGCGCCAGGCCCAGCAGTTGCAGAGCTACTACGACTCGGTGTCCACCGAGACCCACGCCCCCGACCGGACCGCCGAGAAGGCCAAGGAGGTGGCCAACAAGTCCTCGGCCCGGCGCAACCTGGCCAACACCTACGTCTGGACCGCCGGCGGTGGCTTCTTCGCCGAATCGACCGAGACCACCGACACGGTGACCGAGACCACCGGCGGTTCCTACTCGATCAAGGGCACTCTCAGCGGCGGCGGCATGTTCGAACTCAAAGGAGCGGCCGGCGGCACGAAGATGGGCTTCGAGGCCAGCATCGGAGGCGGCAGCAGCGTCACCCGCACCCGGGCCAAGTCGGCCACGAAGACGTTCGGGCTCGACGTCGCGTGCACCGGCGGCCGGGATCTCCAGCGGTACCGGGACGGCGAAACCCCCGTCTATGATCCCGCCACCAACCAGCCCGTCACCGCCCCGGGCAGGGTCGACGCCTACCGATTCCTGACCTTCTACCTCGACGTCACCAAGGACAACTTCGAGGACTTCTTCGGCAAGGTCGTCGACCCGATCTGGCTCGCCACCTCACCCCAGGCCGCCGCCCTGCGCCAGGCCAACCAGGCCGACCAGAAACCGCCATGCTGGCGCGTCTTCCACCGGGTCACCTTCGTCAGCCGCCTGCTCGACCCGGCCACCGCCTCCGCCACCGCCCCGGCATCCCTGGCCAAGGCGCTGCAACGCGAAGGCTTCAGCAGCATCTACGACCTGATCCAGACCCTCGAACCCGACATCAGGAACAGCCCCGCGAACCTCGCCAACCTCGCCAGCCTGACCACCGCCACCACCGATGTGCTCGCCAAGAAGCTGTACCGGCTCACCCCGTACACCCAGGAGATCATCGTCCACGTCGCCCGCTACCTCGGCATCGACCGGTGATCACACGACCTACCCGGAGGTGACCGACCCATAGAAGCAGGCAGGCCGGCGGCCCCTGGCGCAGCAACCCGTTGCGTCAGGGGCCGCACGCGGCCTATGACCGGTGTCCCGGTCGTCGTGCGGTCAGCCTGCGGGCGGGACGGTCCACGAGGACCGGATCAGCTCCCGCTCGGCGGCGGCGAGGTGGGCGGTCACGGCGAGCCAGGCCCAGGCGTACCGGTCCGAATCCGGATCGGTACGCCGGCCGAACACGTCCCGGCCGCACCGGTCGGCCTCGTCGGCGAGCGCGGTGGCCACCACGGCGGCGGTGGTGAAGCCGGCACGGCGCAGCGGACCGGCCAGCCCGGCGCCGTCGCCGCGGGCCGCCTCGGCGACGGCGCGGCGACCGCCGGAGACGGCCAGTTCCACCAGCCGGCGGACCCGCCACAGCGGGGACTCCGCGACCGTGTCGGCGCCGACGGCGAGAACCGGTTCGGCCATCGCGGCCGGGTCGCGCGGCGGTAGGTGGCCGCCCTGGAGCTCGTCGTAACCGAGGTCCGCCCGGCCGTGCCAGTTCGGTGGCAGCCGCAGCGTCCCGGCGGCACCGGGCACCGGGCCGACGACGAGCGGGTGCAGCGTGCTGGCCCGGTCCGGGTCGAGCCGGCCGACCACCCGGATCCGCAGGCCCGGCCGGGACGCGAGCCGCCGCAGGTTGGCCACGTGGGCCAGCACCGGGTGGGAGTTGGCCGGCACCAGCCGGATCACCGGCCCGTCCGGCACCGGTGCCCGGTCCGGTCCGCCGTCGGTGTCGGGGGCCAGTTCGCGGGCCAACACCTGGTCGCCGACGGCACCGACCACCACCAGGTCGCAGCCGATCAGCGCGGTCCCGGCCCGGGCCGGATCCTCCGGGTCGTCGGTGGCGAGTTGGGCGGTCACCACCTCGGCGAGCGGGCGGGCGAACAGGTCCGCCAGCGGTCCGGTGGACCAGTCGGTTCCGGGGATCGGGGTGGCCCGGACCCCCTTGCCGGCACCGAGCCGGCCGTCCGGGGCGACGGTGGTGCCGGTGATCCGCAGACCGCCGCGGGCCAGCACCGCGTGGTTGACCGCGACCGCGCCCATCTCGGTGACCGCCCGGGCGCAGTCCTGTGCCCGGTCCGGGCCGCCCGGTTTCACGTCGCCGAAGGAGAGCCGGCGCCCGTCGGCGGCGACCAGGTGGGTGACCACGCCGGCATACCCGGTCGCGCTGATCACCGGTTCCCGGCAGACGCCGTACACGTCCAGCGTGCCGTCCGGCTGGTAGGCCCGCCGGAGGATGCCGACCAGCGCCGGGTCGGGATCGCCGGCGGCCAGCCGGCCGGCCACGTACAGCAGGTCGTGCAGCACCTCGACCAGCTCGGCCAGCCGGTGGCCGGTCTGTCGTTCCCGGTGCGCGCGCAGGCCACGTACCGTGCGCAGCGCGGCGCTCTCGGCCCGCGGCAGGCCGGCCAGCCGGGCGCCGTGGGCGGCCCGCAGCAGCTCCGCCTGGGGGACCGCGCCGGCGGCGGGTACGCCGGCCGCGAGCACCGCGGCGGCGGCCCGCCACAGCGCCTCGGCGGCGGCCCGTTGCGCCTTCGTCGGTGCCGTGTTCCGGCCGGCGGCCGTGGCAGCCGTCTTTCCGGTCCGGCCGGTAGCCGCACCGGCAGTGTCCGAAGTCGACGGTCCAGTGGAGATGGACACCGGATCGGGGTGGGTGGCCCGGTCGGCGACCGGGCAGGCGACCAGGACCGCGGTCCGGTGCAGGCAGCGGGGCGTCAACAGGCAACTGCACCGCGCCTGGTCCGGATCGGTGACCGCGCCGGTCGGACCGGGCGTCAGGGTGACCAGTGCCTCGGGGCCGCAGTCGACCGACACGCCGCCGTCGACCCGGCCGACCGGTACGCCGGCCAGCCGTTCGACGGTGGCGTCCAGGCGCTTGTGCAGCCGCGGTGGCAGGGCCGCCACCGCCGCGGCCGCCACCCCGGGCAGCACCGGCGGCAACCGGTCGGTGTCCACGGCGATGGCTGTACGGTCCGTCAACGTGATCCTCCGCGGATGCGGTCGCCCACCCAGCGGGCGAGTTCGAGCGGGCTGAGGGCGGCGACCGGCATCCCGGCCGCGGCAAGCTGCTCGGCGACCGGTACCGAGTAGCAGGGCACTCCCCTGTCGTCCAGCGCGGCGCAGCCGAGCAGGTGCAGGCCGGAACCGGCCAGCGTGCGGACCTCGCCGAGCAGCCCGGCCAGCGGATAGCCCTCCTCGAAGTCGCTGACGACCGCGACGATGGTGCGGCTCGGCACGGTCACCAGCGAGCGGGCGTGGGCCAGCGCGGCGGCGATGTGCGTGCCGCCACCGACCCGCACCTCCAGCAGCAGCGACAGCGGGTCGTCGACCCGATCGGTCAGGTCGACCACCTCGGTGGAGAAGGCGAGGAAGTGGGTGGAAAGGGTGGGCACCCCGGCCAGTACGGCGGCGGTCAACGCCGACCACACCACCGACGCCTCCATCGAGCCGGACACGTCGACGACCAGCACCAGCCGCCAGTCGGCTTCGGTGCGGGTCCGGGTGTTGAAGACCGGGCGTTCCGGCACCACCACCGTCCGCCCGTCGCCGAGCCGCTGGGTGTGCGCCAGGTTCGCCCGCAGCGTACGGGCGAGGTTGATCCGGCCGCCGGGACGGCGGGACGGGCGCGGGTTGGTCAGCCCGGTCAGCGCCGGACGCACCTGGGTGGCCAGCTCCCTGGTCAGCTCCTCGACCAGCCGCCGGACCAGTGGCCGTAGCTTGGCCAGCTGCGCCTCGGGCAGGCCACCGGCCAGCGACAGCACCGAGGTCAGCAGTTCCATCGAGGGGCGTACGGCGGCCGGGTCCAGCTCGGTGAGCACGTCGGTACGGCCGTTCTCGGCCGCCCGGGCGATGACCTCCTCGCGTACCGCGGTGCCGAACAGGGCCTCGAGTTCGTCGGCCCACTCGCGGGCGGTCGGGAAGGAGGCTTCCTGGCCGCCCCCGGCCGCCTGGCCGAGGTCGGTGGCGCCCTCGCCCTGCCCCGCCCCGTAGAGCTCGTCCAGGGCGCGGGCGTAGCGGCGGGCGTCGGCCGGCAACCGGTCGGGTTGGCGGCCGAGCAGCAGCCGCCACCGGTCCCTGGGGGCGATCCGGGCGGTCGGCGTGTCCGGCCCGGCCGCGGAGCCGGCGTCGACCACGGCTCGCGGGTCGGTCGTTGCCGGGTCCGGGATCGGGATGTGGCGGGCGGCCAGGGCGGCCCGGCCGGCCGCGTCGGCGGCGGCCCAGGAGGCCAGCAGTTCGGGCGGGGCGGACAGGGTCAGATCGAGCCGGTCGCCGAGCCGTTCGCCGACGGTGTGCAGCATCCGGTCCCGGGCCGCCGGGGTGAGCACGTCGAAGCCGCCACGCAGCGCCGGCAGCCGGTCCAGGAAGTCGGCGTCGGTGAGCCTCTCGATCCGCTCCAGCAGCGGGTTCAGCGCGGCCGGGGCGGACTGCAGCAGCGGGTGTGCCGCGGTGAGCAGACCACCGAGCAGCCGGCGCAGCTGTCGCCGGGTGTCCGGTCCGGTCGCCGCGTCGATCCAGCCGGCCACCCGGCTGCCCAGGGTGTCCGGGCCGGTCAGTTCGAGCAGCACCCGGGCGGCCAGGGCGGCCCCCTGGATCAGCGGCGAACCGGCCCGGGCCAGGTGGTCGAGCGCCTCGTCCAGGCGTAGGCCGATCCGTTCCTCGCCGGCCCGGACCGCGAGGTCGACCAGCGCGGCCGCGTCGGCCGCGGCGTCGCTGCCGGCCAGGCCGGGCAGCCCGCGGACCGCCGCGTCCAGCAGCACGACGGCCAGCTCGGCCGCCCGGGCCCGACCGTCGACGGTGGTGCCGGGCAGGTGTTCCCGGCGCAGCGCCTCCAGCAGGTCGAGTGCGGCCAGCAGTTCGGGCAGCGTACCGGTGCCCGGCAGCACCGCGGCGGCCAGCTCGAGCCGGTCGGTGACCAGCTCGGGCAGGTCGCACCGGGCGGCGTCGCGTAGCCCGGTGAGGAGCTGTGCGCCGGTAGGCCCGCCCTCGGCGGCCTCCCGGCGGAACCGTTCCCGCAGGGTGCCGGCCGCGGCCAGCGCCGCGGTCACCCCGCGTACGCCGACCAGGTCCAGCCGCGCCGCCACCGACGGCGTCCAGGCCAGTTGCCAGCGGGTGGTCAGGGCGGCACCGTCGCCGGTGCCGGAGACCGCGATCGGCTCCCCGTAGCCGACGCCGCAGACCTGGAGGCGTTGCAGCAGGATCTCCCTGCGGCCGTCCAACTCGGTACGCAGCGGGTCCAGCCGGACCTCGCGGGACTTGGGGCTGTCCGGGTTGGGCAGCCGGAGCCCGCCGAGTTCCGCCTCGACGGCGGGACCGAGCCCGGACCGGGGCGTACCGGGGGCGATCCGGCCCCGAACGGCGCCGACCAGCACGGTTTCCAGCGCCTTGGCCAGTGCCCGGCCCCGGCCGAGCAGTTCACCCTGGCCGAGCACGGTGGTCACCGCCTCCAGCACCTCGCCCCGGCCGGGGGCGGGCAGGTCCCGCAGCCGGGCCAGGTCGTCGGCGAGCCGCACCGTCTCGGCGGCCTCACCGGTGCCGGCGGTGTGCCCGGCCCGGCGGAGTTCCCGGCACAGGTCGGTGACCGCCCGGGCGGCGGCGGCCCGGATCAGTTCCGGGTCGCCGGCGGCGGTGAGGACGAGCTGCTGCCAGCGCGGGTCGCGGATTCCGGCCGGGTAGCCGGAGCGGGAGTCGAGCAGGTCGAACGCGTACGGCACCAGCGAGGTGGTCGCCGGGGTACCGCCGTCGGTGGTGTCCGGACCGGGCTGGGTCGGCCCGGATTGGTCCGGACCGTTCGGGGCGGCCAGCAGGGCCGGGGCATGGAAGGCGCCGATCACCGCGGCGACCCGCCGGCCGTCGGCACCGGCCTGTGCCAGCACCTGGCGCATGTGCCGCTCGCGGGCCAGGTCCCGGGCCGGTACGCCGTCACCGCCGGCGTTGTCGGTACGCATCGCCCAGCCGATGCCGAGGGCGGCCCGGCGTACCGCCTCGGGCGGGCAGCCCGGGGCACGCACCTCGACCACCCGGTCCCACAGGTCGTCGCCGTCACGGCCGGTGCCGCTGGCGCTGAGCGCGGCGGCGTAGGACCGGCGCAGGGCGGGCAGCGGCGCACCGGCGTCCAGGCCGGTGGTGTCGGTGGTGTCGGCGGTCCAGCCGGGGTCGGCCAGCGGCAGGTCGCAGCAGACGACCTCGACGCCGCGCTGCCGGGCCCAGCGGATCGCGGCCAGTTCCGGGGAGAAGTCGGCGAACGGGTAGAAGCCCATCGGCCCGTCCGCGCCGTGGCTGCCGACCAGGGCCAGCGGAGCCTTCGCGGCCGGGTCGGACAGGTACGGCAGCCAGCGCTGGAAGTCGGCCGGCAGCTCGATGCAGACGACCTCGGCCCCGGCGGCGTCCAGCAGTGCCGGAACCACCGCCGCGAGAGCCGGGCTGTGATGCCGCACCCCGATCAGGTAGGGCCGGACCGAACCGGCGAGCGCGTCGACCACGGCTCGCGGGTCGACCATCGTCGGCTCGACCGCCGCCGGGCCGGCCGCCACCGGGCCGGCGGTCGGCGGGGCAGTGTCGGAGAGGATCGTCACCGCAGGCTCTCCCGCAGGTCCCAGAGCCGGCGCCACATCGCCGAGCCGTCCTCGGCGCGGCGGCGGACCGGGCCGTCCCAGTAGCCGAGCAGCCGGGCGTGGTCGTTCTCGTCGTCCTTGCGCACCACGCCGAGCAGGTGCCCGGGCACCAGGTCGAGCGCGTCCCCGCCGGGCAGGTACGCGGCGGCCAGACCGAGCGACACCGTCACCTGCACCGCCTCGGCGGTCGACATCGCCGTACCGGGCCGTTCCACGTCCCAGCCCTCGCCCGATCGGCCGGAACGCAGGTCGCGGAACACGGTGACCAGGGCGTCCAGCACCGAGTCGTCCACCGCGTACGTCGCGCCGGCGCGCTGCACGGCGGCGGTGGCCTGCCGGCGGACCAGGTCGGTCTCGGTGTCCGCGTCCGCGATCGGGTGGATCGTCTCGAAGTTGAACCGGCGCTTCAGCGCCGAGGACATCTCCGACACGCCCCGGTCCCGCAGGTTGGCGGTCGCGATCACGGTGAACCCGGGCACCGCCCGGATCAGGCCGTCGCCGGTGCCGGCCAGCTCCGGCACGTTCATCCGCCGGTCGGACAGGATCGACACCAGCGCGTCCTGCACCTCGGGCAGGCAGCGGGTGACCTCCTCGATCCGGGCCACCCGGCCGGTGCGCATCGCGGTCAGCACCGGCGAGTCGACCAGCGCCTGCGGGGTCGGCCCCTGGGCGAGCAGCAGTGCGTAGTTCCAGCCGTACCGGAAGGCGTCCTCGGTGGTGCCGGCGGTGCCCTGCACCGTCAGCGCGCTGGTGCCGCAGACCGCGGCGGCCAGCAGCTCGGACAGCATGGACTTGGCGGTTCCGGGCTCGCCGACCAGCAACAGGCCCCGCTCGCCGGCGAGGGTGACCACGCACCGCTCGACCAGGCTCCGCTCACCGACGAACTTCGGCGAGATGGTCATGCTGGCCGGCAGTTCGGCGCCGTCCGGGCCGGTGCGCCGGCCGGCGGGGAGCTTCAACGCCTCGCCGTCGCTGCCCCGGATGAAGGTGACCACGGCACGCGGGGTCAGCGCCCAGCCCGGCGGCCGGGCCCCGTCGTCGTACGCGGCCAGGAAGACCAGCTCGTCGGCGTAACGTTGTTCGGCCGAAAGGACCTGGGCGGCGGTCTCCGGCGGGCGGACGTGTTCCGTCACGGTCACTTGTGTTTCCTCGATCTCTCTGGTTCCGGGTGGGGTGTTCGGGACAGGGGTCGGGGTCAGCGGCGGTTGCCGCGGGTGGGCAGGTTGTCGAAGCGGGGCCGGTCGCCGTCGCGGAGGCGTTGCCAGGCCCGCCGGTGGAGGTCGGCGACGGGTTCGAACGGCACGGTCACGCCGAGCCCGGCCGTACCGTCGGGGGCGAGATCGAACAGGGCGACCTTCCAGGCCTCGATCGGCGCCTGCCCGCTGCCGCGCTCCAGCCACGGGCCGGGCAGGAACAGCGACCGGCCGGCCCGGGGCCGGCTGGCCTCGACGACCAGGTCGGTGCCGGCCAGTTCGGCGCGGGCCGCCTTCAGCCGGGCCGGCTTCCAGCCGGTCCACTTCGCCGTGTTGCGATCGGTCGGGTCCGGCATGGCCAGCAGCATCAGGTACACCGCCGCCGCGTCCGCGCCCAGGCCGTGTTCTCCGGCGACCTCGGCGACCAGGTCGGCCACCGACCGGGTCGGGTCCTGCGGCCACCAGGTCCCGTCCGCCGCCGGCGCGCCGCCGTCCGGCTGCCCCGGATCGCCGAGCAGCGCCGCGAACCGCGGGTCGCGGACCAGGCGCAGTGCCACCTCCGTCGGGTACGGCTTGGCCGCGTCGCCCCGCAGCGCCGGCAGGTACGGGTCCGCCCCGGCGGCGTCGAGCAGGTCGGGCCGCAGTGCGGGCGACGGTTGGCTGTCGTGGGTGGCCAGGACGATGGCGCCGTACCGTTCCCAGCCCGGTCCGGTCTCCGACGGGCTGCCCGCCACCTGGCGGAACGCGGGCAGGGAGACGTACTGGTCGAGGTCGAGCAGCAGGTCGGGGTTGGTCAGCCGGTCGCGCAGCGCGCCCAGTGCGGCCGGCAGCGCGGCCCGGCACGGGTCACCGGCCGGCGTGTGGTGGGCGACCCAGGCCGCCAGGGCGACCGTGCTGCGCAGCACCCGGCCGGTGAAGCCCGCTCCCGCGCCGTCGACCGGCAGCGCCCGGTCGCCCTTGATCCGGAAGGCCAGGTCGGTGGTCAGCTCGACCGAACGGGCCGGGTCGAGCAGGGCCGGTAGCGCCTTCGCGGGTCCCCAGTCGGTGCGGACCGCGCGCACCGCCTCGGCGAGCAGCTGTTCGGGCACCGTCACCCGCCGCCCCACGGCGGCGTTCCAGACCGCCGCGGCGGCGGCCACGTCCGGACCGTCGGTCCACAGCCGGGCCGGGTCCTCCGGCAGCAGCGCGGACACCAGGGCCCGCCGGACTTCCGGGCTGGCCTCGTTGAGCATCTCGAAGGCCAGCTTGACCTCGCCGACCTGCTTGACCCCGAGCGCCTTGCGCAACTCGGGCGGTACGGTGTTCGTCGAGTCGACGTACGGCAGGCCGGACAGCACCAGCTTCGCGGCGGTGGGGGTGACCCCGGTCAGCTCGGCGAACCGCTCGGCCGCTTCCGGTTGCCAGGGCAGCGGGCCACGCGCGGCCCACTCGGTGCGGAAGCCGGCCAGCCAGCCGGTCGGCCGTTCGTCACCGACCGGCGCCGAGGACTGCACCGTGTACGGCTCGGGCACGGCGAACACGCCGGCCGGGTCGTGGTACAACGCGTCGAAGCTGTAGCCGGTCATCGTCCCGCTGAAGGTGGGGATGGCGATGAACGCCCCGTCGGCCAACGGCAGGATGCCTGACCCGGGGAACCGGCGTGAGCCGTCGGGGTTGTTCAGGTCCTCGTCGAGCAGATGCAGCGTGAACCGGCGCCACCGGGCCGGTTCGGCCGCCGCGCTCAGGTCGAGCCGGTCCAGCTCGGTGAGCAGGGCGCCCAGCGTCTCCCGGTGGTCGTCGGGGGTGAGCGCCGCGACGGCCCGGTAGGCGACGGCCGCGACACGGCCGAGCAGGGGCCACCAGTCCAGCCCCTTCGGCAGCGACGGTCCGTCGGAGTGCAGCCGTACGACGGGTTCGCTTCCGGTGGCGGCGGACCGCTGGGCGGCGAGCGCCTGGAGCTGGGCGAAGACGTCCGGCGAGTTGCTCGCCCGGTGGGCCGGGCCACGCAGACCGTCCAGTGCCGGGTCGAGCTGCCGGTCGGTGGGTCCGGTCACGGCGGTCGGCGGCGCCACCGCCTTCGGGGCGGACAACGACCTGGTGAACCGCTCGGTCACCGTGTCCAGTTCGGTACGCACCCGGGCGGCCAGCCGCAGCACCCCGGCCACCCCGGCGAGCAGCGTGTCGTGGCCGACCGCCGGCAACGTCGAGCGGACCAGCTCGACCAGCTCGTCCTTGTCGGGTTCGCCGGCGGTGGCCGCGCCGGAGCCGGAGGCGCCGGTCGGTGCGACGACCACGGACGCGGCGACGGCAGGGCCGGTGCCCGCCCGGGTGGCGGTGGTCGACCGGTATCGGGCCGCCGTCTGGGCCGCGGCCCGCGCGGCCTGTTCGGCCAGGACGGCGCGGCGTTCGTCGACGGCGACCTTCAGCAGCACGTCGGCGACGTCCCGGTCCATCCGGCGCAGGGCGGCGGAGCCGGCCGGGTCGCGGGGCAGCATGGCGCCGAGGAACCTCTCGCCCGGCAGCGGAACCGCGCCGGGGTGATTGTCCCGGGTGGACGAGGGGCCGACGACGGTGCACACCACCCCGTCCGGGTCGACCAGGACGAGGCCCTTGAGGACGGCCCGGGGTCGGTCGTCGCCGGGCAGCACCAGCGCCGCGATCGGCTCCCGTCCCGGGGCCACGGTGACGGTACGACCAGCCAGGTCGTCGCCGCGTACCGAGCCGTCCGGCAGCGTGACCACCCGCCAGCCGAGCAGTCCGTCCACCGGTACGGCGGCGGGGGTGGCCCGGTCGGACAGGGCGGGCCGCAGCCAGCTGGCCGACTCCTGGAGGTGGCCTCCGCCTGCCGGCAGGTCGGCCAGGAACCGGGGCAGGCTGCGCCGGCCGTGGGTGTTGCCGACGGGGTCGTACTCGCGCCAGCCGTGGCTGTCGTCGTCCTCGCCCCGGCGGTACACCCAGTGGGAGGTGCCGTCGGTGATGACCGGCAGCTCGGACGGGACCGCGGTGTCACCGACGTGCAGTACGCCGTCGCCGGTGGTCCGCCCCCCGCCGACGAGTGGCAGGGTGGTCCCGTTCCTGCGCGGCCGACCGCCGTGGTGCTGGCCGGAGATGGGCTGCGACTCTCCGGGCGACGAGTGCCAGTAGCCGCGCGGGTTGTAGCCCAGCGTCTGGGACCTCCAGTAGACCAGCAGGTGGCCGTCGACGTAGTGGTAGCCGGGCTCACCCCACATGTCGCCGGCCGGGATACGCAGGTCGTGGCGCAGTACGATGCCCTCGGCGCCGATCACACGCACCGTGGTCGGTCCGCCCAGGATCACGTACGGCCAGGCTTCCTGCCGGGTCACCTCGACCCGGTGGTCCCCACCGGTCACCTCCTGCCAGGCCAGCTCCCAGTCCGGCCAGCCCAGCTCGTCGATGATCCCGCCGCGCAGGCTGCGGGCGACGCGCTCGGCGAGGTCGATGTCGAGGGCCTGCCCGAGGTCGCCGCCCGGCCCGGGGTCACCGGACCGGGCGAGGTCGCCAGGCCGGTCGACGCCGTCGGACACCAGGCGCAGCGCCTCGACCGGGATCCTGCCCACCCAGTCCACCGACTGCGGAAGGTACGGCAGCCCGACGGCGAGTCGGTCGCGGACCCGGGCCCGCAGCCAGTCGGTCAGCATCGGCCGGACGCCGGGCGTGTCGACCAGCCGGCGCAGGGCGTGCTGCTGGTCGTCGAACTGGTCGAGGCCCCGGCGCAGGGCCGCGGTGAACCGGTCGTCGCCGGCCACGGCGAGCAGGTCCCGCTCTCCCCCGCCCTTGGCCCAGTCCGCCAAGCCCAGAACGTCGCGCTCGTTCGGCGCGGCAACCGGCAGCCCGCGGGCGATCAGCAGGTCGAGCAGGTCCAGATCGCCGGCAGCGTCGAGGGTCTCGCCGCCGCCGGCCAGTTCGGCGCGCATCCGGTCGGCCATCCGCTCGACGAGCGGGTACAGTTCCGCGACCCGGTGGCGGTGGTGGCCGGAGTTGGCCCGGCTCACGAAACGGCGCAGCCAGCCGACGGAGCCGTCCCGCGGGCGGGCCGGGTCCGGCACGTCCGGGTCGAACAGTCCGTGGAGCGCCCCGGTGTCGGTCAACAGGGCCAGCCAGGGGACCAGATCGTCCCGGTCGGCGGGCATCAGGTCGAGCAGGCTGCCGCGGATCGCCGGGTCACGGCCGGCCAGGTCCGTCAACGCCGGCAGGTGCGCCTTCCACCAGCCGGGGGGCGCCTCGGCCGCCACCGGCAGCCGGATCAGGTCGGTCAGATAGCCCGCCGCACGGTCGGCGACGGCGGCGGCGCCCGTACCGGCGGCCTTCGTGGCGGTCCGGACCAGCCGGTTCACCGTGCTGGCCGACTGCGTGGACGGCACCACGCCGGCGGCCGCGGCCCGCAGCGCCAGCCGGCAGAACCGCTCCAGCGCCTCGGCGGGCGGCAACTGGGCGGACAACTCCTTCGCGTGGCCGGCCAACGCGGTCGCGGACACCACCTTGGCCGCCGCGAACTCCACGTAGACCTCGTCGAGCCGGTTCAGGTCGACCGGCAGGCCGTGCTGCGCCTCCGCCTTGCGCGCCTTGTTGAACAGCTGCGTCGCGTAGGTGTCCTGCCCGGCGGCCAGGAACACCCGTGCCGCCTGCTCGAAGAACGTCGGCAGGAGGTGCGGCAGCGTACGGGCGAACCGGTCGGCGACGGCCTGGTGCCCGTCCAGGGCGGCCTTCGGCCGCGACCGGACCTGCTTGGCCAGCTTCTGCAACTCCGGCACCACCGCCAGCGCGTGCCGGCCGTCGGCCGGGTGGTGTACGAGCACCCACTCCGGGAAGGCCAACGGGCGGCGCAGGCCCAGCCCGACGACGGCCGGCTCGGCACCCGGTGCCAGGCCGAGGAACCCGACGGCGATGTCCTCGCCCTCGCCCAGAGCGGCGTCGACCAGGCGAACCACCGGCCGGTCGTCGAGGACCGGGTGCCGGTAGGTGCGGACGGTGAGCGGCACCGCCCGGTCGCCGGCCCCGGCGGTGTCGGCCGGCAGCACCGCGCCGGCGGCCAGCAGGCTGTCGGTCGACTCCTCGCCCGCCACGGTCGTCATCCCGGTCACGACTGCTCCCCCGTTTTCGTCAGGGCGCCGGACAACGCCGTCGCCATCCGCATTCCTTCCGACCAGGCCACCGGCCCGACCTCGGTCAACCGCAGCATCGGTCCCTCCACCACGGACCAGGAGAGGGTGCCCAGGGTCGCCTCGGAGTCCCAGTAGTCCTCGTCGAACCAGATGGCGGCCTCGACCGTGTGGCCGGCCTCCCAGACCCGGCACCTGACCTGTGAGCCGGAGACCCGGAAGCCGAGCGTGGCGGCCCGGGCGGCCAGCCGGTTGGGAACCGTGGTGCCGCGGAAGTCGGTGATCGTGGTGTCCCGGTCCTTCAGGCTGGCGGGCCTGTCCCAGGTGCCCCGGTGCAGTTGCTCGACCCGCTGGGTCACGTCCAGTTCGCCGGCGAACTCGCGCAGGTCGGCCAGGTCGGGAAGGCGCACCGGGTGGGGCAGTACGGCGCTGGCCGGCGAGAGCCGGACGGTCTCCCCGTCGAGGTTGACCACGCGCAGGTCGCCGGTGTCGGTGACGTCCCGCAGGAAACCCGGCTCGGCCGGGTCGTCCCCGAGCACCACGAGGTCGCGCAGCGCGTCCCGCCAGGCCGGGTCCGGCCAGATCCGGGCCAGCAGCCCGGTCGGCACCGGCAGCGAGGACACCACCCAACCGTCGACCCGGGCCAGGCATTCCGCGGTGTGCCGGTCCAGCCACTGGGCGAGTTGGCGCAGCCGGTCCACCTCGGGGTCGTCCCGCAGCACCTTCGGCAAGGTCTTCAGTGGACGGCCGGTGGCCCGCGGGCCGGTGGCCCGGGCCGCCACCTTTCCGTCCACCAGAGAGATCTCGTACGAGTCTCCCGCCGGTAACCAGCCCATCAGGAACACCCTCCGCAGTGGCAAATAGCCAGATTTCGTAAGCAATCGGCCGCGATCAACGACGCAGGGCACGCTAACAGTAGTGACCGACACAACAGGGACCCGCCGGTGGGACCACCGGGACCGGGCCGGCGGGGCCGGGCCGACGGGAGCCGTGGGAGTCGCAGGTCCGACCCGGTCGGAGTGCACTGTGCACGGTCAGGGGCGGCCCGACGGGAGGCCGAGGCGGTGACCCGGGTCACACCGGTCAAGCCGGGACGGCTGTCCGACCGACCCGACTCTCTCCGCCGACAAGATGAAGGGCCGCGTTCACGCCTGGGGCGGTCCATCCAAATCGACCCCAGGAACACCCCGCTGGCGCAACAGAACGCTCAACAACTCGATCTCTACGCGAGTGCCCGCGAATCCGACCCCTCTGAGCCTGTCTGCGGACGCCCGAGCCTCCTGAAGGCTCCCACCGAAGACCTGGCGAGCCCCAACGGAGCTTGCTGTCGCGAGTGAGCTGCACCGCCCATCCACTGCACGGACTGCCGCACGTCTGGCAATCACCCGAGAGTCGGGCCGCTTGCTCACTCACTTCGGGCAAGACGATCCCAGAGGTACGCCTCCTCGAATGCACTGATCATCACGGCTTGCTGTTCCAACGTCATTTCATCCCACACCCGCACGCACCGATTGTGCGCCGCCACGGCAGGACCGACGGGTGAGCCCACCCCGCCCGTGGTCCGGAGGATCGCCGTTGTTCGGGACTGTTCCGAACAGCGCGGGCATAGCAGGCGGAAGTAGCGAACTGCTGGAATCGAGAACATCGATACTCGACCCCTGCCGCCGAAGGCTCGCCCTTCGCCCAGGGAACCGGAAGGGAGTGACCATGACGGACGTTCCTATCCGTGGCCGGCACCGTCCGACCCCGTCCGGGTGGCCACGGCCTCCGCCCGGATCCGGGCCGCGGTCCCGACGTCCCCGGCCCGGAGGTGGGCCTCGGCGAGGGTGTCGAGACCGGTCGCCAACCAGGTCCGGGAGCCGACCCGCCGCCACAGGTCGACCGCCGCCTCGGCACGCCGGACCGCCAGCGCCGGCCGACCGGCCGCGAGTTGCGCTTCGGCGAGGGCGTAGAGGGTCGCCGCCTCGCCCCACACGTTGCCGAACTCCCGGTAGGTCCACAGACTCCGGGCGAGCAGCCGGCGCCCCTCCCCGTGCGCCCCCTGTCGTACCAGGACGTCGCCCAGCCAGCAGCGGGCGTGGGTGGCGGAGAGCCGGTCACCGAGGGCCTCGCTGATCGCGGCGGCCCGCCGGAAGCAATCGGCGGCGAGCGGGTACGCGCCGACGGCCCGATGGCTCTGTCCCAGACACCGCAACGCCTGGGCCTCACCGGGCCGGTAGCCGGCGGATCGACTCAGCCGCAGACACTGCTCGAATCGTTCTGCGGCGGCCTCGACCCGCCCCTGCTCCAGGTCGATGACGCCGATGCCGTTGGTGGCGTAGACCAGGCAGTTCACGTTGCCCGCGGTACGGGCCAGTTCGGCGGCCTGTTCGAAGTGGTGGACCGCGGTGTCGTACCGGCCGAGCAGCCGATGCACGTACGCCAGTCCGGCGCTGGCGCTGGCCTGGTAGGCCGGGTCGTCGTCGGTGAGTCGCAGGGCCTGCTCGAAGTGGTCGAGCGCCTCGGCGTACCGGTCCAGAATGGTGGTGAGTTCACCGAGGCAGCGGTGCAGCGTGCCCGCGCTGTGCCGGTCGCCGGCGGACAGTGCGACCGCGAGCGCCCGGCCCTGCAACCGTTCCCAGTCGTCGAAGTGGCTGCCGACCTGGAAGAACGGTGTCAATGCGGTGGCCAGCCCGGCGGCGGGCGCGATCACGTCGTCGTCCAGCCCCTGGTCGACCACCGCGATCAGAAACCGGCGTTCGTCGTTGAACCACACCACCGGGTCGGCGGTGAGCCGGTCGGCTTCCGGCGTGGGCAACCGCCACGACACCAGTTCCTCGTGCGACATGACCTGGAAGTCGGCGGCGAGGATGGTCGCGGCACGGTCGGCCAGGGAGAGGCAGGCGCCACGCAGCCGGTCGAGCGCGGCGGCCCGCCACCGTGGAGTGATCTCCTGATCCGCCCGCTCCCGGCCGAGCAGCCGTACGAGGTCATGCACGCGGTAGCGGATTCCGGTGTCGCCGACCGGTCCGATCTCCAGCAGGTGCACCTCGACCAGGTCGTCGAGTATCGCCTCCGCCTGCGACACGCTGGTGTCCAGCATCGCGGCGAGGGCCCAGGCGGCGAAATCCGTGCCCGGCAACAGACTCAGCATCTGGAGGGCCCGATGGGCGGGCTTGCCCATTCCGCGATAGGTCAGTTCGAGGCTGGCCCGGACGGCGACGTCACCGACGGCGAGTTCGTCGAGCCTGCGCTGCTCGTCGGCGAGCGCCCGGGCGACCCTGACCAGCGGCCAGTGCGGTCGGGCCGCGAGCCGTGCTCCGGCCACCCACACCGCGAGGGGAAGGCCACCACAGGTCCGGACGATGAACCGGGCCGCCTCGGCCTCCGCGACGGTCCGGTCCCGGCCCAGCATCTCGCGCAGCAACGCGAGTCCGGCGGCGGAGTCCAGGACACCCAGGGGTAGCCGGCGGCTGGCCAGGTCCGCCACCGTGGTCCGGCTGGTGACGATGGTGGCGCACCCTTCGCCGCTGGGCAGCAGGTTGCCGATCTGCCGGGCGGATGCCGCGTTGTCGAGGACGATCAGCATCTCCCGCTGGGCCAGCAGGGTGCGGTAGAGGTGGGTGCGGCTGGTCAGGTCCGGGGGCACCGCACCGCCGCGTACGCCGAGGGCACGCAGGAAGGTGCCCAGGACGGTGTACGGCTCGGCCGGCTCGTCACCGAAGCCCTGCAGATCCGCGTAGAGCTGACCATCCGGAAACCGGGCCACCGACAGGTGCCCGATGCGTACCGCCAGGGCGGTCTTGCCGACCCCGGCCGGGCCGGTGACCAGCAGCGTCACCGGGCCGGTGGCATCCCGGTCGAGCAGCCGTCGAGCCCGCACCACCTCGTCGTCCCGCCCGACGAACAACGGGAGATCCGGCGGCAGCAGCCGCGGGACCATCGGCCGGCCGGTGGGTGGGTCGAGCGGGTGGCCGGGCTCCTCGGTGCCGGACCCGTCGAATGCTGGCGGTGCCGCGGCCTCTGACCCGATCGGCGGGGCCGATGGTCGGCCGGATCGGTCGGCCACCGGGACGACCTCGTCGGGCAGGGCCAGCGCACGGCGTGCCTCGACCCACTCCCGTACCAGGCCCGGGTCGCCGCCGCAGGCTCGCACGAGGGCCGCGACCACATCGTCGGACGGGAGCGAGACCCTGTTGAGCGCGCTCGCGAGGGTGCTGGCCGGCAACTGGTCGCCGGCCATCCTGGCCCGCCGCTCGAGCGCCCGGTATGAGAGTCCGGACATGGATCGCATGGCACGCAACCGGGCAAGGAACTCCGCCCCGGTCCGCACCGTTCCGGGCCGTAGCGACACCGTCACGCATGGCACTTTATCAATGCACGGCCGGCCGGTCGCACCCGTACTGTCGCCTAACAACCACTTCGGAACACACCCGCCCGCCTCGCGAACCCGGCCGATCGATCACGGCCGCGAGATCCGGTCACGAGACGGGTTCTCCGGTGTCTGGACGAGAGACTCCCCGACCCAGCAGCGGGCCGGCGATCTCCCACATCCCGTCGGTCAACGGGACCGGGCGCAGCGAGACCGGGTCGAGGTTCACCAGCACCCGGCTTCCCTCGGCATAGCGGACCGCGCGCGTGGTCGACAGCACCTCGAAGCGATAGGTGACACTGGTCCGCCCCGCCCGCTCCACCCAGAAGTGCACGTCGACATCGCACATCCCGACAATCGGCGCGTGGTACGTGATTGTCAGCTCTCGTACCACCTGGACCGATTCACGCGGATTCGGAGCCCAGCCGGCTTCAAGCCAGTAGTCGATCACAGCCCGGTCGAACAGCACGGCGTAGCCGGCATGATGCAGGACGCCGAAGCCGTCGAGATCGTCAAGATATACGCGCTGGCGTGTGACGACACCCTCGGCGATGTCGATGGTCATCTGCCCTCCTCAACAATACAACCGATCGGTCGCATAGTAGGGGGTCGCCAAGCTTTACGTCCAGTCGGTCGCATAAGCTACGGGGATGACTTCGGTGGACGGTCGGCGACGGCGCGGCGATGCCACCCGGCGCACCGCCGCCCGCTGCGCCGCGATGACGGCAACGGTCGGTGGGCTGGAATCGGTGACGGTGGGCGGACTCGCCGCCTCGACCGGGTTGAGCAAGAGCGGGATCCTCACGGTGTTCGGCAGCCGCGAGGCCATCCTGCTCGCCGCCGTCGCCGAAGCCCGCCAGATCTACATCGACACCGTGATCGCGCCCGGGTGGGGGTCACAGCCGGGACGGGACCGGCTACGCACCCTCGTGGACTCGTGGTTCTCGTGCCTACGCCGCAGAGTCTTCCCGGGAGGGTGCTTCATCACGGCGACATCCAGCGAGTACGGCCACCGGGAGGGCCCCGTCGCCGACGCGATCCGCAAACTCAAGCGGGAATGGCTGGATCTCATCGAGTCCGAGCTTGCGATCGCGGGCTCCCTCGACCCGCCCGGCGACGCGTTTCGCGTCGACGCGTTCCTCAGCGCCGCCAACACGCAGTTCCAACTGTTCGACGACGAGACCGCGCTCGAGCGCGGGCGACACCTCGCGCTCGAGGTCATCGACCGACACTCCTGAACGACCCGCGTCCCGCACACGGTCGCGTCCGCATAGGCGGAACGAGAAGCGCGTGTAGTTCTCGTCGGGCACCGGCAACACGGATTCTCCGGGCCGAGACGGCAGCTCAGCCCAGCAGCTTTTCCGTGAGGTCCATCAAGCGTTCGGCGTTCTGCGGGTCGAGCGTCGGGAAGCTGAGCGGAAGTCGCTTGTTCCGGTCAACGGCGGTCAGCGGTGCGGCTGGCGGCGCGTCCAGGAACTGGTGAATCGGGTCCACCGCGTCCGCGACCGGGCGGGCCGCCACCGACACCGCCGCCAGCAGGCCGCGGACGACCAGCGGGAGCGGGCTACGGTCGCCGCTCTTGGTGAAGCCGGGATGGTAGAGCACGTATCGGGCACGGCCGCCGGACCGTTGGGCGAAGCCCACGCCGAGCAGGTCGTTGGCTCGACCGGCCTGCAGTTGTGCGGCGACGACCGAGTAGCCCGACGTCAGTTGCGGGTCGGCCCAGCGGACCCCGCCTTTGGTGACGCCGACGCCTGCGATGTTCACGATTACCGGCGCGGTAGCCCGGTCCATCGCCTCACGCAGGCCGAAGCTGAGCAGATAGCGACTGAGGTAGTAGAGCGCGAACGTACGCTCCAGGCCCTCGGCGGTCTCGATTCGACGCGGCGCCACCGCGTTGGCAAACAGCGTCAGCGCGTCCACGACGTGGTGCTCGGTGAGGATGTGCTCGACGACCTGTCGCGTCTCGGTCACGCTGGAGAGGTCGACGGGAAGGAAGGTGACAGCTCCGCCCGCCAGCGCCTCGCCGCGTTCGCGGTTGCGGCCGAGCACCACGACCCGGTCACCGCGTTCGGCCCGGCCGAGGGCGAATGCGCGCCCCATTCCGTTGGTGCCACCACTGACCACCACGACTCCCATGTCGCCTCCGTTACCGTTCTCCACTGACCGTGCTCATCTTGGGCAGATGATCGACGGAGGCGAAAGAAGGCACTTTCATGGCCACAACGAACACCGGTGTGCCTACCACGCTGGACAGCCACCGATTGCCGATTCCCGTTCCAATCGACGAATACGAGTGTTGTCCGGTCACCGACGTGTTGCGACGGGTGAGTGACAAATGGACGCTGTTGCTGATCACCCTGCTCGGCCGGCAGCCGTACCGGTTCAACGAGTTGCACCGGGCGGTGGAGGGGATCAGTCAGCGGATGCTCACCCGGACGCTGCGCATGCTGGAGAGCGACGGTCTGGTCGAACGGGAAGTGTTTCCGACATCGCCGCCGAGTGTCGAGTACCGGCTGACACCGCTGGGCGCCAGCCTGCTGGAGCCGCTCTCCGCGCTCGCCAACTGGGCGGTCGACCACCACGCCGAGATCGCCGCGGCACGTCAGCACCCCTGAGAGCCCGCCTGGCAACCGCCTGCGACGGTGACCCAGATTCAATGCCTCCTGAGCCCGCTCGGGGTGCCCGTGTCGATGAGGGCTCCTGGTTGCCGCCGGGGCGGTCGCCGCCTTCGGCTTGGGAAGGCTCGTCGGGAGGATCAGGTGACGGCCCTGACGAGCGCCCTGCCCTCGCGGGCCGCCGTGACGAGGAAGCCGCCGATGTTCCGCTCGTCGTCCGCGACCGCCTCGGCAAGCTCCCCGACCGCACCGTCGGCGTCGGGACCGGGCTCGGTCAGGTCGGCGGCGATCCGGGCGACCTCCGCCGCGCCGAGGACGGACGGCTGCCCGCGCACCTGGCAGCGGCGGCTGCTGTTCGCGGCTAGGCGCCGGTCCGACCCACCTGTCGGCTCGGCGGTTCGAGGAGGCGTTGCAGCAGCAACAGGCCGCTCTGGAGGTCGGCGCTCCCGTCGAGCAGCCACTGGGTGCTGAGGCCGTCGGCCGCCGCGAGGACGAGCGAGGCAGCTTCGTCCAGGGGGATGTCGGACCGGACGCTTCCCGCCGCCTGGCCTTCCTCGAGAAGGGTCACGATCGTCGCCCTGAGGTTGGCGTACCGCTCGGAGAAGTGCGCCCGCGAGTGGTCGTTGCCGGCCTCCAGCGCATGGGCCACCATGCTGTTCAGCAGGGCCATCAGCCCCGGCACCCGCATGCTGTGTTCGGCTGATCGTTGGATCAGGTCGACGAAGGTGTCGTCGTCCTCGGACGGGGCGTCCAGGAAGCGGCGGTCGTGCTCCCGCAGCACCTCGATGAAGAGTTGTTCGCGGGTGCCGAAGTGGTGCTTGAGCACCGGATGCGTCACGCCGATCGCTTCACCGATGGCGCGCAGCGAGGTGCCCTCGAACCCCAGCCGGTCGTAGACCGCCAGCACCTCGTCGATGATCTGCTGCCGCCGCGCAAGTCCCTTCGAGTACGGCCCCCGCTTCGACGAGCCCTCCCGCCGGGCGGGTCGGGGTTCCCGGTCGGTCATGGCACTACCTCCAAGGCGGTCGACGCGCGGTGGAGCGCGGCTCACTCGATCCTATGGCCACCGCCACCAAAATATCCGGTCGGATATTTTCATGCTACCGTCTGCTGGACGCCGGATCGCGTCGCCACCCCCGGACAGCCGCGAGTGAGCACCCACACCGGCACCCGGTCACCGACACGCAGGAGGAAACGGCATGGCATGGCAGTTGTTCAGGCTCGGACGCTGGTCGTTCCGACACCGGCGGACCGTGACGGGAATCTGGGTCCTGCTGCTTCTCGTCGTCGCTCTCGGGGCGGCGACCCTGTCGGGCAAGACGAACGACAGCTTCGAGCTGTCCGGTATCGAGTCGACGCAGGCCTTCGACCTGATCAGGGACCGCGATCCCACGGCCGCACCGGAAGGCGCTACGGCGAGGGTGGTGTTCCAGGCGCCGGACGGCGAGTCACTGGCAGACCCGGCCAACCAACAGGCTGTGTCCGACGCGCTCGCGGCGCTGAGGACGAGCGGCGTCGTGTCGATCCTCGACCCGTTCGCCGCGGGGACGATCACCGAGGACGGGCGCACCGGCTACGCCTCGGTCAGCTACGCCCGGAGCGCGGTCGATCTGTCCCAGGCGGACCGGGAGGCCCTCGAAGCTGCCCGTGATGTCGCCGAGGAGGCGGGGCTGACGGCCACCATAGGTGGAGACGTGCTCGGCGTGGAGATCGGCGGGGCTCTCGCCGAACTGATCGGCGTCGCCATCGCCTTCGTGGTGCTGGCCCTCACTCTCGGGTCGCTCGTCGCGGCCGGGATGCCGCTGCTGACCGCGCTGGTCGGCGTCGGCATCGGTATCACCGCCATCGCCACCCTGACCGGGTTCGTCGAACTCGGCACCACGACCCCCGCGCTCGGCACGATGCTCGGGCTGGCGGTCGGCATCGACTACGCGCTGTTCATCCTGTCCCGCTATCAGGCCGAGGTACGCCGAGGCCGCCCGCTGGAGGAGGCAGCCGGCCGCGCCGTGGGCACCGCGGGCTCAGCGGTGGTGTTCGCCGGCCTCACCGTCGTCATCGCACTCGTCGGCCTCGCCGTGTGCGGCATCGGATTCCTCACCGAGATGGGGCTGGCCGGAGCGTTCACCGTCGCCCTCGCCGTACTCATCGCGCTCACCCTGCTGCCCGCACTGCTCGGTTTCGCCGGCACCCGCGTCACGAAGCGAAGTCCTCGCGCCGAGCAGAAGCACACCGACGCCGAACCGCACCCCGGCGAGCCACGCACCCTCGGACGCCGCTGGATCGAGGGCCTGGCCCGGTTCCGCTGGCCCGCGCTCCTGGCCGGGATCGTGGCCGCCGCCGTGGCCGCCGTCCCCGTAGCCTCCCTGCAGCTCGCGCTGCCCGACGACAGCACCAAACCCGCGGGCAGCGACGTACGCCTCGCCTACGACCTCATCGACGAGCACTTCGGCGCCGGAGCCAACGGCCCGCTGCTCGTCGTCATCGACACCAGGGAAGCCCCGGACCCGGCCGCCGCGGTCGCGGTCGCCACCCAGCGGCTACAGACGCTGGCGACCCGAGACGACTCCAACATCGCCGCCCTGGTCCCTGCCGTGACCAGCGACAGCCCGCAGGCGCGGCAGGCCTACCTGCGGCAGCTCGACACGGCACAGTTCGCGACGCTCACGGTGATCCCGCGCTCCGGACCGTCGGACGAGTCCACCAAGGACCTGGTCGCGGACATCCGAGACACGCTGTCGGACCTGCCGGACCAGAGCGGAGCCCGGGCACTGGTCACCGGCGTCACCGCGGTCGGCGTCGACATCTCCAACGAGCTGACCGAGGTGTTCCCGCTCTACCTCGCCGTCGTCGTGGGTCTGGCCTTCATCCTGCTCATCGCGGTGTTCCGCTCGATCTGGGTGCCCGTCAAGGCCGCGCTCGGCTTCCTGTTCTCCGTCGGCGTCTCCCTGGGGGCGACAGTCGCGGTCTTCCAATGGGGCTGGCTCAACGAACTCGTCGGTCTCGACACCACCGGCCCGGTGCTGTTCCTGCTGCCGATCCTGCTCACCGGCATCCTGTTCGGCCTGGCGATGGACTACGAGGTCTTCCTCGTCACGCGCATGCGGGAGGCCTACGTCCACGGCGCACCAGCGCGTCAGGCGGTCATCGACGGGTTCACCCACAGCGCCCGCATCGTGGCGGCCGCCGCCCTCATCATGGTCGGCGTGTTCGCGGGCTTCACCCTCACCGACGACATCATCCTCAAGACCATCGGTTTCGCCCTCGCCATCGGCGTCCTCGTCGACGCGTTCCTGGTCCGCATGCTCATCGTGCCGGCCACCATGCTCATCCTCGGCCCGCGAATCTGGTGGATGCCCCGCTGGATGGGCAGGCTCGTGCCGACCTTGGACGTCGAGGGCGAGGCACTCGCGAAGCGCCTCGCACCACGCTGACCAACCCACCGGTGCATGCCTCGACGGAGGCGCATCATCGCCCTGGCCGAGTCGATCGCCGCCTCGGCCAGGGCGTAAACTCGACGTCGCGCCCACGTCAATCGAGGGTCATCGGCCCGACCAGGCGGATCTCCTCGACGTCCAGTCGAGCCTGCAGTTCGCGCAGCACGGCCTCGTCGATCTCCCGGGCGTCGCGCATCCGGGTGATCTCGCGCCGCTTGTGGTCCAGCACCGCCAGCCGCAGTCGGCGCTCGACCTCTTGGGCACCGCCCGACTCGTCCTCCTGCCCGGCCTGCAGCGCGCCGAGGTGTCCCTCGTAGTCGCCCCGCAGCCGCTGCACGCTCTCCGGATCGGCGCCGACCCGGTCGGCGATGTCGGGCAACGCCGTGAGCGCGGCCCTGGTGGCCAGGACCTGCGCCTGCCGCGTCTCGTCGACACGTTCCGGGTCGCCGGAGAGTCCTGCCCAGTTCATCAGCAACGGCAGCGTGGTCCCCTGCACGAGCATCGTCAGCAGGATCACCACCGCGACGCAGAAAATGATCAGATCGCGCTCCCGGACCGGCTCCCCGTTGATGGTCAGCGGGACGGCGAGCGCCGCCGCCAGGGAGACGGCACCCCGGAACCCGGCCCAGCCGGCGACGGTACGCACCCGCCAGTTCACCCGCCGCCCGCGACTGGACTCCCGTCTGTCCACCAGCCGGGCGACGGCGGCGGTCAGGTGCAGCCAGAGCATCCGGACCGCGACCAGCACCCCGGCCACGACGACCGCGATGGCGATCGCGCGCATCAGCGAGGTGCTGGTGACGTCCCGTACCGCCCTCGGGATCTGCATCCCCAGCAGCACGAAGAGTCCGCCGTTGATAAGGAAGGTGGTGAGGTCCCAGAACGACAGCGCCAGCACCCGCGACCGGGCCCGGATCACGCGGGGGCTGGCGAAGGCGACCAGCAGCCCGGCGGCCACCACGGCGAGCACGCCGCTCTCGTGGATGGATTCGGCGAGGAAGAAGGCGGCGAACGGGGTCAGCACGCTCAGCGCCCCCTCCCGCAGCGGGTCGTCCAGACGCTTGCGGATCAGGATCACCACCGTGCCGACCAGCAGGCCGGCCGCGATGCCGCCGAGGAAGGACAGGCCGATCTTCTCGACGAGTTCGATGGCGTTCGGAGCCGCGTGCCCGCCGAGCAGTCCGAGCGCGATGGCGAACAGCACCAGGGCGGTGCCGTCGTTGATCAGGCTTTCGGTGTGCAGGGTGGCGAGCAGGCGTCGGGGCATCCGCTTGGCCAGGCCGGCCACCGCCGCCGCGTCGGTCGGGGCGAGCACCGCGCCGATCACCCAGGCCGCCGCCGGGTCGACGCCGAACCGCTGTACCACCAGCGACACCGCCACCATCGTGACGCCGACCAGCCCGATCGCCAGCAGAGCGATGACCACGATGTTCGCCCGTACCTCCCGCAGGCTGGTGGTCAGGCTCTCCCGGTAGAGGATCGCCGGCAGGAACAGCAGCAGCACCACCTCGGGGGCGAGGATCACATGGGACAGCGGTGGCAGGAGCGCGAGCAGGGCGCCCAGGCTGATGAGCAGGACCGGTGGCGCGACCCGGTAGCGGCCACCGATGGTGGTGCCAACCAGCACGGTGACGCCCAGCGTGATGATCAGCAGCAGTTCCGGCACATCGCCCCCGTTCGTCCTCGCTCACATGGTGGTGCCTACGCCGGCCGCCCGCCCCGGAATCGGCGTACCGGGGCGCCGATGGGCGGAACGCCGCCCCGGCCCGCTTGACACCCCCGTCACCTGGCGTACTCGAGCCCAGGCAGGTCGTACGTCTTGCACATGACCGTGGCCGCGTGGCGGGCCGTCACCGCGTAGGGGATGTGCGCGTAGCCGAGCGGGGCGTGGATCTCGTCGGCGGCCATCCCCCGCCACGCCCCCGATCCGGCACGACGGCTCCGCGATAGGACAATCGCGTCATGGGTACCTTCATGACAGCGGAGCAGATCGCCGACCGAACGTCACGTGCCGTCGACGCGGCTGTCCGCGCGGGGCGCGGTCTCGGGCTCACCGTGACCGATGCCCGGGTGCTCTACGACGTGTTCTCCGTCGTTGTCCACCTCGCACCCTCGCCGGTCGTGGCCCGGGTTCTCACCGTGTTGCCGCACTACGCGGATCTCGACAGCCAGGCGAGCCGACAGCGGGCGGAACTGGACGTGGTCCGGTGGCTCGCAGAGCAGGGAGTCCCCGTCATTCCTCCCAGTTCCCTCGTTCCGCGCGAACCTGTTCAGGTCGACGGATTCTCGATGACGTTCTGGCAGTTCGTCGAGAAGGCCCCGGCCACGGAGCCCGACTACGTGGCGAATGCCGGCCTGGTCGCCGATCTGCACGCCGCCATGCGCGACTACCCGGGTGGGTTGTCGTTCCTGTCCGCGGCCGAACCGCGGTTCATCGAAGACAGCATCGCTCTACTCGACGAACGCCCCGACCTCATCGACCCGGCCGACCTGGACCGCGCGCGCCGCGAATGGCAGGTCCTGGAACCTGTGGTGCGCTCACGCACGGCGTTCGAGAAGACGTTCCCGGGGATCGACCTGCAGCCCATCCATGGCGACTCCCCGGCGGTGAACATCTTCCACGAGGTGGACGGAGACTTGTACGCCGACTTCGAGATGGTGACGCTGGGGCCGGTCGAGTGGGACCTGGCCGGCCTCGGCCCCGAGTGCGAGGCCGCCTACAACCGTGCAGCACGGCGCAAGGGCATGCGGCAGTTGAACGGGGACGTGCTGCGCTTCGTCAACGCCGTGGGAATGCTGCGAGGCGTCGCCAGCCTCGCGCTCGCGCCGCAGCTGCCCCTGTTGGTGGATGCTGCCGGGGAGATTTCCGCGCAGTGGCGGTCGATGCCGTTCGCCGGAGGGCTGACGGGCGGGACGGCCCCGCGTTACGGCAGGGCAGCCGGGGCGGTGTGGTGCGTCGATTCGCGCTGGCGGGCGTCCTGGCTGGGAGGTACGCCGAACTGCCGTCGGTATTCGCGGCTGAACTGTGACGGGCTGTCGTAGCCCACGTGGCGGCTGACGCCGGTCACGTCGTTGGAATCCGTGGCGAGTAGCAGTCGGGCCTCCTGGAGCCGGATCTGTTTCTGGAACTGGATCGGGCTCATCGCGGTGACCGCCTGGAAGTTGCGGTAGAAGGCGGACAGGCTCATTCCGGACAGCTGTGCCAGGTCCTGGACGCGGAAGGACTGTCTGTAGTGCTCGCGGATCCATCGGACCGTCCGGGCGATGTGGGTAAGGCTGCTGTCGGCGAGGCCGAGCTGGCGGACGACGGCGCTCTGCTCCCCGGTGACGAGCCGCCAGAGGATTTCCCGTTTGATCAGCGACGCCAGCACCGTCCTGTCGCGCGGCTTGTCGATCAGGCGTAGCAGCCGGATCACCGCGTCGAGCAGTTCGTCGGGCGCGTCGCTGACGGCGATCCCGGACGGCGCGCCACCGTCGACGGGTGGGAGATCTCCGGGGGCCGCCGCCAACAGCAGCTCGGCGACGGCGGCGGGTCGCAGGATCAGGCCGACGCCCAGCGCCGGCCGTTCGGGGCCGGCATCGACGAAGTGGCCGGTGACCGGTAGGTCCACGGACGCGACGAGGTACTGGCCGGCACCGTACTCGTACACGCGATCGCCCAACGCGATCCGTTTCGTGCCCTGTGCGATGAGCGCCAGCACCGTGCCCGACATCGACGGTGAGGGTGGAGCCGACTTCTCGACCTTGGAGATCAGAAGGTCCTCGATGACGGTGCCCGCGTCGGGCCGGGCGTGGCGGCTGAGTAGACCGCGAAGCTCACCAAGTCTCACCCGCCCAATTCAAGCACTGCCTGATCCTCGCCACAACGAGAGGATCAGGCAAGACGTTGCGAGCATCGTTCTAACGTTTCCACTGCTCACGGTGATTCGATGAGGTGGTCGATATTCCCGGAGCGGATGCCAGCTCCACGGCTGGGAGGAACAGCCACCCATGACTGTCACCCACGGATTCCACGCCACCATGACCGCACGGCCGGGCAAGGGCGGCGAACTGGTCGAGATTCTGCTCGACGCCCCGTCGCTGCCGAACCAGGACTGCGTCGTCTTCCTGGTCTCCCGCTCGGCCAGCAACCCGGACGTCGTCTCCGTGACCGAGGGCTGGACCAGCCAGCGGGCGCACGGCGCCTTCTTCGCCACCGAGCAGGCGCAGGCCCTGGTTGCCAAGCTGCGGCCGCTTCTCGCCGACGAATCGCGGTACGTCGACGAGGTACCGGTCGGCGGCAAGGCCACCTTCTGAAAACGCCGAGAAGAGAAAGGACCACCGTGGTGTTGGCACGACCTGACTTCGACCCCGCACTGCGCATGCTGCTCGCCGACATGCCGCTCGTCCCCCAGCTCACCCCCGAGGCCCTGGCGCAGATCCGGCCGTACGCGTCGTCACCGGTCGAACCACTGCTCGACGGTCGTGCTGTCGAGCGGCGCGAAGTGACCATCTCCGCTCAGGACGGCACCCGGATCCCGCTCTCGATCCTCACGCCCACCGGGATGCCCCGTACCGCCGCCGCGCCGTGCGTCTACTGGATCCACGGCGGCGGGATGGTCATGGGCGACCGCTATTCCCAGATCGACATCCCGCTGGAGTGGCTGGAACTGCTCGGCGCAGTGGTGATCTCGGTCGACTACCGGCTGGCACCGGAGGTCAACGGCACCACCCTGGTCGACGACTGCTACCACGGGCTGCTCTGCACCGCCGAGCACGCCGCCGACCTCGGCATCGATCCGGCCCGGATCATCGTGGCGGGCGCGAGCGCCGGCGGTGGCCTCGCCGCCGGGGTCACCCTGATGGCCCGCGACCGTGGCGCTCCGGCGATCGCCGCCCAGGTGCTGATCGGCCCCATGCTCGACCACCGCAACACCACCACCTCCAGCCGGCAGTACTCCGGCGAGCCGGGTGTCTGGACCCGCGAGATGAACGAGTTCGCCTGGCGATCCGTGCTCGGCGACCTCGCCGGCGCCACGGTACCCGCGTACGTCTCACCGGCACTGGCCGACGATCTCGCCGGCCTACCCACCACCTACGTCGACGCCGGCTCGGCCGAGGTCTTCCGGGACGAGGGCGTCGACTACGCCGCCCGGATCTGGGCCGCCGGTGGCCAGGCCGAACTCCACGTCTGGGCCGGCGGCTTCCACGGATTCGACGCGCTGTATCCGCACGTACCGGTCTCGGCCGCGGCCCGACAGACACGCAACGACTGGCTCACCCGCGTACTCGGCACGGCTCCCGACATCCAGACGAAGGAACAGGTGGGCTGACCATGCGGATCGCCATCGTCACCGGCGCCAGCTCCGGCATCGGACAGAGCGCGGCCATCCAGATCGCCAAGCGCGGAACGGGCGTCATCCTCACCTACCGCGACAACCACGCCGGCGCGTCGGACACGGTCGCGACGATCGAGAAGAACGGCGGCACCGCTGTCGCGCTACGGCTGGACATCGGCCGATCGGAGACCTTCCCGGCATTCCGCGACTCCGTTGTCGTCGCCCTCCGCGACACCTGGCAGCGCGACACGTTCGATTACCTCGTCAACAACGCCGGATCCAGCCGGATGGCCCTGTTCGAGGACACCACCGAGGAGATGTTCGACGCACTCATGCGGGTGCTGCTCAAAGGCCCGTACTTCCTCACCCAGACGCTACGGCCGCTGCTGGCCGACGGCGGCGCCATCGTCAACGTCACCAGCAACGCCGCGTCGTCTTCCGGGCTCGAACCCGGATACTCCGCCTACGGCACGATGAAAGGCGGCCTGGTCGTACTGACCCGCTACCTGGCCAAGGAGTTCAGCCGACGCGGCATCCGGGTCAACTCGGTCTCGCCCGGTTCCACCCGCACCCGCATCGCCGACAACGCGTTCGAACGCCACCCCGAGGTGGTCCCCGGCCTCGCCGCCAAAACCGCCCTGGGCCGACTCGGCGAACCGGACGACATCGGCGTAGCCATAGCGGCACTACTCGGCGAAGACGGAAGCTGGATCACCGCACAGAACATCGAGGTTTCCGGCGGCTACAACCTCTAGCAGCCCACCGTCCGACTCCAGAGTGCATCAGCGGGAAGGTTTCATTTTCGAATCCACGACTTCGTCGCGGACCGTGATCGCCACCACTGCGACCGTTGGGCCGCGGGCAGCGTCGAGGCGGCGTGTACGGAACTGTTCCGCACAGCCCAGCCCCTTCCCCGCACCACCAATCGCCGGTCAGGCTTGCCGTCATAGGTCGAAGCGACCACACAGGACCTTCTCGTCTTGCAGGACCCGGCGTTGCCCGAGGACACCCTGTCCTCCTGCGCCCTGACCTGACCGAACAAGTTGAAGGAGGTTCCACCGGGCCATCCGGGCCCACCCACGGCAGAGGAGGAAGTAATGCGAATCAGTCGGACACTGAGTGTCGTCCTCGGCACCTTGTTCATGGTCGGAGCATTGGCCGTTCCGGCACAGGCCGCGCCGTCCGATGAGTCTGTGCAGATCCTTGCGAGCTTCACCGCGTCGAACTCCTTCGGCAGGGCGTCAGGAGACCGGGGCGTGTACTCGCAGAGGGTCACCGCGTCCGGCACGATCACCGACTACGCGGCGAACCCATCGACGTCCTACGCCTACCTGAGCTGGCAGGAGTACCACCACGGCGCCTGGACCAATCAGAACGAGCAGATCGGCTGGGCGGCCAACGGTACGACGAAGCCCATCTCCGGCAGCTTCCTGACTCCGTACGACGTGCGCAACGTACGGGTCACGGTGTGCACGTCCGCCGGCAGTTGGTACTGCGGTGTCCCAGCCTGAGGAACGGCCTCAACGGTCGAGGCCTCGACAGGAGCGGCCCACAGCGTCGAACGCTGTGGGCCGCTCCCGGTGTAATGCCGGCCATCGAGGTCGAGGTGTGGCCCGAGGACGCACGGCCCTGATCCGGCGTGGCGGCCGACCGGCGGTTACCGGCCACCGCGGCCAACCCCTCACGTGGGGGGCTCGTCACGTCATCGGGCACCGCGGCTGACGCTGGGCAGGCCGGGCTTCTCAGGCACCGACAGTGCCTCGATCCAGCCCTGGACCCGCTCGGTCACGTCGGCGGCCGTCAGGCCGATCTCCGCGAGAATCTCGGCCCGCGTGCCGTGGTCGATCCACTGCACCGGCACACCCAGGTCACGCAACGGCACGTCCAGCTCATGGTCACGCAGCAGCTTGGCGACCGCATCGCCGACGCCGCCGTTGCGTACCCCGTCCTCGATGGTCACGACCAGCTTGTGCGCGCCCGCGAGCCCGACCATCTCGACCGGCACGGGGCGGACCCAGCGTGGATCCACCACGGTCACGCCAAGGCCCCGCTTCGCCAGTTCGGCCGCGACCTGTACCCCGAGGTGAGCGAAGGGTCCTACCGCGACCAGCAGGACGTCCCTGCGTTCACGCGTCTCGGCGAGTACGTCGATGCCGCCGACCTGGCGCAGCGCGGGCAGGGCGGCCGGCACCGACCCGGTCGGGAAGCGGACCACCGTCGGCCCGTCGTTGATGGCCACCGCCTCGCGCAGGGACATACGCAGGGTTTCGGCGTCCCGAGGAGCGGCCACCCGGAGGCCCGGCACCACGCCGAGGATGGACATGTCCCAGATGCCGTAGTGGCTCGGCCCGTCCGGTCCGGTGACACCTGCCCGGTCGAGCACGAACGTCACGGGCAGCTTGTGCAGTGCCACATCCAGCAGCACCTGGTCGAAAGCACGGTTGAGGAAGGTCGCGTAGATCGCCACCACCGGGTGCAGGCCGGCCAGCGCGAGCCCGGCGGCAGACGTGGTCGCGTGCTGCTCGGCGATGCCGACGTCAAATGCCCGGTCCGGGTAGGCGGCGGCGAGTTTGTCGATGCCGGTCGACTCCGGCATCGCAGCCGTGATGCCGACGACGTCGGGCCGCTCTCCCGCGATCGCCACCAGCTCGTCGGCGAACACATTCGTCCACTTGAGACTGGGGGCAGCCAGCTGCTTCCCCGTTTCCGGGTCGAAGGCACCGGGCGCGTGCAGCCGGTCGGCCTCGTCCTGCTCGGCCGGCGCGTAGCCGTGCCCCTTGTGCGTCACCGCGTGCACGATGACCGGGCCGCCGTAACGCTTGGCCCGGGTGAGCGCCGACTCCATCGCCGCCAGATCGTGGCCGTCGACCGGTCCGACGTATTTGATCCCGAGATCCTCGAACATCGCCTGCGGCGCCACGGCAGCCTTGACGCCCTTTTTCACCGCGTGCAGCGCGTCAAACAACGGCTTGCCGACCAGCGGGGTCTTCTCCAGAGCGTCCCTGGTGAAATCGAGTATCTTCTCGTATCCCGGATCGAGCCGCAGGGACGCAAGGTGATCCGCGAGCCCGCCGATGGTCGGCGCGTAGGAGCGGCCGTTGTCATTGACGATGATGACCAGACGGTTGCGGGTGGCGGCGATGTTGTTGAGCGCTTCCCAGCACATACCACCGGTGAGGGCACCGTCGCCCACTACCGCGACGACGTGCCGTAGCTCGCCCCGCAGGGCGTAGGCCTTGCCCATGCCGTCGGCATAGGACAGGGCGGTGGAGGCGTGACAGTTCTCGACGAGGTCGTGCTCGCTCTCGGCCTGGCTCGGGTATCCCGTGAGCCCGCCGCGCCGCTTCAAGAGGTCGAACCCGTCCTGCCGACCGGTCAGGATCTTGTGCACGTAGGCCTGGTGCCCGGTGTCGAAGATGAACCGGTCACGAGGGCTGTCAAAGATGCGGTGCATCGCGAGCGTGAGTTCGACGACACCCAGGTTGGGGCCGATGTGACCACCGGTGCGCGCCACTTTGACGATCAGGAAATCCCGGATCTCGGCTCCGAGCACGGTCATCTGCTCGGGCGTCAGGGTCTTCAGGTCCTGGGGCCCGCGGATCGTGCTCAGCAGGGTCTGCGCGTGGTCACTCATAGCCGGAAAGCGTATCGGCAGCCCAGGGCCGACCAACCGACTCACTGGCAAAGTCGCTTGTCGATCTTGTGGCACGGTGACAGCTTCTGCGGTGTCCCGGGCACACGCTGCCCTCAGCCGTGGATGATCAGGTGCCGACCGGACCGGCGACGTACGGCGGGCTGGCGGCGAGCCTGATCCGCAGACCGTCGGCGTCCGGGTGGTCCAGTTCGTCGAAGATGGCCAGGGCGGCCTGCCACGCCGACCGGGCCGCCTCGGGGGCACCGATGAACCGGTACGTCTCGCCGAGGTTCGCCAGCACCTCCGCCTCGTCGTAGCGGTCGCCGAGGGCGCGGTGCAGGTCGAGGGCCCGTCGGTAGCAGCGTAGGGCCTCGTCGTGTCGGCCGAGCCGGTGCTGGGCGTACCCCAGGTTGTCCCAGGCCAGGGCGGCGCCGTGCCGATCCTCGTTCTCCTCGTGCAGGGTGAGGGCCCGGCGGGAACAGTTGAGGGCCAGTTCGTGATGGTCGAGCCGGGCGTGCAGCCAGCTCAGGTTGTTGAGGGCCTTGGCCTGACCGACCAGGTAGCCGGCCGCCCGGTAGAGGCTGAGCGCCTGCCCGGTCTGGTCGAGCGCCTCCTCGTGCCGGCCCTCCCGGGCGAGTATCCAGCTCACGCCGACGTGGGTGTGCGCCTGGCCGACCGTGTCCGCCAGCTCGCGGTAGAGGTCGAGGACCCGCTGGTAGTGGATGTGCGCGTCGGTGTTGCGGCCGAGCCACGTGCAGGCGATGGCGAGCCCGCGGTGGGCGTGCGCCTGGCCGAGGCGGTCGGCGCCACGCCGGGCGGCGTCGAGTGCCGTGCGCTGCACGGCGATCAGGTCGTGCCAGTGGCCGCGCCGGTCGAGATAGGTGGTGAGCACGGCGGCCAGTTGCCACGCGTGGTCGTCGAATCCGGCCCGCGCGGCCCGGTCGACGACGGCCAGCAGAACGTCCTGTTCCGCCGCGAACCAGGCCATCGCGGCCGTGTGGTCGGCCGGCTCTTCGCTGGTCACGCCCGGCTGCGGGTCCGCCGGCACGACGGAGACCGCCAGCCGGTACGGGTCGAGCAGCCGGTCCGCCGCGTGCGTGGTGTGCAGGTAGTGGTCGAACAGGCGGTGACCGGCGACGGCACGCTCGGCCTCGCTGTCGATCGTGTGGCACAGCTCGGCGGCGTAACTGGCGAGCAGGTCGTGCTGCGCGTAACGGCCCGGTGCGTGTTCGGTCAGCAGGTGCGCCTCGGTGAGCCGGGCCAGGAGCGGACGTACCCGGGCCGGCGGGATGCCGGCGAGGCTGGCCAACGCCGGTTGTCCCGCGTCCGGTCCGGGGTGGAGCCCCAGGAGGCGGAACAGCCGGGCGGCATCGGGCTCCAGCGCCCGGTACGACCAGGAGAGGACCGCGCGTACGTCGGTCGCCGGGTCGCCGGTGTCGAACGCGGCCAGGTCACCACTGCGTACGTCGCGCAATTCGGTGGCGAGGGCGGCCAGCGGCAGGTGGGGTTGGGTCGATGCCCGTGCCGCCACGACGGCCAGTGCCAGCGGCAGCCCGGCGCACCGTCGAATGATCTCCTCCACCGCCGCGAGGTCCGCCGTGGTGCGGTCCCGCCCGATGCGCTGCCGCAGAAGCTCCCGGGATTCCGGCGCGGTGAGCAGGTCCAGTGTGAGCGGTCGCGCGCCTTCCGCGATGACCAGGCCGGTGAGCCGGTTGCGGCTGGTGACGACCACGAGGCACCCCGGTGCTCCGGGCAACAGGTCCCGGACCTGCTCGGCGTCGCGGGCGTTGTCGAGCAGGACGAGCACCCGCCGGCCGGCCATCAGGGTGCGGTAGAGGGCCGCCTGCCGGGACAGCTCGGTCGGCACCTGCTGTCGTGGTACCTGCAACGCCTCCAGGAATCCGAGCAGCGCCTCGGCTGGCCCGACCGCCCGCCCACCCGGATCGAAGCCGCGCAGATTGACGTAGAGCTGTCCGTCCGGAAACCGGTGCGCCGTCCGGTGTGCCCAGTGCACCGCCAGTGCGGTCTTGCCGACGCCGGCGGTGCCGCCGATCGCGGAGATCACGACCGCCCGGCCACCGGCGCCGTCAGCGCCACCCAGCAACGCGTCCAGTGCGCGCAGTTCGGCCTGACGGCCGGTGAAGCCGGGTACGTCGGTGGGAAGCTGGGCCGGTACCGGTGCGGCCGGGATCGGCACCGCATCGGGCGACGGCACGGAAGCCGGACCGGGACCGGGCTGCGGCTCGGGGCCGGGATCGGGCTTGTCGTGGCGCAGCACCCGTAGGTGTGCCGCAGCCAGTTCGGCGCCGGGCTCCACCCCCAGTTCCTCCACCAACCGGCGACGGGTTTCGGCGTACACCTCCAACGCGCGCGCCCGCTGGCCAACACCGGCCAGCGCGAGCAGGTACCGGCTGATCAGCGACTCGCGCAGCGGGTTGGCGTCCACCACCGGACGCAGCACCTCGATCACGTCCGCGTGCCGGCCCAGCGTCAACTCGGCGGTCGCGAGCTGCTCGTACGCGGACAGCCGCTGTTCGTCCAGGCGCGCGGCGGCGGACTCGACGAACGCGCCCGCCGCGCCGGCCAGTGCCGGTCCACGCCACAACGCCAGCCCGGTCCCGAGCAACTCCGCAGCGGTCGCCGGCTGACCGGCCGCGACGGCCGTCCGGGCCTGTGCCACGGCGCCGGTGAACACGGCCAGGTCCAGTTCGTCCGGCCCGACGACGAGGCGGTAGCCGCCGGCCTGGGTGAGCAGCACGTCCGTGAGGCCGGCGCCCCGCAGCGCCGCCCGGATCTGCGACACGCATACCTGGACCTGGGTACGGGAGCTGCGGGGCGGCTCGTCCGTCCAGAGCGCCCTGATCAGTTGCGCGGGCGACACCACCCGGCCCGCGTCGAGGAGCAGCAGGGCCAGCACCGCGCGTTGCTGGGGGCGCCGGAAATCCAGGACCTTCCCGTCGACGTCGGCCTCGACGGGGCCGAGTATGCGCCACCTCATGCTCCTCCTCACCCCGCACCATCGACAGCAGGGTCCGATGTGGATTACCTGGTCGGTTCGCGCCAAGCCGCCGGATAGCAAACGCCAAGCCCGGCGAACGAGGCTTGTTGCCAGTGACCGACAGGCAGGGGTCGATCCAGGTGCGCCCCGCTGCCTGCTCAGGATTTAGGAGGTAGCAGTGCGCACATTCGTACATCGCGGTTTCGCCCGGCTCGCCGTGGCCCTGGTCGCCCTCGGTACGGTGGGCGTGGGCTGGACGGCCCCCGCGTCCGCGGACCCGGCCGGGCTGGTGAACGTCGGCGAGACGACACAGGAGAACAGCAGCGACAAGTCGCTCCCCGTCCGCTGCCCGGCGAACACGGTCGTCACCGGCGGGGGCGCCTACCTCACGACGTCACCCGACGCCGGAGGGCGTGTCGGGCTGGACCGGTTGGAGCCGCTGGCCGACGGCAGCGGGTTCGTCGCCACGATGCGCGAGGCCGGGCCGGTCAACTACGCCGGCGACTGGCGCTTCACCACCAGGGCCGTCTGCGTCTCGCCGCCGTCGGGGTATCAGGTCGTCGCGGTGACCGGGGCGGTGGGAACGCAGTACGTGACCGCCAGCTGTGGAACGAAGACCGTCATCGGGATGGGTGGCCGGGTCAACGGCGGCGCCGGGGACGTCTTGCTGGACCAGGTGGTGCCGTCCTTCGACCTGAAGTCCGTCACCGCGCGCGGCGTCGCGGTCCAGGGCGCGACCACGACCGGCTGGTCCGTCACGGCCTTCGCCGTGTGCGCCACCGGCGTGGCGGGCCTGGAACGGCTCTGGGACGCGTCGACGAGCGGCAGCACCCCGGACAGGATCGCGGCCGTCACCTGCCCGGCCGGGAAAGCGCTGTACAGCGTGGGTGCGGACATCAACGCCGGCAACGGCCAGGTGCTGCTGTCCGGGGTCAACATCCTGCCGGAGGACACCGTCCGGGTCTGGGCCGACGAGGATGCCGACGGCCTGGCCGGGAACTGGACGGTCGCCGCGTACGGCATCTGCGGTAGCTGACCGGTACACGGGCTGGTCGCTCGGCTCTGGTCCGGTCGGTCGCGTCGGCGGCCGACCGGACCATCGGTCGTGGTTGGTCCGGTCCGCCGGGCGGACCCGTTGCGTGATGATTTGTTTCGTTGGTCGGTGCGGCAGGGGTCGGGCCGGGGTTGACCCTCTCCTTGGGAGAGGGTCGAGGCTTGTTGGAGGCGTCGGTGACGGGGTTGATGCCGATCGGGGTGTTCGCGCGAGCGACCCGGTTGTCGGTACGGGTGCTGCGGAACTACGACCGGCTGGGACTGCTCGTTCCGGCGTGCGTCGATCCGGACACCGGCTACCGCCGGTACGGCGTCGACCAGTTTCCCCGTGCGGGACTGATCCGGCGACTGCGAGAGATGGAGGTGCCGTTGCCCGAGATCGCCGAGATCCTGGCGGCCGACGTTCCGGAGCAGGCACGCGCCGTCATCGAGCGGCACCGGGACCGGGTGGCCGCGCAGGCGGCCCGGCTGGACGAGATCGCCGGGCGGTTGGGGGCCGTGCTGGGCGAGCCGGGCTGGCTGCACGTGTACGAACGGTGGCGCGGCGCCCAGCCGACCGCCCGCACGGTGCTTCGTACGCCGCCGAGCGGGCTGGCCGAGGCGCTGGCCCCCGGGTTCGCGCGCCTGTTCGCCGGCCTCGCCGAGCAGGGAATCGACCCGGCGGGGCCGCCCGGGACCCGCTACCTCGGCGACGACCCCGAGGCGGCGGAATGGCAGGTGGAGTTGTTCGTGCCGGTGGCGCGCCCGCCCCGGCCGACAGCGACGATCGCGGCCGGGGAACTGGCGGGCTGCCTGCTCGCCGCGACCGTCCACGAGGGCGGCTACGACGACGTCGACAGCGCCTACCGTTCGCTGGGCCGCTGGATCGCCGAGCACGACCGGGTGCTGGCAGGCCCGGCCGAGGAGAGCTACCTCGTACCGCCGGCGCCCGGCGTACCCGACGCGGCGCTCCGCACGGAGATCGCCTGGCCGGTCCGCCCCACGTCCGGCCCACCCCGACCAGCAGAACAGGAAACCAAGTGATCATCGAGAACGTGGCGTTCCCCGCCGGTCAGCACTGCGAGACCACCACCCTCGGCGCCGTGCTGCGCCACGCGGGCCTCGACCTGTCCGAGCCGATGCTGTTCGGCCTCGGCGAGGGGCTGGGCTTCGTCTACTGGGACGCCAGGAACATGGACTTCCCGTTCCTCGGCGGTCGCGGCAAGCCGGCCTCGATCACCCGGACCGTCGCCGACCGGCTGGGCCTGACGCTGCACGTCCAGGAGACCGCCTCGCCCCGCAGGGCCTGGCAGAACGTCACCGCCGCCCTCGACGCCGGACACCCGGTCGGCCTGCAACTGGACTCCTACCACCTGGACTACTTCACCACGAAGGTCCACTTCGGCGGACACTTCGCCGCGATGTACGGCTACGACGACACCCACGCCTACCTCGTCGACACCGCTCAGCAGGGCGGCGCCGTGACGGTCCCGCTGGCGAGCCTGGAACGGGCCCGCAACGAACGCGGACCGATGACCGCCCGCAACCTGTCGTACACGGTCGCCGGCCCCACCGGCCGGCCCGACCTGGCTCGCGCCGTCCGGACCGCCGTCCGCGGCAACGCACACACCTTCCTCGACCCGCCCATCGCCAACCTCGGCCACCGTGGCATCGCCAAGGCGGCCCGACAGGTGGCGCGCTGGCTCGACCGCTCGAGCGACCCGTCGCGCGACCTCCCGCTCGCCGCGAGGCTGATGGAACGCGGCGGGACCGGCGGCGCGCTCTTCCGCAACATCTACCGCGACTTCCTCGCCGAATGCGCCGCGATCGTCGACGACGACAACCTCCGCCACGGCCACCAGATGTACGCGAAGATCGCCCCGCTGTGGACCGAGGTCGCCCACCACATCACGACCGCCGGAGAAACCGGCGACCCGGACCACCTCGCCCGCGCCTCGGAAATCCTCACCGACCTCGCCGACCGCGAACACGACGCCATGCGGGTCCTGTCCGCCGTCCGCGCCGACTGACCGCGGGTCCCCGACGGTCGCGTACGTCCGGTTACCGGCCGGTGCCGGCTGCCTGTGGGGCGAAGACGATGTTCCAAGGGCGCGCCGAGCCCGGCGCCGGGATGCCGATCGGGGCGGGTGAGGGCTCGTCCAGCGTCTCGGCGGCGATCTGCGCGAAATGCTCCGCCGCGGGGTGCGGCGCCGGTGCGGGCCACGCCGCGGAGACGATCCGGTGCAGTGGGTGATCGGCGATCGGGCGCCAGACCACGCGCGGCTCGCGCCGGGTGGCTTCTTCCGGTTCGAACGCGATGCCCCTTCCGGCGAGTACGAGTCCCAGCACGAATTCGGGATTGCGTGCGTGCCGTACCCGTGCCGGCGTGAAGCCGTGCTGGCGGCACACGTCGAGCAGGTGGTCGTGCCAGCCCGGCGCGGTGGCGCGCGGAGGCAGGATCAGGTCGTGGCCGGTGAGGTCGGCCAGAGCGAGGTGGTCCGCCGCGGCCAGTGGCGAGGCGCGGGGCAGCACCACGCCGAGCCGTACCCGGGTGGTGGGGCCGAACCGCAGGTCGGTGGCGTCGACCGGGTGGTGGACGAGACCGACGTCGAGGCGGGCTTCGGTGAGCATCCGCACCTGCTCACCGGTGGTCAGTTCCTGGAGGTCGACGTCCAGGCCGGGTAGCCGTTCGGCAAGGCGTCCGAGCAGGGTCTGGAGGGTCTTCGCGGGGATCTCCGGCGGCACCCCGGCGCGGAGCGTGCCCAGGGTGCCCTCGCGCACCATCCGCATCAGGCCGCGGACGCGTTCCTCCGCGGCGAGCAGGGCGCGTGCCTCGCCGAGCAGCAGCCGCCCGGCGGGTGTGAGGTCGACCTGGCGTCGGGAACGGTCGAACAGCTCGACCCCGAGTTCCCGTTCGAGCCGTTGGATCGACTGGCTCAACGGTGGCTGCGCGATGCCGAGCAGTTCGGCGGCCCGGCTGAAATGCAGCTCCTCGGCCACCACCACGAAGTACCGAAGGTGTCGAACGAGATCCACCAGGCGACGGTACGTGAGCCGCGCCGACTACCGTGGCGGTGTGCTGGAGGAGATCTTCGACAGGGTGGGCGTGGACGCCTGCGTGCACGCGGTCGATGTCGATACCGGCCGCGACGTCGGGATACGTCCGGACGAGCAGGTCGTGATCGCTTCGGTGTTCAAGATCCTGGTGGTGCTGGAGTTCGCCCGGCAGGCCGTGGCAGGGCAGCTCGACCCCACCGAGCGGGCGGTGGTCCGTGCCGCCGACCGGCTGGGCGGCTGGGGGACGGCCGGGTGCGCCGACGACGTGGAGCTGTCACTACGGGATCTGGCGTACTTCACCATGTCGGTCAGCGACAACACCGCTGCGGACCTGCTGCTGCGCCGCGTCGGCCCGGATGTGCTGCCGCTGCTGGCGGCGGAACTGGGTCTGCCCCGCACCAGGGTGATGGGCGGCCCGCGGCAGGTGCTGGAGTCGATGTTCGACGACGTGGGCGCCCGCGACGCCGCCGAGTTCGCGCACATGTTCGCCGCCCTGCCCGACGAGCGGGTACGTGCCCTGCGGGTCTTCGACCCCGAGCACACCACCTCCAGTACGGCCCGGGAGATCACCCGCCTGCTGGCCCTGATCTGGCGGGACGAGGCGGGCCCACCCGCCGCGTGCGCGATGGTGCGGGACCTGATGGCGCGGCAGATGTTCTGGACCCGGCTGCTGTCCGGCTTCCCGCCACAGGTCCGGGTCGCCGCCAAGACCGGTACGCTGCCCGGCCTGCACATCGAGGCCGGCGTCGCGGAGTACCCCGATGGCGGCCGGTACGCGATCGCGGTCTTCGCCCGCGCGAAGCGGCTGACCGCCCGCCGCATCGACGTCGACCTGGCGATGGGTGAAGCGGCCCGCGCCGCTGTCGACCAGTTGCGGCGGCTGTGATCCACGCCTCGGCCGCGCCGGGTCGCGTCGCGCCTGCCCTGGTCCGATACGCGCCCGGATATCGGCGACCCGGTCGAATGGTCTTGGACCGGGTGTCCCGTCCGCTGGTTGGCTGCCGGCCATGACACAGTCACGACTCGGCCGTCGCCGCCTGCTCGGCACCGCCGCCGGTGCCGCCCTGGCCACGGTGGCCACGGTTCCCGCCGTCCCGTCCACCGCGTCCGCCGCGGCCCGCCGCCCGACGGGCGCCGTGCCGGCCACCTTCAGGTGGCTGGGCACCTCCGGCTGGCGCATCGACATCGGCGCGAAGACGGTACTGCTCGATCCGTACCTGAGCCGCTTCGACACCGGCCTGTTCCGCGGGACCTTCAACCCGGCCACTCCCCTGCAGGTCGACGCCGCGACGGTCGACCGCCATGCCGGCACCCCGCAGACGATCCTGGTCACCCACACCCACTGGGACCACTTCAACGACGTACCGCACATCGCCCGGCGGTCGGGCGCCCGGGTGTTCGGAACCCTCACCGCCTACCACCTGGGGCTCGCGCTCGGGTTGCCGGCCTCGCAGCTCAACCCGGTCAAGGGTGGTGAGGTGCTCGACTTCGGCGAATACACGGTCGAGGTGGTCGCGGCACTGCACAGCCGCAACAGCACGTACTCGATGGCGTTTCCCGGGGTCCGGGTGGCGGTACCGGCCCCGCCGACGACCATCGCCGACCTGCCGGAGGGTGACACGCTCGCCTACCAGGTGACCGTCCGGGGCGGCCCGTCGGTGTTCTTCATGGGTGCCAGCGACTTCGTCGAGCGCAACCTCACCGGGCTGCGCCCGGATGTCGCGATGATCGCCGTGCCGGCGACCGACGCCACCCACGCCTACGTGCCGCGCCTGCTGACAGCGTTGGATCGGCCGGCCGTGGTCGTGCCGGTGCACTGGGACGACTTCGAGACGCCGCTGAGCAATCCGCCGTCCACCACGCCGAACGACCGCCGGCGGCTCGACGCCTTCCTCGCCGCCGTACGCGAGACAGCACCACGCACCAAGATTCTGCTGCCGGAGTACCTGACCCCGTACAGGCTCGGTTAGCACCAGGAACATGAGCCTCGTCGCCTGTTCACTTCCGGCCGCCATCGCTTTCGCGCTCCTGCTGCGGTGGTGGGGCGGAGCACTGCTCACCGACCGATGGAGAACCCCCGGCTGGTTCATCGCGACGGCCGGACTCTGCACGGTCGCCGCCGCCGTCACGTGGTTCGTCGGCGTCTTCTCCGGTTCCTCACTGGACCCGAAGGAATCCTGTCGCGCGGCCGGCGCCACCTACGACGACGCCTACCGCTCGCTCCAGTGGCGGGAGCACTCGCGATGGTTTCCGCTGCACAACTGGTGCAACGCCGACTACGACCTGGTACCGGTATGGGTCAACCCGGCTCTGGTGTCGCTGGCCCTACTGGCCACCGTTTGTCTGGGCGTGGCCGGCTGGCTCTTCGTCGAACGCCTAAGGCGCCAGCGAACAAGCTGACCGGTACGCCCCGACTCGCCCGACGCCCTCACCAGACGCGAGCGGATTCCGAATGCTGCTCGTCGGTTCGAACCAGGGCGGTGCGGTGACCGCGGCGACGCGCGTCTCCGGATCCGGTTCCACGCGGGGATCAACTCGGTGGCACCGCGCCGTCACGCGGGTTGCCGCAGCGGATCAGGAACCCGGCAAATCGCGCATCAGTCTCCGTACCGCCTGGACATCCGGTCGCGACGAGGTGTGGCCGTCGCGTCGGGGTGCCGGTTCGCCCACGGCGCCCGCCGGGTCCATGAGCCGGCGCAGGCCGGTTCGCATCAGCGCACCGTCCATGGAGGCGATGCCGCTGAGCGTGAGCACCGATACTCCCTGGTCGAAGGCGGCCATGAGTTGGGCGACGTCGTCGACCGGAAGGACTTCGCCGGTCGGTCGACCATCGGCCGCGACCCGCCCGTAGGCGTCGATCATCACCTGAACGCGCTGCCGCAGCGCATGGATGAGCGTGTCGTCACGGGCGGCGGTGGCGATGAACTCCAGTGTCGCCAGGCTGAACCCGCGCACCATCCGCGCCGCGTCGTCGGTCGCGGCGTCGGGTACGGGCGTGTCGGTGTCACCTTCCGCCGCCGCGAGCGGGTCCCAGCCTTCGCCGCGCAGCATCTCCAGGTTGTGGTCCATCACCGCCAGGAACAGTTCCGCCTTGCCCTCGAAGTTCGAGTAGACCGCGCCTTTGGAGAACCCGGCCTCGTTGGCTATCCCCTCCAGGCTCGCCGCGTGGTAGCCGTCGCGGGTGAACGCGTTCAGTGCCGCCAGGATGAGCGCTTCACGGGTCTCCTGCTGGCGCTGCGCACGACTGCGCGGGGCGCGGCGCCCGGACGTCGAGGGGCGGGGCAAGACCACACTGGTCTCGCAGATCGTCGGATTGCTCCGCCCCGATGCCGGATCGGTCCGGGTGGCCGGCGTGGACGCGATCGCCGACCCGGCGACCGCGCGACGCTGCGTGGCACTCCAAGCCCAGGCGCAGGCACCGCTCGACGGCCTGACACCCAGGACAGCCATCGAGATCGCCGGCCCGCTTCGCGGCATGTCCCGCACCGACGCGAGAAGCTCCGCACGCGCCCTGGTCGACGAACTCGACATCGGCGAGTGGTCCAACCGCCGCGCCACACCGGACGGCGGCGGCCTGTCCGGGGGCATACGCCGACTCACCGCGTTCGCCATGGCCGCCGTCGCGAAAACGCCACTGGTCATCCTCGACGAGCCGACCAACGACGTGGACGCGGCCCGGCGTCGACGTCTGTGGAAGACCGTACGCCGCCTCGGCGACGAAGGCGCCGGCGTCCTGCTCGTCACCCACAACGTCGTCGAAGCAGAACGCGTGGTGGACGACCTCGTGGTCCTCGACCGCGGCAAGGTCGTCGCCTCCGGATCACCGAACCAGCTCCGCGGGACCAACGACAACGACCTTCGACTCGAACTCTCCCTGCAGCCGGACGGCGGTGACCCCTCCGAGTTCCCGCGCGCGGTGCCGATCCCGATCGTCCGCCGCGTCCGTGTCGGCCGGCGCGTGCTGATGACCCTTGACGCAGCCGACGCCGAGGCCGCCGTCGCCTGGGCCACGACCCTCCGCTCGGACAAGCGCATCGACGGCTACGCGCTGGCCCCCGCCACCCTCGAGGACGCCTACCTCGCCGCCACAACCGACGCCGCCGAACAGGCGACCACCGCACAGAAGGTGACCGATGTCTGAGACGACGACCGCCCCCGCGCTCGCGCCGATGCGCACCCGCACCCCGCCACGCACCGCCCCGTGGACGACGTACGGGACCCTGCTGCGCTGGACGATCGCCCAGACCGGCGCGATGCTGCCGCTCGTCATCGTCGTACAGGCCTTGCTCGCCGCCGGAATCATCATCGGGTTCGGGTTCCTCATCCCCGACATCGACACCTCGTCGGCCCGCTTCCTGTCCACCGGCGCACCCACGGTCCTGCTGATGGTCGTCGGGCTCGTCATGGTCCCCCAGGGCGTGGCCCAGGCACGCACCAACGGCACGTTCGCCTACCTGCGCGCGCTACCGGTGCCGCGCCCGTTGCTGCTGCTGGCCGACCTGACGGTGTGGCTGGTGGTCGCCCTGCCGAGCGTCGCCGTCGCGGTGATCGTGGCCCAGTTGCGGTACGGCTTCAGCTACGCCTTCGACTGGCCCCTCCTGGTGGCCGCGGCCGTCCTGACCGCGGTGACCGCCACCGCGGTCGGCTACGCGATCGCGGTGACGCTGCCCCCGCTGCTCACCCAGCTCACGACCCAGGTACTGGTGTTCTTCGTGATGCTGTTCTCGCCGGTCACCTTCCCGGCCGGCCAGCTCCCCACCTGGTTCCAGACGACCCATGACGTACTTCCGTTCCGACCGGCCGCGGACCTGCTCCGCGCCGGGCTGCTGTCGGACACCTACACCGCGAGCCGGCAGGACCTCGTCGTGCTGATCGCGTGGTGTGCGCTCGGACTCGCGGTGAGCATCCGCGCGATGATTCGCCGCGGCTGAACGTCCCCGTCCCGACCCGCCTTGCCATCCGGATGCGCCTCCCGACCGTGCGGGATGCCCCCGCCCGGGGGCGCCATCGGTACGGCCACGGGGGCGGGCGCGAGGCTGGACACGGGTGACGTTCCAGGCGTCATCACCCGGAGATGGGCCTGGCCGGACATCGCCATCAGCCCATCGACCAGTCGTTTTGTGGTGCGCACCGTGGGTAACCGAGCAGCATGGCTAAGGGCGACAGATTCCACAAGGGCGACCACGTCTCGTGGGCCAGCCACTCCGGTCGGGCGTACGGGACCGTCAAGGAGGAAATCACCGAACGCGTGAAGGTCCGGGGGCACCCGGTCAACGCGTCACTGGAGCATCCGCAGTACCGGATCCGCAACGACGACTCCGGTAGGGATGTCGCGCACCGGCCGGAGGCGCTACGTCGTGAGCAGGAGTGACGAGGGCCGGGACACCTTGGTGAACAGCGGGGCGGGCACCCTTCGGCCCGCTGCAGTTGGTCAGGGGTAGCCGCGTCGTCGGTAGTGGCAGGTTCGGGCTTGGTGTCGGCGGCGTCCGCGCCATCGGGACCAGGCCCAGACCTGTGTGTCGCACTGCGGCTGCGATGAGTCATCAGGCCCTGGCCCGGGCTGGCTCCCCCTTTGTGGTCGGCGATCGGGCCATGGACAGCCAGGCGTGGGCGGCCGTCGCGGGGGTGATGTGGGCGTACCAGGCTCTGCGGTCACGGATCTGGTACCTGTCGAGGCCAGCGTCGTTCTTGGCCTGCTGGAAGCTCGATCGCCCAGGCAGCGGATGGTCGCGCTGGCATCATAGTCAAATCATTTGTATATTCAGCCGCGTGACAGGCCCGATGCGCGAACCCACGTTCTGGATCCTGACCGCCCTGGTAGACCGACCCAGACACGGATACGGGGTCATGCAGCAGGTCACGAAGCTCACCGACGGAGAGACGCGGCTACTGCCCGCGACGCTCTACGCCGCGCTGGACCGGCTGACGGCAGAGGGTCTGGTCGAGGTCGACCGAGAGGAGGCGGTCGGCGGGCGGCTACGCCGCTACTACCGACTCACCGACCAAGGCGGTGCCGCGTTGACCACGGAGACGCAACGGCTCAACCGCAACGTCGAGACCGCGACCCGCCTGCTCAACGCCCTGCGCCCACCCACCGGGCCCGCCACGGTGACGTTCGGATGAGCACGAGCCGGCCCCCGCGTTACCGGCGCTACCGCCTCCTCGCCCGGACCTATCCACCGGGCCCCCGGCGGGCGGAACTGCTGGACACCATGCTCATGGTCGCCGAGGAGACGGGCCGCCGTCGACCGACCGTCCGTGAGGTCATCGACGTGCTCCGCCACGCACCACGGGCCCGGCTGGGACGACCGGGCAGTCGCATGGTGGTCCCCGTCGCCGTCGTCGTCGCCATCCTCAGCGGCTTCGTGACCGCCTCGCTGACCGCCCGCCTCCTCGGCGAGACCGACCGGCCACTGCCCACCACGGCGGAGATGACCGACATCGCCGAGTTGGTCACGCCGGGCGTCGGCGTCGCCCCGTTGCAACGGCACGACCGGGTCTTCGTCAACGGCAACGGCGAGGCACAGTTCGGTCATGTCCGCTACCAGGTCGACCACGCCGCCCCGATACCCGATCTCCGCGCGTACGACGCCGAGGTCGCGGACCGGCTGACCGCTGCCGGCTGGCGGCTCGGCCCGACCTCCTACTCCGGCCACCACGATCTACGCCTGGCCGAGACCCTGACCGCCGCTAAGGACGGCTGGCTGCTGACCTTCAGCAACACCTACCACTCGCTCGAACCGGCCTCGGGGGGCTGGTTCGAGGTCTCGGTCCGCCGGGTCGAGCCGGCCACCTTGCCGGTCGGCTTCGCGGCCGGCGGAGTGCTCGGCATGGTGTTGGGCTGGTTCCTCACCGGCTGGGCGAGCCGCCGGTCCGAGCCGAACGCGACGGCCAGCACCACCCTGGCCCTGCTTGCCATCGTGGCCGCCGGCAACTCCGCATTCCTGATCGTCTACGTTCTTCGGGACTATCTCGCCGTCGTCGACCGTGGGTTCGCCGTCAACGAGGGACCGATCTGGTCGTGGACCGTCGTCGGCGACGAGGGTCTCCTCCTGCTCGCCCCGGCGATCCTCGCAGTTCTGATCGCGGGGGTCGTCCTCGCGCTCTGTCGCCGACCCCACGGCCGACGATCCGCCCGCAGGTCCGTGCCCGCGCCCGTCGGCTGGACGGTGGTCACCGCCACGTTCGGCCTGGCGGTGATCAGCACCTGCGCCGGGATGGGAAACCTCGGCTGCAACCTCTTCGTCGCCGCCCTGCTTATGGCGATCGCGTTGAAGGTGCACCTGGCGGGAACCGGGCTGGCCGCCGCGCCGGCCACACGCGACCCGGGATCCGAGTCCCCAGACGACCAACCGGGCCTGGCAACCTAATACCGCAACGACACTGAGCGAGTCGAGTGCTGCTCGTGTTCGTTGGTCAGCCTGTCGTTGGCATGCGGAGTTGGATCGGCTCCTTGCCCGTCAACCCGGTCGGCGCGGCCAACTCCTCATGCGTCCGAGTCGTCAGGCGGCCGGCAGCGACGACTTTCCACCGGACCAGCTCACCGCACCCCTTGATCCGAATGCGCGTCACCGCAATCCGACCAACAGGAACATCGCCTGATATCAATAGAGCGTGGCGAACTACCGCACTCGTGACGGATGCGAGGTCGATCTTGGAGACCACGTCTGGGCACAGTACGGCCTAGGCCCGTTCACCACCGCCAGGTCCAGATCCCTTCCCAACAGGCTGGATCTTCTTGGTCAACCCGACGGAAGAGCATCTCACTCACGCCCCCGAGCACATCGCGTTGTACTACTGCGCCACCAGACCAGTCCGCCCCTGGGAACGCTGAGTCTCCAGGCAGCGAACCCTCGCTGAGATCAGCTCAGCAGACACGGAGGAACACATGAAGCTCGTCAGGACCACCGTCGCAACCGTCACCGTTGCCGCCGCGATGATGGCCGGAGCGTTGGTCGCGGCGACCCCGGCGTACGCGGCCACCTACGGGGGCGAGTGCGGTTCCGGCTACGGCGTCGTGAACTCCGCCGCGATCGGCTCCAAGGGAACCGTATTCCTCACCTACAGTGCAGCCACGGGCCGTAACTGCGTGGTCGCCAAGCGGAACACCGCCGGCTCGCCGGTACTCATCGAGGCGGGCCTCGCGATCCACCCGGTCGGAAGCCACTGGACGGCCTACGAGGGCGACCACTTCCGGTCGTACGCCGGTCCGATCTACCTGCAGGCGGCTGGCAGGTGCGTCGACTGGATGGGCCGCATCAGCGGCACCCAGGGCGGCAAGCGCGGCACCAACTGCGGCTGACGCCGTCCGCAGGACCAGGCAGGTGAGCCACTGGCCCATCGTGCGGCCCGGCCGAGATGCCACCGCTGACCAGTGCTGGCGTCTTCCCACTGTTTGCTACGGCCGGGCCGTCCGGTTCGTCGTTGACGGCCAGATCCGCGGGCTGCCGCCGCGGGCTCATATTCACGGCCAACCGCGCTGAAGCGCCGGACATCCCCCGTCGGCGGAAGCCCGCTCCAGCCGGGATGCCGGGCTGCCTGCACCGCGGTATGTGTTCAGCAGCCCGGCCACTGGGCTCGGGGAAGTCTGCCTTCACACGCCGGTGCCTTGTCGGCTCCGGTGGGGCCTCGGCCAGACAAGGTGCTACGCCGCCGGCGGGTTCCTCTCAGGTCGGCCACCAAGCAGGTTGCCGACCTCGGACAGGCGGGCGCCGGTGTTGCGGTAAGGCCGGGTCAGCGTTTCGTCGCGGCCGGGCCACCATCGTGCACACCGTGTGGTCCCCACCTGGTCCCGGGCGCTGACACGCTCAGCGACCCCAGCACGGGTTAGGACGTGTGGACATGGGGACAAGTTGTTCGACAGCGACCTGCCTTGACCGGCATCGCCGTGCCGGCAGCCACGCCTAGAAGCTGACCGCTATTGGCCTTCTCGGCATCCGCATCATCGGTCACGGGCGACCGAGGGCTTGTGAGATCAAGTTGCGAACCAACGGATTACCTGCATGCACCCGCGTCTAGCAGTGGAAACGGCTCTCGACATCTCACACCGCACCCTGACGCCGAAGAGCGACCATATCCCGTCGGAGCAAGCCCCCGGCGACCACGATTCCGGTACCGGTTCCTAACAAGGCAAGTACGTGGATCATCGAGAACGGACGCATCCGGTTCCGGACAACGTCACTCGGATCGCTGGTCGAGTACTCAACCTCCATCCGGTCGCCTTTGCCAGGACATGAGGTGCCACAGTAGATCCACGCCTGATGACGGTCCCCGTCGACGAAATATTCGACCTCTGCTTCACCGGTTCGCCCTGGAACCACCTTCAAAACGTGGGCGTCAACGACCTCGCCGTCCTTGAACGTCCCGTCGCGAAACCAGAACGTGCCCAGGACTGACGATCCCGCCACCAGGAAGAGCATCCCCAATATGGCAATCGCAGCAACGAGCACTCTTGCCCGACGGTCACTGACGTCACCCGCCACTCTTGACTCCTCGTTCACCGCCCGAGCGGGCCGCCGGTTGTCACCGTCCAGCGACACCCTGCCCACCGCCACGCTACTACTCTTAACAGGTGCAATAGACGTGGGCACGCTTCAATCCGCGGGCACCGAAGTGCGCTGGCTGGGATCAAGGATCTCCTTGTCGGGCAGTCGTGGACCGTCCGGAGAGGCTGGTAGCCCTTTTGGTGCCCGGCGAGGTGGCCTGCCCCGGCCGATCTCTGAGGAGGACCAGGGTTCGGGACAAAGCCGCGAGGCTTCAGGGGCTGGTCGTTCCGAAGCGTGGCCGGCCGTCCGGCCGATACCGGCCGGAGGCCGCCAGCAGGCCGGGGCCGAGCCGCACGGCCCGCTTTTGCGGGCCGCCTTGACGATGCGTAGAGAGCAATTCGGCAGGTAACAGGGCTGGCCACATGGCTAGACCAGCGGTCAAGGAGCACCAGCCAGCTCTAGCTTGACTGATCGTGGTCCCTAGAACGGCGGAAGGGCCGACCCGATCTCCGTATCAGCCCTCTGACCTGCGTCGGGACGGCCGGATTCGAACCGACACCCCTTGACCCCCAGGCCATTGGCGTTAGTGTTTCAGCACGTCAGACACGGTATGCATACGGTCAGGGCGTGCGATCCGAGACGTGCCGTCTACCATCGTGCACAGCGTGTGGTCCCCGTTAGGTCCCCAAGCCACGGTGGTCGGCAGTCTCAGCCCTCATCCTTCCGGAACCTGCTAGCTTCGCGGCGATGTTGACGAGCGAGGCAGGGAGCCGATTGTGGCCGGTGGCGAGTTCGATGCGATTCCCGAGCGGGAAGTCGTCGCACTGGCCGGCGCCGAGGCACGGGTCTATCGGACGCCGTCCGCGACCTACGTGCTGGGCCGGGATGCGTTCGTCGCAGTCGTCGAACCCGGTGACCGGCCGGACGGCACCGGCGTGCAGGATCGCCAACTACTCAAACTCACGGGTCCGTTCCCGGATGAAGTCAACACGTTCCTCCTCCAAGACCTGGTCCACCAGGGACCGCACAGTCCGGCCACACGGACCGCACTGCTCGGATTCGTGCGCGTCGAGGACGGCTGCATGCCGCTTGGTTCCATCGCCCACGGCGGCGGCGGTATTTATGACCCTGACGAGGAAAGGCTTGTCGAGTACCGGCTCTACCTGAGACACGCACTGCCGTTTGAGGCGCTGGACCGGGCACGGCCGCTGCTGCCCTCGCCGCCGCCTCCGTCAACGACATGGCTGGACCTCGTGCCGGGCGACCCGGTCGTAGCGACCCGCGAGTTCATCACCGGCTGGTACGCCGATGTGCCATCGAACAAACACGTCGTGCTGCCGCGATCGATTCCCGCCGCCCTCGCTTCGTTCTATGCCGCGGCGGCCGGACGCGATGAAGTGCTCGGTCGGCAGGATCGGCTGTTCCCGCCGTACAGATTGCATCCAGGCGAGGACGGCTGGCTGGAGTTCGGCGAAGAGAACCAGGGCGGCTTCGTCCTCGCACTCGACCCGACTAGGCCCGATCCAGCAGTGTTCTACCGGTACTGGAAAGACGAACCGATCGTCGACCCCCATCCGCTGACCACGTTCCTCCTGCTGTTCGCGGTGTACGAAGCATCATTCGCCGGCCCGTACCTTGCCACCGCCGACCTCACCACAGAGGAGGCGCTGCGACTTACGAGCGGGCTCCGACGAGTGCCGCTGCGGGACCGATGGTTTCCCCCGGGCGATACCGAGTTCCATGTCGGCAACGGCCTCGTCGTGCAGCTCGCCCCGAACGATGACGCCACCTGGTGCACGTACACCAGCGCCCGGCATCGCGCCCACCTGCAACCGCTCCGCCATCTCGACATCGCGTGGAAGACCTTTGAGGGGTGACCACCGACGGTCGCGATTCCAGTCTTAACCACCGGTCAAGGAGCGCTACCGGGCGGCGCACTTGACCGGCGTGGTCCCCAGAGCGCCGAAAAGGGCCGACCCGATATCCGGGTCAGCCCTCTGACCTGCGTCGGGACGGCCGGATTCGAACCGACGACCCCTTGACCCCCAGTCAAGTGCGCTACCAAGCTGCGCCACGTCCCGTTGCTGTCGCATGGTCCCCCTTGCGGCAGCCGGTACAGCGTAGCGCAGACCTTTCGGCGGCGCGCATCCGTATCCCCCTCCCGCGCGTCACCCCGCCCACCGCACACCCCCTAGACCATCCTAGGAGGCTAGGTATCAACGAAAGAGCCTGATCAAGGATCCTGACCCCAGGCACACCGGAGACACGCCCGCCCTGGTCCCTGATCACGCGGATCAAGGGCCAGGGCGGTGGGCAAAAGGCGAAAGAGCGTCAGCCGTGGGCTTTGCCTCGGCCGCCGGGGCCCAGGCGCTTGCGGGGGCGTACGGAGACCTCCACCGGACTGCCGGCGAAGCCGAACTCCTCGCGCAGCTTGCGCTCGACGAACCTCTGGTAGCCGGCGTCCAGCGGCCCCGTGGTGAACAACACGAACCGCGGCGGCGCCACCCCGGCCTGGGTCGCGAAGAGGATCCGGGGTGCCCGGCCGCCTCGCACCGGGTGCGGGGTCGCCTGCACCAGCGCGGTCAGCCACTGGTTGAGCTGCCCGGTCGGTACCCGGGTCTCCCAGCTCTCCAGCGCGGTACGCAGGGCGGGAGCGAGCTTCTCGACGGCCCGTCCGGTCTTCGCCGAGATGTTCACCCGGATCGCCCACGGGATCCGCTTCAGTTCCCGGTCGATCTCCTTGTCGAGGTAGTAGCGCCGGTCGGCGTCGACCAGGTCCCACTTGTTGAAGGCGATCACCAGGGCCCGGCCGGCCTCGATCACCATCGTCAGGATCCGCTGGTCCTGCTCGCTGATCGGTTCGGCGGCGTCGAGGAGTACGACGGCGACCTCGGCCGCCTCGATGGCGCCCGCGGTCCGCAGGCTGGCGTAGTACTCGGTGCCGCTGGCCTGGCTCACCCGCTTGCGCAGCCCGGCGGTGTCGACGAACTGCCACGGCTGGCCGCCCATCTCGACCAGGCTGTCGACCGGGTCGACGGTGGTGCCGGCGACCGAGTCGACGACCGCCCGCTCCTCGCGCGACACCCGGTTGAGCAGGCTCGACTTGCCGACGTTCGGTCGGCCGACGAGGGCGACCCGGCGCGGGCCGCGTACGCCGGGCTCGCTGACCGGTGGCGCCTCCGGCATCGCCTTGATGATCGCGTCGAGCAGGTCTCCGGAGCCGCGGCCGTGCAGGGCCGACACCGGGTGTGGTTCGCCGAGTCCGAGCGACCACAGCGACGTCGCCTCGACCTCCAGGGCCGAGTTGTCGACCTTGTTGGCGACCAGCAGCACCGGCTTGGCGCTGCGGCGCAGCATCCGTACGGCGGCCTCGTCGACGTCGGTGGAGCCGACGACGGCGTCGACGACGAAGACGACGACGTCGGCGGTGCCGATCGCGATCTCGGCCTGCGCGGCGATCGCGGCGGCCCGGTCCTTGGCGTCGGGTTCCCAGCCGCCGGTGTCGACCACCGTGAACTGGCGGCCGATCCACTGGGCGTCGTACGGCACCCGGTCGCGGGTCACCCCGGGGGTGTCCTCGACGACCGCCTGCCGCCGTCCGATGATCCGGTTGACCAGGGTCGACTTGCCGACGTTCGGCCGTCCCACCACGGCGACGACCGGAACGGGACCGGTCGGCTCACCGGTGTCGGCCTCGGACTCCTCCTCCAGCTCTACCCACTCGTCCCACTCGTCCCGGTCGGTCACCTGAGCCCACCCATACCCTCGCTCCATCCTCCTGCGGCGGCACACACCGCGAAACCGCTCACAGCGACACCTTGGTGGCCACGAGCTGCCGCAGGTAGGCGACGACCTCGTCGATGCCCATCTCGGTGGTGTCCAGTTCCACCGCGTCCACCGACTGCCGTAGCGGGTCGGCGACCCGGGTGGAGTCGAGCCGGTCCCGGCGGGCCAGGTCGGCGGCGGTGGCGTCGACGTCGGTGGCGTACTCGGCGCTGCGTCGCCGCGCGCGGGCGTCGGCGGACGCGGTCAGGTAGACCTTCAGCTCGGCGTCGGGAGCGACCACCGCGGCGATGTCCCGGCCCTCGACGACGATCCAGCCGGCCGCCGCGATGATCTCCCGTTGGCGGGCGACCATGAGCTTGCGGACGGCGGGTACGGCGGACACCGCGGAGACCGCGGCGGTGACCTCCGGGCCCCGGATGTCGGTCTCGACCGGGGTGTCGTCGACGCGTACGCGCGCCACGTGCGGGTCGGTCCCGATCTCGAGGTCGAGTTCGGCGGCCACCTTCGCCACCGAGTCGGCGTCCTGCGGGTCGACGTCGCTGCGCAGCACCGCCCAGGTGACCGCCCGGTACATCGCGCCGGTGTCGAGGTAGCGGGCGCCGAGCGCGTCCGCCAGCCGGCGGGAGACGGTGGACTTACCCGAACCGGACGGCCCGTCCAGGGCGATCACACATCGCCCGGCCCGTACCTTTTCCGCCACCGTTCCTCCTAGCCGGTCTCGATATCCACGGACTCACCGGTTCCGACACCCACGGACTGCCCGTTTCCCTGGTCCATCATGCCCCGGTACGCCGAACGCACCGACGCCGGCCACCGGCAACCGGTGGCCGGGCCGGCGCCGCGGGCCGGCCGGAAGGCGTCGCCGCACGTCAGCGGGCACGGCGGGGCCCCGCCTGCGGGCGGGGTGGGCGAAGGTCAGTCGTCGACGGCCTTGAAGAGGGCGGCGACCTCGGCGTTGGTGAGCCGGCGGTTGCGGCCGGGTCGCAGGTCGCCGAGGCGGATCGGGCCGATCGAGGTGCGGATCAGCCGGGACACCGGGTGGCCGACCTCGTCCAGCAGCCGCCGCACGATGTGCTTGCGGCCCTCGTGCAGGGTCACCTCGACCTGGGCGGTGCGGCCGAGGCTGTCGACGACCCGGAACGCGTCGAGCCGCGCCGGCCCGTCCGACAGCTCCACGCCGGCCATGAGCCGCTTGCCGAGGTTCTTCGGCACCGGGCCGGCCACCTCGCACAGGTAGGTCTTCTGCACCCCGTACGACGGGTGCATGAGCTTGTTGGCCAGGGTGCCGTCGTTGGTGAGCAGCAGCAGGCCCTCGCTGTCGGCGTCGAGCCGCCCGACGTGGTAGACCCGCTCCTCGACCCGGTCGAGGAAGTCGGCGAGCGCGGTGCGGCCCTTCTCGTCGTCCATGGTCGAGACGACGCCGCGGGGCTTGTTCAGCGCCAGGTAGACCAGCCGGGTGTCGGTGATCAGACGTTCGCCGTCGACGCGGATCTCGGCGACCCTGGGGTCGGCCTTGTCGCCGAGTTGCGCGACCCGCCCGTCGACGGTGACCCGGCGGCGGAAGATCAGGTCTTCGCAGGCGCGGCGGGATCCCACCCCGGCGGCGGCGAGCACCTTCTGGAGGCGTTCGGGGCCGCGGGTCTCATCGCTGGGCATCGGCTATCTCTTCCACGTCGTCGGGCAGGAACGGGGCGAGCGGCGGCAGTTGGTCGACCGTGTCGAGTCCCAGTTTCTCCAGGAACAGCACGGTCGTCCGGTAGAGGAACGCCCCGGTTTCGGACTCGGTGCCGCATTCCTCGACGAGTCCGCGTGTCACCAGGGTACGGAGCACCCCGTCACAGTTGACACCCCGGATGGCGGAGATCCGCGACCGGGTCACCGGCTGCTTGTAGGCGACCACGGCGAGGGTCTCCAGCGCGGCCTGGGTGAGCCGGACGGACTGCCCGTCGAGGACGAACCGTTCGACGTAGGCGGCGTATTCCGGCCGGGTGTAGAGCCGCCAGCCGCCGGCGGCGCGGCGCAGTTCGAAGCCGTGTCCGGCGGCGGTGTAGTCGGCCGAGATCCGTTCCAGGGTCGCGGTGACCCGGGCGGTCGGCTGCTCCAGCACCTGGGCGAGGACGACGTCGGCGACCGGCTGGTCGACGACCAGCAGGATCGCCTCCAGGGCGCCGCGCAGCTCGGCGTCGTCGGCCAGGGCCGGCAGTTCGGGTTCGGGTCGCCGGTCGCGCGCCGCGGTCCGGTTGCCCTTCCTTCCCGGTACGGGCACCGCCGGCTCCGGTCCGGCGGCCGGTTGCGCCGGCGGGCCGGAGCCGTTGGGCTCGCCGGCCGTCGCGGCGTCCCCGCCCGTGGGGTCGGTCGGCTCGGGTTCCCCGGCCGGTGGCGGGTCCTCGGCGGCGGGCCGGTCCCGCACGGCCGGCGGGGTGGGCTCGTCCGGTACGGCGGGCTCGTCCCGGACCGCCGGTGCGGCGGGTCCGGTCGCCTCGGTCGGTCCGCTCGACTCGACCGGTTCACTCGGCTCGGTCGACGGCTCGACCGGTTCGGCGGGCGTCGTCGCGGTGCCGGTGGTCGGGTCGGCGTCGACGTCGGTGACCGGGCCCACACCGGGGAGCGGTTCCGCGGGCTCGCCGGCCGGTGCCGCACCGTCCGGCCCGGCGCCGGAGACGTCGACGGAGACCGTCCCGGCCGGAGCCCGGTCGTCCGGGCCGGAGTCGGCGGAAGCCTGGTCGTCTGGCCCGTGGTCGGCCGGAGCCTGGTCGTCCGGCCCGGGGTCGGCTTCAGCCGGGTCGGCCTGCTCGTCGGGCTTGTGGGGGGCGGCGGTCCGTTCCCACGGCGGCACCCACGCCGCCGCCTGTTCGGCCAGTGACTCCCGGCGCTCGTCGCCGTTCACCGTGCCTCCTCCCCGTCCCGCCCATCGGCGCCGGCCGGCTCCGGGGCGCCGCCCGCGGTCGGGCCGTCCTCGGCGGCCGGGGTGCCGGCGTACTCGTCGATGTCCAGTTCGGCGCCGGCGTCCTGGCCGCCGTTCCACCGCACGGTCAGCTCCCCCAGCGCCTGCACCTGGGTGAAGTCGACCAGGCCCTCGCGGTAGAGCTCCAGCAGGGCCAGGAACCTCGCCACCACCTCCAGCGTCGACTCGCAGTCGGCGCAGAGCACGTCGAAGGTGGCGGTGCCGGCCCGTCGCAGCCGGTCGCGCAGGATCGCGGCGTGTTCGCGGACGCTGACCCGGACCTGGTGGATGTGCGCGATCGACACCACCGGCACCGGTTTCGGTGTCATCGCCTTGACGGCGAGTTTCAGCAGCCGCTGCGGGCCGACGCCGAGGACGAGTTCGGGCAGCGCCTGGGCGTACCGGTCCTCGAGGGTGACCGCCCGCGGGTAGCGGCGGGCGCCGACCGCCTCGAGTTCGGCGATGTGCGCGGCGGCCTCCTTGAACGCCTTGTACTGCAGCAGCCGGGCGAAGAGCAGGTCGCGCGCCTCGAGCAGGGCGAGGTCCTCCTCGTTCTCGACGTCGGCGGCGGGCAGCAGCCGGGCCGCCTTCAGGTCGAGGAGGGTCGCGGCGACCAGCAGGAACTCGCTGGCCTCGTCGAGGTCCCATTCGTCGCCCATCGCCCGGATGTAGGCGATGAACTCGTCGGTGACCCGGTGCAGGGCGACCTCGGTGACGTCGAGCTTGTGTTTGCCGATGAGTTGCAGCAGCAGGTCGAACGGGCCGGTGAAGTTCTCCAGCCGTACCGTGAACCCGGTGCCGGCCTCGTCGCCGCCCGGCCCGGCCGTCGGGTCGCTGCCCGGCGGTGCTGCGGGTACGGCGTCGGGGGCGGTCACCTGCTGACCGTAGTGCACTGTGATCGGGGCCTCCGCTGCGGTCAACGGGCGGACTGCTGCGCGATCACCTCGCGGGCCAGTTGCCGGTAGTTGCGCGCTCCGGACGAGGCCGGGTCGAGCGTGGTGATCGGGGCGCCGGCGACGGTGGACTCGGGGAACTTGACGGTCTTGGTGATGACGGTCTGGTAGACCTTGTCACCGAACGCCTCCACGACGCGTTGCAGCACCTGCCGGCAGTGGGTGGTGCGGCTGTCGTACATGGTGGCGAGGATGCCTTCGAGTTCGAGGTCGAAGTTGAGCCGTTCGCGCACCTTGTCGATGGTGTCCAGCAGCAGCGCGACCCCGCGCAGGCTGAAGAACTCGCATTCCAGCGGGATCAGCACGCCGTTGGCGACGGTGAGCGCGTTGATGGCGAGCAGGCCCAGCGACGGCTGGCAGTCGATGAGGATGTAGTCGTATTCCTTGCGGATGGTGCGCAGCACCCGGGCCAGCGCCATCTCGCGGGCGACCTCGTTGACGAGCTGTATCTCCGCCGCCGACAGGTCGATGTTGGCCGGCAGGAGGTGCAGGCCGGCCACGTCGGTCTTGATCAGGACGTCCTCGGCGGTGACGTCGTCCTGCATCAGCAGGTTGTAGACCGACAGGTCGAGGTTGTGCGGGTTGACGCCGAGACCGACGGAGAGGGCTCCCTGCGGGTCGAAGTCGACGAGCAGGACCTTGCGGCCGTATTCGGCCAGCGCGGCGCCCAGGTTGATCGTCGTCGTGGTCTTGCCGACGCCGCCCTTCTGGTTGGCCATCGCGATGATGCGGGCTGGGCCGTGCCGGTCGGTGGGCATCGGTTCGGGGATGGGCTTGCGCATCGTGTAGGCGGCCGGGTCGGCGGGGCCGAGTTCGGCGCCGAGGTCCAGGCCGGCCTGCTGTTCGCGGAGGCTGGAGGTCCACGCCTCGGCCCGGTCACCGTTGCCAGCCATTGAACGTCACGCCCCCTCCCGACGACCGCCGCGCGCCGGACCCGACCGGAGCCTTGGAACACCCCGCTGCCGTGGCCGCACCCCCGGGTCCGGTGCCACCGTCGTTCCGGTGTCACCTGCGTACCGGTGGTGACCTTCACGGCGTGGCGAGCCTCCCGTTGCCACCGCCGGCGACGCTCGCGCCGCCTGCGACTGTACGCCACGTCCGGGGACCTCCGCCGGCACCGGGTCGGCGTGTCGACACTCCGGTGAAACGGGTCCGGCCCGTGGTCACCGGGCGGATCGGGCCGGTGGTCACCCGCGGGCGCGGGGGTGGGAAGTGGCGTACACCTCACGGAGCCGGTCGACGGTCACCAGGGTGTAGACCTGGGTGGTGGTCACCGAGGCGTGGCCGAGCAGTTCCTGCACGACCCGTACGTCGGCGCCGCCGTCGAGCAGGTGCGTGGCGTACGAGTGACGCAGGGTGTGCGGCGACACCGCCCGGGCCCCCTCGACGGGCAGATCGGCACGTTGCGCGGCCCGGCGCAGGATGGTCCAGGCGCTCTGCCGCGACAGCGGCCCGCCCCGGGCGTTGAGGAAGACCGCCGGGGTGCCCCGGCCGGCGGCGACCAGGCCGGGCCGGGCCCGGACCAGGTAGGCGTGCAGGGCGGCGACGGCGTAGCCGCCGATCGGCACCAGCCGGGTCCGGCCGCCCTTGCCGTGCAGGGTGGCGGTGCCGGCCGGCAGGTCGAGGTCGTCGACGGCGGCACCGACCGCCTCGGAGATCCGCGCGCCGGTGCCGTACAGGAACTCCAGCAGGGCCCGGTCGCGCAGGCCGAGCGGGGCGGCGTCGGCGGCGGTGCCGTCCGGGCCGGCGGCCTCCAGCAGGGCGACCACCTCGGTGACGTCGAGCGCCTTCGGCAGCCGGCGCGGCGGTGCCGGTGGGCGTACGTCGCGGCTGGCGTCGTGGCCGACGAGTCCCTCGCGTACGGCGAAGCGGTGCAGCCCGCGTACGGCGCTGGCGGCCCGGGCGGCGGAGGCGGCCGACAGCGGCGGGTGGTCGGTGTCGCCCTCGCGCAGCCGGGCGACATGCGCGGCGACCTGGGCCGGCCCGATCGCGGCGAGGTCGTCGACGCCGTCGGCCGCCAGCGTGTCGAGGTAGCGGTCCAGGTCCCGCCGGTAAGAGGTGAGGGTGTTCGCCGACAGGCCGCGCTCGACGGTCAGGTGGTCGAGATAGGTGCGGACCGCACGCCGCAGGGCCGGTGCCGGGACTGGCCGGTCACCGGCCTGGGCGGCCGTGGTCGACGCCGTCAGGCGAGCACCTCCGCGAGCGGCAGGGTGGTCATGCCGTGGGCCTCGGCGACCGGGCCGTAGGTGACCTGGCCGTCGTGGGTGTTCAGGCCCAGGGCGAGGGCGGGGTCGCGGCGCAACGCGTCGCGCCAGCCGCGGTTGGCCAGTTCCAGCGCGTACGGCAGGGTGACGTTGGTCAGCGCGTACGTGCTGGTGTGTGGGACGGCGCCGGGCATGTTGGCCACGCAGTAGAACAGCGAGTCGTGGACCTTGTAGACCGGGTCGGCGTGGGTGGTGGGGCGGGAGTCCTCGAAGCAGCCGCCCTGGTCGATGGAGATGTCGACCAGTACGCTGCCGGGCTTCATCCGGGACACCAGCTCGTTGGAGATCAGGGTCGGGGCCTTGGCGCCGGGCACCAGGACCGCGCCGATGACCAGGTCGGCGTCGATGACGGCCCGCTCGATCTCGTACGCGTTGGAGGCGACGGTCTGCAGGTGGCCGCGGTAGTCGGCGTCGGCGTCGCGCAGCCGGGCGATGTTCTTGTCCAGCAGCAGCACCTCGGCCTGCATGCCGAGCGCGATGGCGGCGGCGTTCATGCCGGAGACACCGGCGCCGATGACGACGACCTTGGCCGCGTAGACGCCGGGGACGCCGCCCATGAGCACGCCGCGCCCGCCGCCGGAGCGCATCAGGTGGTACGCCCCGACCTGGGGGGCGAGGCGGCCGGCGACCTCGGACATCGGGGCGAGCAGCGGCAGCGACCGGTCGGGCAGTTCGACGGTCTCGTACGCGATCCCGGTGACCTTCCGGTCGATCAGGGCGTCGGTGCACTCCTTGGAGGCGGCCAGGTGCAGGTAGGTGAACAGCACCTGGCCGGGACGCATCCGGTGGTGCTCCTCGGTGATCGGCTCCTTGACCTTCAGGACCAGTTCGGCGGTCTGCCACACCTCGTCGGCGCTGGGCGCGATGGTCGCGCCGGCGGCGGCGAACTCGTCGTCGGTGATCGACGAGCCGAGGCCGGCGCCGGTCTCGACGTAGACCTGGTGGCCGTTGCGGGTGAACTCGTGGACCCCCGCGGGGGTGATCGCCACGCGGTACTCGTGATTCTTGATCTCGCGCGGGATTCCGACCTTCACAACGCACACCCCTCAATCCGTGCGGCGGACGCGCCTCGTTGCCCGTCTGCGCCGAACCTGACCGCGGCAGTCTAGAACCGATAGCCTGCGCCGGTCGGGCATCAGGCTGGTATCCAACCGCCCCGTCGCCTGACATCTTGTTACCCCGGCCGGGGTGCCGCCACCCGGGCGGCGGGCAACCCGTCGGCAAGCCCTTTGCGGCAGCTCACGGCCGTTCGCGTCGGTCATCCGACATGAACCGTACTGGGATCTTCTTAACAATTCAGGAAACGTGCCGCATTTCCACACTGACACGGAGAGGCTAGATCACTATGCTCCCGCCTCATGACTAACCCTCAATACCCGGGTCAGTACCCCGGCGCGGCCGGCGGCTACTCGGACAAAAGCAAGCTGGTGGCCGGCTTGCTCGGCATCTTCCTCGGCGGCTTCGGCGTCGGGCGGTTCTACATCGGCGACACCAAGACCGGCGTACTCCAGCTCGTCGTCACCCTTATCACCTGCGGTCTCGGCTCGCTCTGGGGCCTCATCGACGGCATCCTCATCCTTGTCAACGGCGGTACCGACGCGCAGGGACGCCCCCTGCGGGACTGACGCGAAACGCCCCCGGGGGTGACGGAGCAACCCGTCGACCCCCGGGGGCGCGAAACCCCCGGCGCGGCTACCGCTCGCCGGCGCCGGCCGTGGGCAACGGCGCGTCGGCCGGCCGCAGCGGCGCCCACCCGGCGTCGCGGGCCCGCGCGGCGGCCAGCAGACCACCCACCGCCGCCGCGTTCGTCAGCGCGCCGGTGAAGACCATCGCCACCGCCTCGTCGAGGTCCACCCGCGCCACCCGCATCGTGGCCTCCTCGCCGTGCCGCTCGTGCCGCTCCCCGTCGGGAACCGGCGTCAGGTCCCGGGCCAGAAAGACCCGGATCATCTCGTTCGAACAGCCCGGCGAGGTGTGCAGGTCGGCGAGCACGTCGATCCGGCCGGCCCGCAGGTCGGCCTCCTCCGCCAGCTCGCGCAGCGCCGCCTCGGGCAGCCCCTCCCCCTGCACGTCGATCAGGCCCGCCGGCAGCTCCCACAGCCGCCGCCGCACCGGATGCCGGTACTGCTCGACCAGCACCACCCTGCCGTCGGCGTCGAGCGCGACCACACCGACCGCGCCGACGTGCCGTACGTAGTCACGGGCCGCGACCCCGCCGCCGGGCATCGTCACCTCGTCGGTGACGACCGAGAACACCGGCCCGTCGAACCGCTCGACGCTGGACCGGACCTCGAAGACGTGCCCGCCGTCCGGCGTGCTCACCTGCCGGCCTTCGCCGGCTTCGCGGCGCCGTTGCGGCCGGCGAACTCCACCGACCCGTCCGCGGCGACGCCGGTGTGCGGGTCGACCGCGCCCGGCACCGCCGGCGGCTCCGATGCCTCGACGCCGGGCCGGGCCTCCTGCGGGCCGCCGAGGTCGACCGGCAACTGGTCGGCCGAGGCGTACCTGACGACCGCGCCGACGAACGCCGCGAACAGCGGGTGCGGCCGGGTCGGCCGGCTCTTCAGCTCCGGATGCGCCTGGGTGGCGACGAAGAACGGGTGCAGGTCGCGGTCGAGTTCGACGAACTCCACCAGCCGGCCGTCCGGCGACGTGCCGGAGATCCGCAGCCCCGCCTCGGTCAACGCGTCCCGGTAGGCGTTGTTGACCTCGTAGCGGTGCCGGTGCCGCTCGCTGACCTTCGTGGTGCCGTACGCCTGCGCGACGATCGACCCCTCGGCCAGCTTCGCGTCGTACGCCCCCAGCCGCATCGTGCCGCCGAGGTCGCCCTTGCCGGCGACGATGTCGGTCTGGTCGGCCATCGTCGAGATCACCGGGTGGGTGGCCTGGTCGTCGAACTCCAGCGAGTTCGCCCCGTCGAGGCCGGCCGCGTGGCGGGCCACCTCGATCGCCATGCACTGCAGGCCGAGGCACAGCCCGAGGATCGGCACCCGGTTCTCCCGCGCGAAGCGGGCCGCGCCGACCTTGCCCTCGATGCCGCGTACGCCGAAGCCGCCGGGGATCACGATCCCGTCGACGCCGGACAGCGCGGCCGCCGCCCCGGCCGGGTCGACGCAGTCGTCGCTGGGCACCCATCGCAGCTGCACCCGCGCCCGGTGGTGGAAGCCGGCCGCCCGGATCGCCTCGCTGACCGACAGGTAGGCGTCGGGCAGGTCGACGTACTTGCCGACCAGCGCCACCGTCACCGTGTGGTGCGGGTGGTGCACCCGGTCGAGCAGGTCGTCCCAGCCGCTCCAGGCCACGTCCCGGAACGACAGCCCGAGCCGGCGTACGACGTAGGCGTCGAGGCCCTCACGGTGCAGCACCTTCGGGATGTCGTAGATGCTGGGCGCGTCGGGTGCGGCGATGACCGCCTCCCGGTCGACGTCGCAGTACAGCGACAGCTTGTGCTTGAGCTTGTCCGGGATCTCCCGGTCCGACCGGCACACGATCGCGTCCGGCTGGATACCGATGTTGCGCAGCTGGGCGACCGAGTGCTGGGTCGGCTTGGTCTTCAGCTCCCCGGACGGCGCCAGGTAGGGCACCAGCGAGACGTGCAGGTAGAAGCAGTTGTCCCGGCCGAGGTCGTGGCGGACCTGCCGGATCGCCTCCAGGAACGGCAGCGACTCGATGTCGCCGACCGTGCCGCCGACCTCGGTGATCACGACATCGGGTGTTCGGCCGTCCTCGTCCGGGTCGCCCATCGCGAGGATGCGGGCCTTGATCTCGTTGGTGATGTGCGGGATCACCTGGACGGTGTCGCCGAGGTACTCGCCGCGCCGCTCCTTGGCGATCACCGCCGAGTAGATCTGGCCGGTGGTCACGTTCGCCTTGCCGGACAGGTCCCGGTCGAGGAACCGCTCGTAGTGCCCGACGTCGAGGTCGGTCTCCGCCCCGTCGTCGGTGACGAAGACCTCACCGTGCTGGAACGGGTTCATCGTCCCCGGGTCGACGTTCAGATAGGGGTCGAGCTTCTGCATCACGACCCGCAGCCCACGGGCGGTGAGCAGGTTACCGAGGCTGGAGGCGGTCAGGCCCTTTCCGAGCGAGGAGGCAACGCCCCCGGTGACGAAGATGTGCCTGGTCGTCCGTGCTGAAGGGGCCAACGCCTGCTCCCGTGGTCGTCTGTTGCAGTAGTGCAGACCAGCGGATCAGGAATGTGATCACGCCATCCACGGGATTCCACCCTAACACCTCGGGTCGGGCCCCCGACGCCCGCCTCGCGGCAGGTCAGGGCCGTCGCTCACGGTGATCCGACCGGAACGTCCCTGGTCGGGGCGTCGGGCCGGGGCCCGTCCGGCCCGCCGTCGGCGGTCTCCGCCGCCGGCCCGGCCGCCGCGCCCACGCCGCCGGACCCGCCGGCCGGCGACGCCGACGCCGGATCGTCGACCAGCGGCAGCACCGGCGGCCTCGTCCGGTCGGCGGAGTGGCCGAGCACCCGCAACGCGGCCAGCGCCGCCAGCGGCACCGTCGTCGCCGCCGCCGCGCCCGCCACGTTGAACGCCGAGCCGCCCATCACGCCGCCGATCACGGTGGCGACCGCGATACCGCCCATCCCGGCCCGGACCGCCGGGTAGATGCCGAACAGCCGCTTCAGGCCACCCCAGGTACGCAGCAGCGCGAACCACACCAGCACCGCGCCGACCAGCGCGATCACCGTCAGCGAGCTGCCGACCAGCGCCTCCATGTTCGCGGTCGCCGTACGCTGCACGGTCATCCCGCTGGTGCCGTCACCGAGCGCGCCGAGGAACCGGCCGAGGCTGCCCCGCTCGGCGACCGGCCGGCGCAGGTCGATCACCGCGAACCCGGCCGTGACCGCCAGCCCGGCCATCGTCGCCCAGGCGACCCGGGCCAGGCTGAGCCAGCCGCCCGTGCTGATCGCCGCGGCGATGGCGACCCCGGCCGTCAGCGCCACCGCGCCGACCGGGTCGGCGCCCAGATAGGGGCTGCCGACGACGACCACCCCGATCCCGCCGACGGCGACCATGACCGCCGGCCGCCACGTACGTCGTACCTGCTGGGCCAGGCAGCCGGCGGCGAGCAGCACCCCGGCGACGAAGACGCCGAGGCCGACCACGCCGACACCGGCGTACCGGCCGCCCTCCAGCGCGGAGTAGCCGGTGACGCCGTTGAGTTGCAGCTGGGCGCCGGTGAGCACGTCGACGCCGACCACGACGGCGGCGATCGTCGCCGCCGTACCCATCGGTCCGAGCGTGGCCGGGTACGGCCGGCTCAGCCGCACCACCGCGGTCGCCAGCGCCAGCGTGACCAGCGCCACCGCGCCGAAGAGCAGCCCGGCGTGGGTGGCCCGCCACCAGGGCACGACGTCGGCCAGCAGGGCGGCCGGGATCGCCAGTGCCGCCGCGACCAGCAGCACCTCGACGACGGCCACGAGCCGTGGCGGCACCGGCGCCGGACCGGGCGGCCCGCCGTGCGGCCGGGCCCGGCGCAGCAGCGGCACCACGGCGACGGCCAGCAGCACCTGGAGGACGGCGAGCAGGCCGAAGAACCAGTCGGCGACGGTCCGCTGGGCGCGGGCCTCCCGGTCGGCGTCGTTGGGGGCGACGACCGCCTCCGGCAGGTCGGCGGGGCGGCCGGCGACGGTGCTGGCGGGGTGGCCGACGAAGAGCCGCTCCGGCATCGGCCGGCCGAGCACGGCGACGACGGTCGGGGCGATGTCGACCAGTTGCAGGTAGCCGTCGCGCTGGGTGCTGGCCGAGGTCAGCCAGCCCGCCTCCCAGCCCGGGCCGTCGGCGACCGCGACGTGCAGCCGCGACGACTGGTCGGTGTCGGAGACCCCGGCGACCAGCACCAGCGACCGGTCCGGCCGGGCGTCGCGGACCCGGGCCAGCTCGGCGTCGGCGCGGGCGGCGGCCGCGGCCCGCTCCGCCGGATCCTCGCCGCTGACCGTGCCGAGGTCGACGATGCTCAGTACGCACGACGCCAGCAGGTCGCCCGGGTCGGCGGGCAGCTCCGGCTCGTACCGGTCGACCCGGCCGAACGGGCGGGCGGCGGCGACGGCGGCGCCCGGGCCGACCGCGACGGTGCAGCGCATCGACTCGGCCAGCGCCCCCGGCACGGTCCCCCACGGCAGCCGCTCCTGGTTGTAGCGGACCGCGGTGCGCTGGTCGGGCAGGTTGGCGCCGATGCCGTCGGGCTGCTCGACGGCCACGTCCGACGGCGGGCACTCGCCGGTGACGGGGTCGGCGTCCCAGGCGGCGTAGCTGCCGGCGCCCAGGGTGAGCCAGCCGTCGACGGGGCACGTCGGTTTGCGGGCCGAGCGTACGGCCAGCGAGCCGATCGAGCCGCGTTCGGCCATCGCCCACAACGTCGGGGTGTTCTCCTGGCTGACGTCGTCCCAGCGCAGCCCGGCGACCCCGACGACGACCGCGTAGTCGGCGGAGCCCTGCGGCGCGCCGGTGGCCGGCCGTACCACCAGGGCCGCGATCGCGGTGACCACCACCAGGGCGGTCAGCAGGATCGGCAGGACGCGACGCAGCATCAGGCGCGTCCTCCGGCCGTACCACCGTCGCCGGCCCGCGGTTCGGCGACGCCCCCGCCGGCCGGGACCAGTTCGGCGTAGACGGCCGCGAGCTCCGCGACGGTGTCGGCCTCACGCGCCCAGGTGGCGGCCCGCGCCGGACCCAGCCGGCCGAGTTCGGCCCGGCGGTCGTCGTCGGCGAGCAGGTCGCGTACGGCCGTGTCGACGGCGTCGACGTCGCCGGGCGGCACCAGCACGGCGGCGTCGCCGACGAGGTCGGGGATGCCGCCGACCTCGGTCGCGACCAGTGGCACCCCGGCGTGCAGCGCCTCCTGGGCGAAGAGTTGCCGGGCCTCCCAGTCGCTGGTGACCAGGGCCAGGTCGGCGCCGGCGAGCAGGTCGGCGATGTCGGTGCGGTGCCCGAGCAGGGTGACCGGGGCCCGGGAGGCGGAGACCCGGGCGGCGAGCTGGATGTAGCTGGGGCCGCTGCCGGCGATCACCACGACCGGCGGCGGGTCCAGGGACCGCCAGCGGGCGGCGGCGTCGACGAGGATGTCGTAGCGCTTCTGCGGGTGCAGCCGGCCCACCGAGACGATCAGCGGCTGGCCGGCGGCGACGCCGAACTCGGCGCGTACGGCGGACCGGCTGCGCCGTGGCGCGGGCAGGGCCGGCGCGGCGACCGGCGCGAGCCGGGCGTCGCGGGCGCCGAGCGCGCGGGCCCGGTCGACGAGGTCCTGCGAGGCGCCGAGCGCGACCCGGGCGGCGCGGGCGACGACCCGCTCGACCAGCCGCGACACCCGCCCGCGCAGGCCGGTGGCGAGGACCGCGTTGTGCCAGGTGACGACGAGCGGCTGGGCGGGCCGGGCCAGGGCGGCGACCAGGCCGGCGCGCAGCCCGTGGGCGTGTACGACGTCGACCGGCCCGGCGAGCACCCGGCGCAGCGCGGCGACCGCGCGCCCGTCGGCCGGGGTCGGGTTGGCCGGGATCTCCACCGCGACGAAGCGGGCCCCGGCCGCGGTGAACCGGAACTGTTCCTCGGTGTCGGCGGGGCCGCACACGGTGACGGAGGCGCCGGCGGTGGCCAGCCCGCGGGCGACGGAGGCGACGTGCTGGCCGACGCCGCCGGTGCTGGAGGCGAGGACGAGCGCCACCGCGCCCGTGAAGTGCGTAACCGTTGCGTCCGCCTCGGTCACCGCGGATCCGTCCCCTCTGCGTCGTCGTGCCGGTCGGGGCCGTCGCGACGGCCCCCGCGCAGCCGGCGCCCGACCGCTGCCACCATCGGACGCAGGTCGTGGCGGTCCAGCGGGTAGGCGACACCGGCGAACACGAGCGCCACGACGGCTCCGGCAAGCATGCCCTGCAGCAGTGCGACGGTGTGCGCCGGGGTGCCGCCGCCGGCGTCCGCCGCAGGCCAGAGGCTCAGGCCCGCCCCGGCCAGCCAGTTGCCGACCACCGTACCGGCCAGCGCGGCGAGGCCACCGGCCAGCAGGGCGACGCCGGCCGCCCGGGGCAGGCCGGCGACGGTGCCCGGGCCGGCCCGGCGGGCGACGGCGACGACCAGCACCGCGCCGAGCACGACCATCCCGACCGAGTTGGCGCCGGTCACCGCCGGCACCCGCTGGTCGTCGGGTACGGCCGCGGCCAGCAGCACGGCGGCGGCCGGTACGGCGAGCCAGCCGAGGCCGGTCGCCACGGCGGCGGCGCGGGTGTCGCCGCGGGCGTACAGCGCCCGGGACAGCACCGCGAACAGGCCGTAACCGAGCAGTCCGGGGGCGAACCCGACGATGCCGGCGGCGGCCTGTTCGGCGGCCACCCCGGTGAAGAAGAACTGGGCGACCGGGCGGGCGACGGCGGTCAGCGCGGCGGCGCCGAGCGCGCTCAGCAGCAGCACCCGCCGGACCGTCGGGGCGAGGGTGGCCCGGTAGCCGTCCTCGTCGCCGGTGGTGTGCGCGGCCGCCAGCGTCGGGTAGGCGGCGACCGCGAGCGGCACCGCCAGCACCGACCACGGCAGCAGGTAGATCGTCTGGGCCAGGTTGTAGGGCACGACGGCGCCGACGCCGGTCGCGCCGCCGGAGACCAGGTTGAGCGACACCAGCAGGGCGACCTGCTGCCCGACGACGGTGACCGCACCGGCCACCGCCAGCCCGCCGATGCGGCGCCGGGCGTCGGCGTCGAACGCGTACGTCGGCGCCGGCCGCAGCCGCAGCGCGCGCAGCGGGATCAGCAGCGACAGGGACAGGACGACCACCCCGGCGGTGGTGCCGACGGCGAGGATCAGTTCGCCGGCCAGGTCGACGCCGGCGATGTCGACGCCGCGGCCCTGGGTGCCGGCGAAGACGAGGTAGGCGGCCATGACGGTGACGCTGGACAGCAGCGGGGCGATGACCGGCCAGGCGAACCGGCGGTGTGCCTGCAGCACGCCGGTGAGCACGATCCCGATGCCGTACAGCGGCAACTGCGGGGCGAAGATCCGCAGCATCCGGGCACCGACGGCGACCTCGGCCGGGGTCGGGTCGTTGGCGATCGCGGCGACGATCGGCCCGGCGAACACGGCGACGACGACGGCCAGCGGCACCAGCAGGGTGACCGTCCAGGTGAGCAGGGCGCCGGTGGTGGCCGCGACCGCGGCCCGGTCGCCGGCCGCGATCGCGCCGGCCAGCAGCGGTACGACGAGACTGGCCAGCGCCCCGCCGGCCACGATCTCGAAAATGATGTTGGGGACGGTGTTGGCGATCAGGTAGACGCCGCCGAGGTCGGTGCCGCCGACGACCCAGGTGAACACCCCGGTACGGGCGAACCCGGCCAGCCGGCTGGCGACGGTCAGTACGGCGATCAGCGCGGCGGCACCGGCGATCCGACCGGCGCCGGTGACCGTACCCGGCGTGCCCACGTCAGGCGCTGCGCCGGCCCAGCGCGTCCAACTCCCGCAGTCCCGGGGTGCGCTGGATCACCTGGGTGAAGCTGACCTTCTCGCTGGCGGCGGTGAGCGCGGTGACGACCGCGAGGATCCCGGCCCGGCCCAGCGGACCGCTGCGCGCGGCCAGCGCCACCCCGAGCAGCGCGCCGAGCGCGTTGGCGCCGGAGTCGCCGAGCATGACCCGCTCGTCGAGGTCGTCGGGCAGCAGCGCGGCGGCGGCGCCGACCGGCCCGGCGGCCAGCCCGCCGGCGGGCCCGGACACCAGCGGGGCGCCGAGCAGCAGCCCCGACTTCAGGGCCCGTCCGGGGCGCAGGTCGAGCAGGTTGACCAGGTTGGCGGTGCCGGCGACGACCCCGGCGCCGAGCAGCACGTCGACGACCCGGCCGGCCCGGCGCTGCCCACGGCGGTGCCGGTGGCCGCGTACGGCCGGGTCGGCGGCGAGCAGGGTCGCGGCGGCGAGTCCGGCCGCGCCCACCCCGGCGATCTTCACCAGGCCGCTGGTGACCCGCCCGTCCCGCAGCGCGGACAGGTGGCCGGCGAAGCCCTTGGCCGTCTTCTGGTCGGGGCGGGCGCCGACGACGTCGTCGTAGAGGCCGACGGCCCCGGACGCGAGTCCGGCGACCGCGGCGGCGGCACCGGACGCCGGGCCGGGTGCCCCGGCGGCAGCCGCCAGCGACGCCCCGACGGCCAGCGCCGGGCCGGCGGCCAGGGTCACGGTACGGCCACGGAAGTTGGTGCGGTCCAGGGCCGGCGCCCGCGGGGTGGCGGTCACGGCGCCCAGCGCGGCCCGGGCGGCGAGCACTCCGGCGCCGGCCACCAGCAGGCGGCCGGCGAGACGTCGGGCGTTCACTCGGTCAGCTTCGGCACGAGCGAGGCGGCGCCGCTGTTGACGCCGTACTGGCCGGCCCGGTTGAACATGAACTGTTCGGTCAGGGCGAGCGCGGTGACCAACTGGCCCTGGAGGGTGTTGGCGTGGTCGACGGTCGAGATCGTCTTCGACAGCGTGGGGTCGCCGCGGACGACCGCGACGACGTTGCCGCCGCTGGCACCGCTGCCGGCGACGACGAGCGGCCCGACCCGGTCGAACTGGACGGCGACGGTGACCACGGCCGAGTCCTTCTTGGCGAAGTCCCGGTCGACGTACGGCTGGCCGGTGACCAGCAGGACCGCCTGGGCCGGGGTGCCGATCTGCTCGTCGGCGTTGATGTAGCCGGCGGTGCGGTAGGCGCTGAGCACCGACTTGACGTCGGCCTCGGTGACCGGCGGGGTGCCCTGCGGGCGTTCGAGCAGCACGTTGGCCAGCAGCGCGGCCGATGTCTCCACGCCGTCGCTGTTGCGGGGCAGGTCCGCGGCCGGCACGCTGGTCGGCAGCGCGCGGGTGGCGAGTTCGAGCAGTTCGGTGCCGTTCTCCGGGTCGACGAACTTGTCCAGCACCTCGACCCGTCCGGTCACGCTGGCCCCGGCGGTCTCGAGCATCGCGGTGACCCCCTCGACGTGGTCCTGGCCGGACGGCAGCACCACGAGCGCGACGCGCCGGTCGGTGAGCTTGCCGGCGAGCATCACCGGGGCGGCCTCGGCGACGAAGTCCTCCTCGAGGTCGACCTCCCGCTGGAGGCTGCTGACCGTCTCCCGCAGCTGCTGGTTGTCCTTGCGCAGCGCGTTGACGTTGTCCTTCAGCGAGTCGGCCACCGGTCCGTTCAACGCCGCTGTGCCGACGACCAGGCCGATGGCCAGCGCCAGGAACACCGCGGTGAGCGATACCACGTGGTACCGGAAATTGATCACGCCTGAAGCCCCTTGAGCAACGGGGGACTAGAAGAGCCGTCCCAGAAGCTGTCCGATCTGGAAGACCAGATTGTCCCACCATTCGGAGGCGACCCCGAGATAGGCCTTGCCGACGGTGGACACCGCCACCGCCGACGCCATGGCGGCCACCGCCGACAGCACCAGCAGCAGCAGCGACGATCCGGAGATGTTCTGCCGGTAGAGCCGGCTGACGCCCTTGGCGTCGACCAGTTTGCCACCGACCTTGAGCCGGGTGAGGAACGTCGACGCCATGCCGCCGCGACCCTTGTCGAGGAACTCCACCAGGGTCGCGTGGGTGCCGACGGCCACGAGCAGCGACGCGCCCTTCTCGTCGGCGAGCAGCATCGCCAGGTCCTCGCTGGTGGCCGCGGCCGGGAAGGTCACCGCCGACAGGCCGAGCTGCTGCACCCGGGCCAGGCCGGGGGCCCGCCCGTCGGGATAGGCGTGCACGATGACCTCGGCGCCGCAACGCAGCACGTCGTCGGTGACCGAGTCCATGTCGCCGATGATCATGTCGGGGGTGTAGCCCGCCTCGACCAGGGCGTCCGCGCCCCCGTCGACCCCGATCAGGACCGGCTTGTACTCACGGATGTAGGGCCGCAGGACGTCCAGGTCGGCCTTGTAGTCGTAGCCGCGGACCACGATCAGGCAGTGCCGGCCGCCGATCCGGGTCTCGATCTCGGGTACGCCGACCCCGTCGAACAGCAGGTCGCGTTCCTGCTTGAGGTATTCCATCGTGTTGGCGGCGAACGCCTCCAACTGCACCGACAGGCCCTCCCGGGCGTCGGCCATCGCCTTGGCGACCGTCTCGGCGTCCTGCCGGACACCGTGCGCCACCGGCTCACCGTCCAGCAGCACCGTGTTGCCGTCGATCCGGACGTTGGCACCCTCGCGGACCGCCTGGAACACGGTCTCGCCGAGGTCGTCGAGCAGCGGGATGCCGGCCTCGATCAGCACCTCCGGACCCAGGTTCGGGTAGCGGCCGGAGACCGACGGCTTGGCGTTGAGCACCGCGGCGACCCCGACGGCGACCAGCGAGTCGGCCGCCACCCGGTCCAGGTCGACATGGTCGATGATCGCGATGTCCCCCGGCCGCAGCCGCCCGACCAGGCGTTTCGTCCGCCGGTCGAGGCGCGCGGTGCCGGTGACGATGCCCGGTTCGACGGTCCGGGTCCGGCGCAAGGTGGGTAGACGCATCGGCACCATCCTGGCATGTGAGGCACAGTTTCCTGTTGCGACATGCCCCGAGCAGAGTCGCAACCTCCAGGGAAGCACACCGGACCGGGAATCAGTGTGGCTATTGTCACACAGGACGTTCAGTGGCGCCGCTCCCGGGACGCCACCGCCAGCAGTTCCTCGGCATGTGCGATACCCAGATCGGAATCCGGCAAACCAGCCAGCATCCGGGCCAGCTCACGGGCCCGCTCGGTGTCCTCGACCACCCGCACCCCGCTGGTCGTGACCGCCCCACCGGTGTCCTTGGCCACCACCAGATGCCGGTCGGCGAACGCCGCCACCTGCGGCAGGTGCGTCACCACCAGCACCTGGTGACTGCGCGCCAGCCGGGCCAGCCGGCGACCGATCTCCACCGCCGCCTGCCCACCGACCCCGGAGTCGACCTCGTCGAAGACCAACGTCGGCGGACCGCCCGACCCCGCGAAGACCACCTCGATCGCGAGCATCACCCGCGACAGCTCACCGCCGGACGCGCCCCGTTGCAGCGGCAGCGACGGCGCCCCCGGATGGGCCAGCAACCGCAACTCCACCTCGTCGGCCCCGTCGGGCCCGATCCCGACCTCGACCCCGTCGACGGTCACCGTCGGCTCGCCCCGCCCGACCGGCCGCGGCAGCACCGCCACCTCGATACGCGCGTGCGGCATCGCCAGCCCGGCCAGCTCCACCGTCACCTCGTCGGCGAACCGGGCCGCCGCGGCCCGCCGCGCCGCCGTCAACCGCACCGCCAGGTCGGCGACCTCCGCCGCCAGCCGGGTCCGCTCGCGTTCCAACTCCTCCAGCACGTCGTCGGAACTGTCCAGCTCGGACAACCGGGTGCGGGCCCGCTCGGCCCAGGCGACCACCCCGTCGACGTCGTCGGCGTATTTGCGGGTCAACCCGCGTAGCACCGCCCGCCGCTCGTAGACCGTCTGCAACCGGGCCGGATCGGCGTCCAGCAGGTCCAGATAGGACGACAGCTCCGCCACGACGTCGCCGACCAGGGTCGCCGCCTCCTCCAGCCGGCCACCGAGGTCGCCGAGCTTGCGGTCCACCCCCGCCTGCGCCTCCAGCGTGCGCCGCGCCATCCCCAGCAGGCTCGTCACGTCCGGGGTCTCGTCGACGACGTCACCTGCACCGGCCAGCGACACGTACGCCACCTGCGCCGCCGTCCGCAGCCCCTCGGCGTGCTCCAGGCGCTGCGCCTCGGCCTTCAGCTCCTCGTCCTCGCCGGGCTGCGGATCGGCCCGGCTGATCTCGTCCAGCCCCAGCCGCAGCAGGTCGGCCTCCTGGTTGCGCTCGCGCGCGTTGCGCCGCCGGTCGGCCAGGTCGTCGGCGACCCGGCGCCACTGCGCGTACGACTCGTGTGCCGTCGCCAGCAGCTTCTCGTGCTCCGGCCCGGCGAAGCGGTCCAGCGCGCCGCGCTGCTCGGCCGGGCGCAGCAGCCGCAGCTGGTCGGACTGGCCGTGGACCGCCACCACCTGCTCGCCGATCTCGCCCAGCATCGACACCGGCATCGCGCGCCCCCCGACGTGCGCGCGCGACCGGCCCTCGACCGTCACCGTACGGCTCAACAGCAGGCAGCCGTCGTCGTCGGGCTCCCCACCGGCGTCGGCGACCCGGGTGTGCACCCCGGTCGCGGTCGGCTCGGACAGCCGCAGCCGCCCCTCCACGACCGCGCGCCCCGGATCGGCGCGCACCCGGCCGGCGTCGGCCCGGCCGCCGAAGAGCAGCCCGAGCCCGGTGACCACCATCGTCTTGCCCGCACCGGTCTCACCGGTGATGACGTTCATACCGCCGGTCAACGGCAGCGTGGTGTCCTCGATGACGCCCAGCCCGGTGATTCGAAGCTCTTCCAACACAGGCAATGACAGTAGTGGCGCGGTCCGACGGTTGACCAGCCACAGGCGTGCCACCCGGCGGCGACGTACGCCTCCACCGGTGGTCCGACCGGGGGTTCCACGGCGGCGGCCCGGCGGTCCCGGGCGTGTCGCCGATCAAGGACCGGGCCGCCCGGACCGTGGCCACCCGCACGACCGCAGCCCGGACCACCGCCGCCCCGGGCCGGAGTCGGCCCGGACGGTGGGATCAGCCGCGGTTGCCGCGCCAGCCGGCCACCGGCAGGGCGAACTTCGCGACCAGCCGGTCGGTGAACGGCCGCGGCCGCAGCCGGACGATCCGCACCGGCACCGCCCCCCGCTGCACCGTCACCCGCGCCCCCGGCGGCAGGTCGTAGACCCGCCGGCCGTCGCAGCACAGCACGGCCAGCGTGGTGAACGGGTCGACGGTGATCGAGAACGTCGACGTGGGCGCGGTCACCAGCGGCCGGCTGAACAGGGCGTGCGCGCTGATCGGCACCAGCAGCAGCGCCTCCACCTCCGGCCACACCACCGGGCCGCCGGCCGAGAACGCGTACGCCGTCGAACCGGTCGGGGTGGCGCACACCACCCCGTCGCAGCCGTACCTCGACAGCGGCCGGCCGTCGACGTCGACCAGCAGCTCCAGCATCTGGGCCCGCTCGCCCTTCTCGACACTGACCTCGTTCAGCGCCCACGACTCGATCGTCGGCCCGCCGTCGAACTCCGCCCGCACGTCCAGCGTCAACCGCTCGTCCACGGTGTACGACCGCTCGACGACGTCACGTACCGCCTGGTCCAGGTCGTTGATCTCGGCCTCGGCCAGGAAGCCGACCTTGCCGAGGTTGATGCCGAGCAGCGGCGCCTTCGCCGGCCGGGCCAGGTCGGCGGCACGCAGGAAGGTGCCGTCGCCACCGAGCGCGAAGACGATCTCGGCACCGTCGGCCGGGGCGTCCCCGTCGACCGGCACGATCCCCGGCAGGTCGAGGTCCTCGGCCTCGTCGGCCACCACCCGGACCTCGAAGCCCGCCTCCATGAGGTCGGCCGCCACCGTCCGGGCGTGCTCGGTGCTGCGCCGCCGCCCGGTGTGGGTCACCAGCAGAGCCACCCGACTCATCGGGTCTCCTCCCCAGTACGCGCACCACCGGCCGCCGGCCCGACACCGACGCCGTCCGGACCATCCGGCCCGCCACCTTCGGGGGGTTCGGCGGGCACCGTCGCCGGGCCGGCGGCGACGACCGCCCGTACCCGCTCCGCGCCCACCCCGGCCGCGCCGCGCCGCAACCACACGAAGAACTCGACGTTCCCGCTCGGGCCCGGCAGCGGACTGGCCACCACGTCGGCGAGACCGAGCCCGAGCGCCGCGGCGGCCGCCGCCACGTCCAGTACCGCCTCGGCCCGCAACTCCGGGTCGCGGACCACGCCGCCGGCGCCGACCCGCTCCCGTCCCACCTCGAACTGCGGCTTTACCATCAGCGCCAGGTCGCCGTCGGTACGTGTGCACGCCGCCAGCGCCGGCAGCACCAGCCGCAGCGAGATGAACGACAGGTCCGCCACCGTCAGGTCGACCGGGCCGCCGATCTGTTCCGGGGTCAGCGACCGCACGTTGGTGCGCTCGAAGACCCGTACCCGGGCGTCGCCACGCAGCGACCAGGCGAGCTGGCCGTAGCCGACGTCGACCGCGACCACCTCGGCCGCTCCCGCGCGCAGCAGCACGTCGGTGAACCCGCCGGTGGACGCGCCCGCGTCCAGGCACCGTCGCCCGGTCACCGCCAGCCCGGCCGGCCCGAACGCGGCCAGCGCGCCGGCCAGCTTGTGGCCGCCCCGGGAGACGTACTCCTGTTTCGGGTCGTCGCCGACGACCCGGACCGGGTCGGCCGGGTCGACCATGGCCGCGACCTTGCGGGCCACGACCCCGCGCACCTGGACCCGCCCGGCATCGACGAGGGCGGCGGCCTGCTCGCGGGAACGGGCCAGGCCACGACGGACGAGTTCGGCATCCAGCCGGGTACGGCGAGCCATGGGTGTCTCCGGGAGGGGCGGGCGGTCAGCCGTGGTCGATGGTGGCGAGGGTTTCCTGGAGCGTGCGGTGCGCCGCCTCGTACTGCGCGATCTGGTCCGCCGGCGGCAGGTCGGCGGCGTTGGCCATCGCCTGGATCGCCGCGTCGACCGCGGGATGGCCGGAGCCGCCCGGGCCGGCGACCGTCGGCAGGACCGGCGCCTCCGGGCCGGACGGCCACCCGCCGGCATCCGGCGCGGCGGGCCGGGAGCCCGCCGGACCGGCGGCCGGCGGGGCCGGCCGGAACCCACCGGGCGGCGGACCGGGCCGGGGACCGGACGGCGGCACGGGACGGGGACCGGGCGGCGGTCCGGGCCGGGCACCGCCGGGCGGCGGTCCGGGTCTTCCGGGTACGGGCCCGGTCACGCCTCCGCGCTCCCGGCCGGCGGAGCCGCCTTCTTGACCGCCTTCTTCGCGACCGCCTTCTTGGCCGGCGCGGCCTTCTTCGCCGCGGCACGCTGGGGGACGACCCCCTTCACCGTGGTGGCTGGCTGGTCGGCCGGGGTCGGGGCGGCGGACGTCCGGCTGACCGGCGGCTCGGTGACCAGGTCGGCCGGGGCCGGCTCGAACAGCGGCGACACCGCCTTGCCCGCCTCGGGCCGCTTCGCGACCGCCTTCTTGGCGACCGTCTTCTTGGCGACGGCCTTCTTCACGACCGCCTTCTTGGCGACGGCCTTCTTCGCGACCGCCTTCTTCGCCACGGCCTTCCCGGGCGCCGGCTTCGCCGGCCCGGCCTCGCCGGGTACGGACGGCGGGGCACCACCGGCCGGGATCAGGGCGGCACCGGCCGCCTCCGCGGCATCCGCGCGGGCCCGGGTCTCGATCAGCTCGCGTTCCAGGTCACGTACCCGGGTCGTCAGGTCGGCGACCTCCTCGGCCGTGGCCAGCCCCACCGCGCCCAGCGTCCGGTCCACCTCGAAGCGGACCAGCTTCGTCAGCGCCTCCCGGTTGGCCGCGCTCGTGGTCACCAGTTCCTCGGCCATCGCCTGCAACTGGGCGGCGGTCGCCCCACCGGCGCCGACGAGGTTGCGGGCCGCCCGCTCGGCCTTCTTCTTCGACGCCTCGGTCAGCCCGAGAGCCAGCTCGAGGTATGCCCGCCACGCGTCCGGCATGCCCGGTCCCCTTCCCGATCGGCGAATCCTTCGGGTGTCACGCTACCGGGCGCCGCCACCGGGACGGTGCGGTACGGTGCGCAGGACGGGGCGCGCCGTGACGACGTACGCCGATCGGAGCGCGACCACCCGCCCGGCCGGCGCCGTTCCGGCCCCGACGACGCGACGACGATGGAGGCGACAGGTGGCCACGGTTGACGAGTGCCGGCAGGCTCTGCACGATCTGGCGGCCCGGCTCGCCGCCAACGCGGCCAAGGTGCGCGACCGGGTCGACCTCGACCGCACCCTCGCCTGCCGGATCACCGACCTCGGCACCGCGTTCCACGGCCGGCTCACCGACGGCCACCTCGTCGACCTCGCCGATGGCGACGACCCCAAGGCCAAGGTCGCGCTGACCACTTCCAGCGACGACCTGATCGCCCTCGTCCGCGGCGACCTCGACGTCGCCAAGGCCCTCGGCGCCCGGCGGATCTCGATCAACGCCAACCCGTTCGACCTGCTGAAGCTGCGCAAGCTCCTCTGAGGACGGTCAGTCGGCCAGGCCGAGGTCACCCAACACCGTCCGCGCCGGCTCCGAGTCGCCGACCACCGTCACCGCCTGCCCGGCGGTCCCCTCGTCGCGGTCCGGCGAAGGCGACCACGCCGCGGCGCACAGCGCGGCGAGCGCGTCGAGGGTCGGCCCGGCCCCGTCGAGCCGCAGCCCGCCGCCGTCGTTGGACACCCGCCAGCCACCGGCTTCCGGCTCCCCCGCCGGCACCCGCACCGCACCGTCCACGTCGAACAGTCCACCCAGGTCGTACCCGACGAAGGTGGGCCGGCGCGTAGCCGGCGCGGCGAGCAGTTCCGGGACGTCGCTGACCCCGGTCAGCACCAGCAGCGAATCCATGCCGGCCCGCACCGCGCCCTCGATGTCGGTGTCGAGCCGGTCCCCGACGACCAGCGGCCGGCTCGAACCGACCCGCTGCGCTCCGGTGCGGAACAGCCCCGGAGCCGGCTTGCCGACCACGATGTCCGGATCCCGGTCCAGCGCCGTACGCAGCACCGCCACCAGTGACCCGTTGCCGGGCAGCGGCCCGCGCGGGCTCGGCAGGGTGCGGTCGGTGTTCGTCGCCACCCAGACCGCGCCGGCCCGCACGGCGACCGCCGCCTCGGCCAGTTCGGCCCAGCCGACCCGCGGCCCGTAGCCCTGGACGACCGCGACCGGCTCCTCGTCGGCACGGGTGACCGGGACGAGACCCGCCTCGGCGATCTCGTCCCGCAGCGCGTCGGCGCCGACGACGAGCACCCGGTCGCCGGGAGTCAGCCGCCCGGCGAGTACCGTCGCGGCGGCACCCGCCGAGGTGACGACCTCGTCCGCGCCGGCGGGTACGCCCATCCCGGTCAGCAGCTCGGCGACGTCGGCGGCCCGCCGGGAGGCGTTGTTCGTCGCGTACGACACCGAACGCCCCTCGTCGTGCAGCCGGCCGATCGCCTCGACCGCGCCGGGGATCGGCTCGTCGATCAGGTAGACGACCCCGTCAAGATCAAAAATGACCAGGTCGTACGCGTCGACCAGCCGACCCGCGCCCCGCCCGCTCACGAACCGGCCGGCCGGGGCCGCTCACCGCCGGCCGCCTCGTCGCCGCCGGTGCCGGTCGCGGCACTGTCGGCCGCCTCCGGGCCGGTGGGGGCATCCGCCGCAGCCGGGCCGCTCCGGTGGTCCGACGGCTCATCGTCCACCTCGACCGGCAGGTCCTTCTCGTCGTCGTGGAGGTCCTTCTCGTCCTCGTGGAGGTCCTTCTCGTCCTCGTGCACGGTGACAGCGCCGCTGTCGGCGTACCCGGACTCCTCCACCTCCGTGACGTCGCTCTCCGGCCGGCCGCCGTCGACCACCCGGGCCGCGGCGACCGCCTCGACGGTCTCGCCGTCCGCCGGTACGGTGTCCCCGCCGTCCGTCGCCACGCCCGACACCTCGGACCCGGAACGCTCGTCGCGCCCCTCGGCCTCCTCGTCGGCCTCTTCCGCGCCGTCCTCGAGCTCCTCGTCGTCGCCCTCGATCAGCACGCCGTCGAGTTCGAGCAGCCGCTCGGCGGCGTCGGTCTCGCCCTCCTCGTCGGCCTCCACCGCCCGGGCGAACCACTCCCGGGCCTCGTCCCGGCGGCCGACCGCCAGCAGCGAGTCCGCGTACGCGTACCGCAGCCGGCCGGCCCACGGCTCGGTGGCCTGGCCGCTCAGCTCGCGTACCTGCAACATCGCCACCGCGGCGTCACCCTGGCCGAGGTCGCCCCGGGCACCGGCGGCCACGATGAGCAGCTCGATCGCGGTCGCCGGGTCGAGCGCGTCCCGGTCCGCGCCACGGAACAGGTCGATCGCCCGCTCCGGCCGGCCGAGCGCCCGCTCACTGTCCGCGAGCACCGCCAGGTGCGTCTGCCGCCCGCTCATCCGGTGGTACGTCCGCAGCTCCGCGATCGCGGTCTGCCACTCCCCGGCCCGGTACGCAGCCAGCCCGACCGCCTCGCGTACGGCCGCGATCCGCGACGCCAGCCGGCGGGCGGCGAGCGCGTGCGCGAGCGCCTCCTCGGGCTCGTCGTCGATCAGCAGGCCGGTCGCCACGAGGTGCCGGGCAACCGTCTCGGCGACCGGCTTCGCGAGCGACAGCAGTTCGGCGCGTACGTCCTTGTCGAGGTCGCTGGCCACGATCTCGTCGGAGAGTTCGGGAGCGCCCGGTGCCGACGCCCGCTCCGGCTCGCCGGCCGGGCGGTACTCGCTCTGGTCGCGGGGCCCGCCGTCGCGGCGTTCGTCACGGTCGAACCGGCCACGCCGGTCGTCCCCGCCCCGGAAGCCACCCTCACGCGGGCCACGGTCCCGGTCGCCACGCTCCCGGTCGCCACGGAACCCGCCCTCACGCGGACCACGGTCCCGGTCACCACGGAAGCCACCCTCGCGGAAGCCACCCGGCCGGTCACCGCCACGCGGCCGCTCCGAACGGAAGCCGCCCTCACGGTCACCGCCACGGAAACCACCCTCACGGGGGCCACGGTCGCGGTCGCCGCCCCGGAAGCCGCCCTCACGGGGACCACGGTCGCGGTCCCCACCGCGGAAGCCGCCCTCACGCGGAGCACGGTCCCGGTCGCCGCCCCGGAAGCCACCCTCACGGGGACCACGGTCCCGGTCGCCGCCCCGGAAACCACCCGGCCGGTCACCGCCGTCGCGCTGCCCCGGGCGGTAACCACCGTCGCGGTCGCCGCCACGGAAACCGCCTTCACGCGGCCGTTCGCTACGGAAGCCACCATCGCGGTCACCACCGCGGAAACCACCCTCACGCGGGCCACGGTCCCGGTCGCCGCGGAAGCCGCCTCCACGCGAGTCCCGGTCGCCGCCCCGGAAGCCGCCCTCACGGGGGCCACGGTCCCGGTCACCGGAACGGAACCCACCCTCACGCGGCGGCCCGGAACGGAAGCCGTCCTTGCGGTCGCCGCCACGGAAGCCACCCTCACGCGGACCACGGTCGCGGTCACCACGGAAGCCGCCCTCACGGGAGCCACGGTCCCGGTCACCGGAACGGAAGCCGCCGCCCTGGGAGTCGCGGTCGCCGCCGCGGTAGCCACGGTCGGCACCGTCACGCGGCGGACCGGAACGGTATCCACCGTCACGGTCCCCCGACCGGAACCCGCCACCGTCACGCGGACCACGATCCCGGTCACCACGGAAGCCACCGGAACGATCGCCGCCATCACGCGGCCCGGAGCGGTATCCACCGTCCCGGTCCCGGTCGCCGCCACGGAAGCCGCCCTCACGGGGGCCACGGTCCCGGTCACCGGAACGGAACCCACCCTCACGCGGCGGCCCCGAGCGGAAACCTTCCGCACGGTCGCGGCCGCGGAAGCCACCGCCCTGGGAGTCGCGGTCGCCGCCGCGGTAGCCACGGTCGGCACCGTCACGCGGCGGACCGGAACGGTATCCACCGTCACGGTCCCCCGACCGGAACCCGCCACCGTCACGCGGACCACGATCCCGGTCACCACGGAAGCCACCGGAACGATCGCCGCCATCACGCGGACCACGGTCGCGGTCGCCGCCGCCGTAGCCGCCCTGGCGGCCGCCGTCGCGGGCTCCGCCCCGGGAGTCACGATCGTCGCGGTAGCCGCCACGCTGGCCACCCGAGTAGCCGCCCCGGTCCCGGTCACCTCGGTACGGCGGACGGTCGCCCCGCGAAGAAGACCCGTCACGGCCACGGCCACGATCGGGTCGCTCGTCGTCGCGACGAGGGCGGTTGCCGCCCTCCGGTCCTGAACTCACAGCTATGTCCTTCCTCGGGCCGTCCGTCGACGGCGGCCTAACGCAGTTGAGGGCCGACCCCGGGAAAGGGGGCGGCCCTCAACTATAAGAAGTCCGGCGGTGTCCTACTCTCCCACACCCTCACGAGTGCAGTACCATCGGCGCTGGAGGGCTTAGCTTCCGGGTTCGGAATGTAACCGGGCGTTTCCCCTCCGCCATAACCGCCGTAACACTATCGACTTATCAAACACCACCCAC
>NZ_JBFAKM010000004.1:3742-5029 GCF_040655695.1 Polymorphospora sp. NPDC050346 | reverse complement strand
AAAGTGGGTGGGATACCTCATCTTGAAGCGAGCTTCCCGCTTAGATGCTTTCAGCGGTTATCCCTTCCGAACGTAGCCAACCAGCCATGCTCCTGGCGGAACAACTGGCACACCAGAGGTTCGTCCGTCCCGGTCCTCTCGTACTAGGGACAGCCCTTCTCAAGTATCCTACGCGCACGGCGGATAGGGACCGAACTGTCTCACGACGTTCTAAACCCAGCTCGCGTACCGCTTTAATGGGCGAACAGCCCAACCCTTGGGACCTGCTACAGCCCCAGGATGCGACGAGCCGACATCGAGGTGCCAAACCATCCCGTCGATATGGACTCTTGGGGAAGATCAGCCTGTTATCCCCGGGGTACCTTTTATCCGTTGAGCGACACCGCTTCCACACGCAAGTGCCGGATCACTAGTCCCGACTTTCGTCCCTGCTCGACCCGTCAGTCTCACAGTCAAGCTCCCTTGTGCACTTACACTCAACACCTGATTGCCAACCAGGATGAGGGAACCTTTGGGCGCCTCCGTTACCCTTTAGGAGGCAACCGCCCCAGTTAAACTACCCACCAGACACTGTCCCTGAACCGGATCACGGCCCCAAGTTAGATACCCAAATCAACCAGAGTGGTATTTCAAGATTGCCTCCACCTGTACTGGCGTACAAGCTTCACCGGCTCCCACCTATCCTACACAAGCTAATTCAGATACCAATGTCAAGCTATAGTAAAGGTCCCGGGGTCTTTCCGTCCTGCCGCGCGTAACGAGCATCTTTACTCGTAATGCAATTTCGCCGGGCCTGTGGTTGAGACAGTGGGGAAGTCGTTACGCCATTCGTGCAGGTCGGAACTTACCCGACAAGGAATTTCGCTACCTTAGGATGGTTATAGTTACCACCGCCGTTTACTGGCGCTTAAGTTCTCAGCTTCGCCCCGAAGAGCTAACCGGTCCCCTTAACGTTCCAGCACCGGGCAGGCGTCAGTCCATATACATCGAATTACTTCTTCGCATGGACCTGTGTTTTTAGTAAACAGTCGCTTCCCCCTGCTCTCTGCGGCCATACCACGCTCCAGGAGCAAGTCCCTTCACGCGTCCGGCCCCCCTTCTCCCTAAGTTACGGGGGCAATTTGCCGAGTTCCTTAACCACAGTTCGCCCGATCGCCTCGGTATTCTCTACCTGACCACCTGTGTCGGTTTGGGGTACGGGCCGCTAAGAACTCGCTAGAGGCTTTTCTCGGCAGCATAGGATCACTGACTTCACCTGAATCGGCTCGGCATCACGTCTCAGCCACA
>NZ_JBFAKM010000004.1:1926-3645 GCF_040655695.1 Polymorphospora sp. NPDC050346 | reverse complement strand
GACCTACACGCTTACCCCGGCACAACCACCGGCCGGGATCAGCTACCTTCCTGCGTCACCCCATCGCTTGACTACTACCCGCCAGGTTCCCAGGCTCACCAGCATCAGTCCGAAGACCTCCACCAGATCACGTGGTTAGCACAACGAGGTTCATCATGGGCGCTCTTTCGCGGGTACGGGAATATCAACCCGTTGTCCATCGACTACGCCTCTCGGCCTCGCCTTAGGTCCCGACTCACCCAGGGCGGATTAACCTAGCCCTGGAACCCTTGGTCATCCGGCGGAAGGGTTTCTCACCCTTCATTCGCTACTCATGCCTGCATTCTCACTCGTGCCGCGTCCACAGCTGGGTCACCCCGCTGCTTCACCCCCGGCACGACGCTCCCCTACCCATCCACACACCTGCACCCACACCCAAAGGCATAGGCGAAGTAAAAATGTGAATGCCACAGCTTCGGCGGTGTACTTGAGCCCCGCTACATTGTCGGCGCGGAACCACTTGACCAGTGAGCTATTACGCACTCTTTAAAGGGTGGCTGCTTCTAAGCCAACCTCCTGGTTGTCTATGCGACCCCACATCCTTTTCCACTTAGCACACGCTTAGGGGCCTTAGCTGGTGATCTGGGCTGTTTCCCTCTCGACTACGAAGCTTATCCCCCGCAGTCTCACTGCCACGCTCTAACTTACCGGCATTCGGAGTTTAGCTGATTTCGGTAAGCTTGTAGGCCCCCTAGACCATCCAGTGCTCTACCTCCGGCAAGAAACACGCAACGCTGCACCTAAATGCATTTCGGGGAGAACCAGCTATCACGGAGTTTGATTGGCCTTTCACCCCTAACCACAGGTCATCCCCCAACTTTTCAACGTTGGTGGGTTCGGCCCTCCACACGGTCTTACCCGCGCTTCAGCCTGCCCATGGCTAGATCACTCCGCTTCGGGTCTAGAACATGCGACTAAACGCCCTATTAAGACTCGCTTTCGCTACGGCTACCCCACACGGGTTAACCTCGCCACATGCCACTAACTCGCAGGCTCATTCTTCAAAAGGCACGCCGTCACCCCTAAAGGCTCCGACGGATTGTAGGCGAACGGTTTCAGGTACTATTTCACTCCCCTCCCGGGGTACTTTTCACCATTCCCTCACGGTACTAGTCCGCTATCGGTCACCAGGAAGTATTCAGGCTTACCAGGTGGTCCTGGCAGATTCACGGCAGATTACAGGGGTCCGCCGCTACTCGGGAACATCCACAGAAGACCAGCCACTTTCACCTACCGGACTATCACCGACTACGGTTGGCTTTCCCACACCATTCGGCTAGCAACTGGCTTTATAACTTCTCGAACAAGTGTCAGCTTGTCCAGCAGAGTCCCACAACCCCGACCACGCAACCCCTGACAGGTATCACACGCAACCGGTTTAGCCTAAATCCGCTTTCGCTCGCCACTACTCACGGAATCACTATTGTTTTCTCTTCCTACGGGTACTGAGATGTTTCACTTCCCCGCGTTCCCTCCACACACCCTATGCATTCAGGTGCGGGTGACATCACATGACTGATGCCAGGTTTCCCCATTCGGACACCCTGGGATCACAGCTTGGTTGACAGCTCCCCCAGGCCTATCGCGGCCTCCCACGTCCTTCATCGGCTCCTGGTGCCAAGGCATCCACCGTCCGCCCTTGACAACTTGACCACAAAGATGCTCGCGTCCACTGTGTAA